>CAADGT010000077.1 GCA_900696595.1 uncultured Chloroflexota bacterium
AAGAACGAACAAAAAGATTTCTCAGCATGTCCATTGTATCGAAAACTGAAAAGCCCATATCCTCCGAGATAGAGCGAATGAAAAAGATAAAAATGCTCTTGGACGAAGGAATTGTGACGCAAGCCGAATTTGATCTTCAAAAGGAAAAGGTTCTTTCGGATATAAGCAAAGAAATAACAATAAAAAACGCTCCTCGATATTTCTCGGTGTGGCAAGCCGTCATCGCCGCGGCGCTTGGCGGTTTTTTGGCGGGCGCAATACTTGTCGCCATTAATTTCAAAAGGCTGGATAAAAAAGAGCAGTTTAGAGGCGGCTTAATTGTTGGAGCCGCAGGGTTTATAATTTCCATGACCATCAGCGCAGCCACAACGATGATTGTCACAAGTCTCCCCATCTGGCTCATAATCCCTGTCACCATTGTTTACCCAATTCTTATTTACTTATGGCACAACGAAACAATGAAAGACGAAATTAACAATTTAGTCGCGACAAAGCAGGCTAAAAATGAATCTTGGTGGCTTGTATTGGGCATATCTCTTGTCGTCATTGTTATAAATTATTTAGCCGCAATTCCTGCATTAATCATAATCGCCTATTTTCAAACTGCCGCAATTGACCAGGCGCGTTTATAAAACCGCGCCTGACGGACAGGATGCTTTCTGCGCGCAGTGGAAGCGCAGACGCCAAGGCGAATAAATGAGGCTGGCAAATGAAATTGCTGAAGGATATTTTTCATAACGAACAAGTTGACGTCAATGGTCGAACAATTTCAAGGAAAGCGGTTCGAGGCGTCATTGCTGACAATAAAAAATTGTTGATGATTTATTCCAGGAAAAACGGGGATTATAAATTCCCTGGCGGCGGCATTAAACGCGGCGAGAGCCATGAAGCGGCGCTTAAAAGAGAAGTGGCGGAAGAAACCGGAAAACAAGTTGCAGGAAAAATCATCCCCTTTCTGAAGGTAATCGAGTACGACCTTCCGCTCGAAAGAGAATATGATGTTTTCAAGATGACTTCATACTATTATTGGTGTCAAGTGAAGAATACTACAGAGAAGCAAAATTTAGACGAGTACGAAAAAGAGTTGGGTTTCTTGCCGGTTTGGATAGAACTTGACGCAGCGATAGCAAACAACGCCTCCTTGCTTGCAAATCTGCGCGAAGGAATGCCGCGTTGGGTAAAACGAGAGTTGCAAGTTTTAGAGAAAATCGCGGAAAAGACCCGAATTACACCGTTATCAAATCCTTGATCTGGTCGAAAGTGGACGGACCGATGCCGGAGACGTTCAACAGATCTTCGACAGTTTGAAAACCGCCATGTTCCTCGCGGTAGTCAATAATCCGCTGGGCGATGGTGGGACCGATGCCGGGCAGGCTGTCAAGTTCCTCCAACGAAGCAGTGTTGATATTAACGAGTTCGGTCGCGCCGCCGGATTCAGCCGGCGGTTCGGTCGCGCCGGGCAGGGATAACCCTTCATCGCCCCCGCCAGTGGATTGAGATGATGGTTCCTGCCCCGCCTTGAATGGAATGTTCAACTGTTGACCGTCCACGAGGAGCGCCGCAAGATTGATCGCGCCGACATCCGCGCCGGCCAGCAAACCGCCCGCCGCGTCTATGGCGTCCTGGATGCGCGCGCCCTCGGCAAATTCATACAAGCCCGGGCGCGGCACGGCGCCGACGACATGCACGGCGATCGGCTCCTTCGTCGGCGCAGGCTGAAGCGAGATCGGTTCGCCCGCGGGCGCGCGGACGATGAATAACAACAAGCCCGCGAGCGCAAATCCCGCCATCACGCCGACCAGCGTATAGAGCGCGTTTTTCATGCCGGGGATTCTACTCCAACTTCATGATCAACAACCCCTCGTCAATCCGGCGAACGATCTTCGCCGCGTCGAACATCCTCCTCATGCGCCGGAAGTACTTCGGCATTTCATCATAATCAATCGAACGAAAGCCGAATTTTTCGTACATGGGTCCGTTATGCTCCATGCACATCAGATACAACGGGCGCGGATGGTTCGCCAGCAACCCTTCGATGATTCGCCGGGCAATTCCCCGTCCGCGATAGTCAGGCGGCACGGCTATCGAAGCCAGTTCGAGGATACCCGCTCCGTGAGGCTTGACCTGCCCGCAGCCGATCACCCGCCCCGAGCCTTCGACGGCGACCAGAAAACGCCTCCAATCCAACCCCATGGGGTTGATGCCCGCCAGATGGATCAATTCCTTGATTTGAGCGGATTCGGATTCAAGAGCCGGACGCGCTTCGTATTCGGGCATATCAAACAACCCCCGCCGCGACCAAAATGATGAACGTGCCGATGAACCAGTGGATCAAAAACGGATAGACGAAGGACTTCGTCCGCCACGCCACCCAGCCGAAGGCGAACCCGCCGAAGATGGTGGATAACGTCTCGACCTCGGGCTTGCCGATATGCGCCAGCGCAAATGGGACAGCTTGAAGCCACAACGCTTCGTTTCCAAATTTTCGGGCGTAGGCAAACAGTATCCACCCGCGGAAGAAGAATTCCCACCCGACCAGATCAAGAAAGGTTGTCCACGGCAGTCCGGTCACGTATTTTTCGTAATACTTCCTCATCGCTTCGTTATCGTGACCGAGATAATAAATGACCGGCGCCATGAGGACGACGCCCAAAAGGGTATAAGTCAAACCGAGTTTCCAGTCGCCCAATCGAAAGCCGTATTCGCGGGGGTTCTCGCGGAAAAAGACCAGGGTAATCGCCAACGGAATGACGAGATAGAGCAGAACGCGATCCCAATATTTTGATTCGAATATCTTGTGATAGCGGTCCACCATCAACAACAGGGCGCTGACGACGGTGACGGTGACGATCTTCCAATCGAAGTTCAGTTTTTCGCCGGTGAGATATTTCATACGCCTCTCATACGATAATCGCAGATCCGACAGGTTTTCAAAAACCCATCAGGTCTTTTGACGGGAATCAGTAGGGGAAGTGGGATTGGTTGCCGGTTGGGCTGAGGAGTTGGGCTATTTTATCCGCATCGCTATTTAATTCCAGCCCCCAATTTAGAAAGAGCGACACGACCAACGCGACGGCAAACAATGTCGAAGGTCGGGCGATCTTCCAATCCATCTTTTTCTCGCGAATTGAAATCAAAACGTGAGACGCCAATATCGCAAAGAAAGGGATCAACGCGAGGTGAAATCGGTCTTCGGAGAGAATCAGGACGTGCGGCAGGATGTAGGCAAGGAAAAGCAATCCAAGCAACGCCTTTTGCGGGGAAGATTCGAGGGCGAAAAATCCAATCACTGAAATCACGCTCAAAAATACGAAGGGCAGGAGCAGGACGGCTGAGAGGAACAATAATAATGGGAGCGGCATATAACCGAGGAGGTTATTGGAGTAGAAATACATCAGGACGCGCTTCTCCAAGCCGAAGAAAAAGCCGAGGCGGTTGAGCGCCAGCGGAATGAGGCGTTCCGGTTCGGCGCGGATGAATTCCAGCGCTTTCCGCGTCCCAACCAAATCGCGCTCGGAATCGTCCATGATGGCGAGCAAATCCAGCGAGGGTCCGAAGACGAAGGAGCCGTTCCCTGCGGGGTGATAGCCGAGGTAGAGGTTGTACCCCAGCGAGGTTTCGATGCCGGTCGGTTTGCCATGCAAGAGAGAATTGCGGACGATCCAGGGAGAGATTGCGAGAAGAAAGGCAAAGATAAAAAGAAAGGCCCGTTTACGATGCCGAAAAAACAAAGCCCCAAACGCAAGAAACGCGAAAGGAAGGATGACGGATCGCGTGAGAGCAGTGAGAGCAAGGAGAAGACCGGAAAGCAGGAGGCGGAAGGCAGAGGGTCGGGCAAGCGATTTGAGGAGAAAGAGAAAAGAAGAAAGAAGCAGAATGAAGAAAAGATTTTCGGTCCCCAATCCAAGAGGATAGACGAGCAACATGGGATAGCAGGCGACGATCCACGCGGAGAGCCGGGAGGTTTTTTCGCCATTGCCGCCATCGCGCAGCGGACGTTCTCTAACGTCCGCTTTGGGATTACGCATGACGCAGAGGATTTTAGAAACAAAATATGTCAGCGGCGCCAGCGGCGCGCCGAGAAATATTGCCTGCGCGAGGCGGGCGGCGAAGAAACGGGAGAAGTCGAGTCCGCTGAAGGAATAGATCAACGCAAGGAAGGCGGGATACAATGGGGCGCGGAAGGAAGTGTAAACCCCGAATTCGGGGTCATAACCGGTCGCAGTCGAGAGATCGAAGTCAACATACGGCTCGAGTAATTTGAGGTCTTGTTGAGCATACCAGCGAAATCCGTGACCGGCGGCGAGACTGCGCGCCAGCATATCGTATTGGAACATGTCGTCCAGCCCGATGCCGAGGTTGGCAGTCAACAGAACGGGGATCAATCGCAGAACAAGGGCGACGATGTAGATTTTGACGGGGAAGGAGGACATTTAATGATGAAGGATGAAGGAGGATGAGGAATAGAAAGCAGGATGTTTGTTCCGGGTTAGGAGCCGGACATTGAAACAGAAATCGAATGATGAAATGAATCTAAAGCGCGCAGTCGTTTCGAAGCAGTTTCGCATTATAACGATTTTGGATGCGCCGTCAATGCGGAGGTCCCGATCGAAGATGCCGCCTCGCGCCCCGCCGACGCCGGTTTCCGTCCATCGAAATTTTCCGGGTCTTTAGGACTTGCCGTGATTCGGTACACGGATAAGACGGATTTCACGGAAGGAATTCAAAAAATCCGTGTTGTCCGTGAAACCTGTACGGAGCCTGTCGAAGTATCCGTGTCCAAAAGGGTTTAATTACGGCAGTTCCCAGAGAGCCGAATTTTCCACGCCGAAGGTTTGCCGCCCCGTCACGGTATAATTCGGACATTCATATCGGAGGCCCAATGACCGACCTTCCCATTTACCCACTGACCGAGGAACATAAAATGCTGCGCGACGCCGCGCGCGACTTTGCGCAGAAAGAGATCGTCCCCATCGCCGCCGAATACGACGAGACGGGCGAATTTCCACACGCCACCATCAAAAAGATGGGCGAACTCGGCTTCATGGGCATCGAAATTCCCGAAAGATACGGCGGCGCAGGCATGGACGCGCTTGCTTATGTATTGGCTCTCGAAGAGATCAGCAAGGCAGACGCTTCGCACGGCGTTGTCATGTCGGTCAACAACTCGCTTTACTGTCACGGCATCCTCAAGTTCGGAACGGAAGAACAAAAGAAAAAATTCCTCACGCCCATCGCCTCGGGCAAATCCGTCGGCGCCTATTCGCTCACCGAACCCCAAAGCGGATCGGACGCCGGGACGATGAAAAGCCGCGCCGCCCGCGACGGCGACTCCTACGTTTTGAACGGGCGCAAATCCTGGGTCACCAGCGGGCCCGTTGCCGACTATTTCGTCGTCTTCATGATGAGCGACCCCGCAAAAAAACAAAAAGGCGTCAGCGCCTTCCTCGTTCCGGGGAACACGCCCGGGCTCACCCGCGGAAAGAAAGAGCCGAAGCTTGGCATCCGCGCCTCGGCGACCTGCGAATTGACCTTCGAAGACTGCCGCATACCCGCTGAAAACAGACTCGGCGAAGAAGGCGAAGGCTTCAAGATCGCCATGACCGTGCTGGACGCCGGCCGCATCGGCATCGCCACCCAGGCGCTTGGGATCGCAGAAGCGGCTTACGAAGCGGCGCGGCAGTACGCGACCCAGCGCGAGGCGTTCGGTCAGCCCATCGGACAATTTCAGGGAACGGGATTCAAACTCGCCGACATGAAGACCCGCATCGAAGCCTCGCGCCTGCTCATTTACAACGCCGCGCTTGCAAAGGAAAAAGCAAAGGAAAACGACGGGCGTTATTCGCTCGAAGCCTCGATGGCGAAGTTGTTCGCATCCGAGACCGCCATGTACGTCGCGCATCAAGCGGTGCAAATTCACGGCGGCATGGGCTACAGCCGCGAACTGCCCGTCGAGCGCTACTTCCGCGACGCGAAGATCACCGAAATCTACGAAGGCACGAGCGAAATTCAAAGGCTGGTCATCTCAAGACTTGAATTGGGAAAGTAGCGTCGTCCATGGACCTCATCCCTTTATGGACGCTCGCCCCCGCAGTCGCCGCGATCGCGCTGGCGTTCGTCTTGATGTTCATGGCGAAACGCAGGGGATGGGCGGATTCCGCTTCGGAGTCTCCGGCCGAATCCGCGCCCGCCGCCCCCGAACCGGAATCAAGCTCCCCGAAACCTGATCCGTCCCCTGAGGCTGCTCCTCCCACGCCCGCCGCCGAAACATCCCCGTCCGGGTCGTCTCCGGCAACATCCCCAACCGCCAAGACAACCGAGCCCGCCGACTCATCCAAAGCGGCGGCGCTTCCATCCGTCGCCCCCCACAAGGTTTTCACTTTTCACCGCTCCCCCTCCCCTCCAGATGAGGACAACGAAGCGGCGAAGAAGATTCGCAAATTCATCTCCGAGCGCCGATGGGAAGTGACGCTTGGCGCGGTTGCGATCTTCATCATATGGTTCGCCTGGCTTTCCTCTCCCGCCCAAATAAAAGGCGCAGCGCCGGGCTTGCCCGATCAACCGGGGCGTCCCTTCTATTTCATCCACTGGCAGAGAAACCACCTTGTCCTGTTTTTCGAACAAACCGCCTCGACTGTCAACGTCGTGGGCGGACTCGCCGCGCTGGGTCTGACGATCCTCGCCGCCGTAAAGAAATCCCCGCGCAAAATCCAGGCGGGTTTACTTTGGGGTTTGCTTTCGCTCGCGGGCGCCGCGCAATGGGCGCTTGCCCGCGACGATCAGCGCGCTCTCGGCGCAGGGCTGTACTTGATGGCAGGCGCGGGCTTTTTTGTGTGGGGTTTGCTCAATCGGGAAAACGCCCAAAAGGATATAAGCGAACCGCGCCCGCTTCCGCGCCATGTGGAAATTGCGCTTGTCGCCGGGGTGATTGCCTTCGCCGCCTTTGCCCGCTTCTATCAACTCGATTCCTTCCCCTACGGCATCGAAGGCGACGAAGCCAAATGGACGGCGGAAGTCGTCTGGCTCGGCTTGCGCGGCGAACCGGACATCTCCGCTTTATATCACCGCGACGCCCTGCCCGTCAGTTTTTACATGCAAACCCTCTTCCACAGGATCATGGGACCCTCGCTATACGCCGCGCGCTTCGAAGTGGCGCTCTTCAGCGTGATCGCCGCGCTCGTCCTTTACATGTACCTTCGCCAGGTCGCCGCCATGCCCCTCGCCCTGCTCGCTTCATGGCTGGCGGCCGCCTCCATCTTCGACATCAGCGCCAGCAGGCTGGCGAACGTCGAAAGCCACGTCAAACTTTGGCCGATCCTGACTTTTGCGATCCTGGCGTTCGCCATAAAGATCAGGCATTGGGCGGCCTTCGCCGTTGCCGGAATCGCGCTCGCCCTCGGCTTGCTAACCTACGACACAGTCTGGCCCCTCGGACTCGCCGCCCTTGTCATTGTCGCCGCCGAATTCCTGCGCAAAAAAGAAACGCCCGCAGACGCCCTGCGAAACGCCGCGGCATTCTTCGCCCCCGCATTGCTCGCCCTGCCCTTTCTAGTTCCCTACATCGCCGGACGGATGTCCTATTACGACCTCGGGGCGAAGGGCTGGGAGAGCGGCGCGTTCACGTTATGGTTTCACTTCCGCGAAGTGATCGCCAGCTGGTACGTCCATACCTACGATGATTTTCTCTACAACCGGAGCGGTCCCCTGCTGAACGCTTTTCTGCTCCCCTGGCTGACGTTTGGAATCGCCGCCTCCATCGCCGCCTGGAAACGCCGCCTCCCTTTCTGGACCTTGTGCTGGTTCCTGCTCTTCGTCTTTCCCGTCCCGATAGCGACTCACTCCCCGTTCGGGCGTCTGTATTATCCCGCGCTCCCGGCGGCGTACATCCTCTCCGGGATTGGTTTGTATGTTTTCGGGCGCGAAACCCTGCGCGCCGTGGGAAACGCCTACAAACCGATCCTCCTTGCCGCAGGCATGGCGGTTCTCGCCTGGCTTCCGATGTTCAACCTCTACATCTACTTCAACGAAGTCATTGACTTCGACAACCGCCAGATGCGCCGCGAACTCGCCGAATTCGCGGGAGACGCCGCCGACCCCGATAACTTCATCGTCCTTGCCGCTGTGCCGGAGGGAGACGAAGCCCTGAACAACGAATACCAGATGATCGAACTCTTCATGCTGGAAAAACTCCCGGCTGAGTCTTTGAAGGAGGCGTATCGAACCGTCGCATTGGAGAAAGTTTTACCGGAAATCCACAGCCTCAGCCCGCGCATGAACCGCACCGTCCTGCTGGATACAGCCACGCCTGACGACCGCATTAAAAGGGACGCGCTCGCCGACGGCTTGCGCAGGTGTTACCCCAAAGCCGAATGGAGCGAGGGGCGCTTCTTTACCCGCGTGGATATTGACGCGGAATCGCTGGCGAACCCCGATTGCGTCAGCGCCTCCATCTCGCTCGAACAGCAGTCCTCCGGCGCTTTTGCATGGAGTCTCTCGCAGGGAAAAGCGGACAACGTATCCCTGCAATGCAACCGCTTGTTGCGCGAACGAAACTGGATGGAGGCGGAGACTCTTCCGATCGCCGCCGGCTGGCAGATCGAGACTTCCTTCGCCTCCGGCTGGAACGGCGGCGGCTTCATCATGGACAATTACGGCTCCGCGCCGATCGCCGTTTCCGGCGACAACGCCGAACCCGGCGCATTGTATTTCTGGGCGCGTTCTTACAAACGCGTCGTTGATCATTCCCCGATGGAATTCTCCATAAATGGAGAGACCCGGATATTCGCAAACACCGACATCAACGGACTCGATCAATGGCGCTGGGAGCGGGTCGGACCCTTCGCCGTCCCCGCCGGGGAGTTCAACGCCTCCATAAATCGCGACTTCAACGACGACGCGCCGGAGTTCATGGCGATCTTCATTGATTCCATCGTCCTCACGCAGGACCCCGACTTCGAGCCGACGGACGAACCGTACGAACCGCTGGCGGCGATCTCCCAATCGTTCGCCGACGGAAGGAGCAAGGGCGTGATCGCGAACCGCTTCGAGCCGGGAACCTATCGCTGCCATGTCGAAGCCTCGAGCCGCAACCTTCCGCTCGTGGATGCGTTCGGAGCCTCGCCGGTCAAGTCGGTTATCATCGAATTTGCAATCGCTCCGTAGTAAAACAACCCTATAGGCTTGTTTTACAAAAAAGGCAAACCCATGAAAGCAGTCCTCTTTCACAAACACGGCGGACCGGAAGTCCTTGAATACGGCGACTTCCCCACCCCGCTACCCAAACCCGGCGAAGCCCTCGTCAAACTTCATGCCGCCGCGCTCAACCGCATGGACGTCTTCGTCCGCAACGGCTGGCCCGGCTTGAAACTTGAACTCCCCCACATCAACGGCGCGGATGGGGCGGGCGAGATCGTCGAACTGGGCGCAGGCGCACATGGATTTAACATCGGCGATCGTGTCGTCATCAACGCCAACCTCGGATGCGGCGAATGTAACTTCTGCAAATCGGGGCGCGATAACCTGTGCGTCAAATGGCATCTGCTCGGCGAGACCGTGCGCGGCACATACGCGGAATATATCAGCCTGCCCGTCCGCCAACTGTATAAACTGCCGGACGACTACGATTATCACCTTGCGGTCAGCGCGGCGCTGGTCTATCAGACCGCCTGGCATTCGATGGTCAAACGCGGCGGAGTCAAGGCTGGGGAAACAGTGGCAATCGTCGGCGCGGGAGGAGGCGTGAATTCGGCATCCATCCAGGTCGCCAAATATCTCGGCGCGCAGGTCGTCGTCATCGGCTCGAACGAATCAAAACTCAAACAAGCCGAATCCCTCGGCGCGGACATCCTGATTGACCGCTCGAAAGAGCAGGATTGGTCGAAAGCGGTTTTCGTCGCGACGAACAAGCAGGGCGCGGATGTTGTCGTGGACAATGTCGGCACGACCTTCCCGCTGAGTTTCCGCGCGCTGAAAAAAGGCGGGCGCCTGCTGACGGTGGGCAACAGCGGCGGTCCGCGCTTTGAGATTGATAACCGTTATATATTCGCGAAGCATCTTTCCATCATCGGTTCGACGATGAGCACGCTCGACGATTTCGCCGAGGCGATGGATTTAGTTGTGGCAGGCAAACTCAAGCCCGTGATTGACAGAACCTATCCGCTCGAAGATGCCGCCGCCGCGCAGGAAAGATTATGGCGCGGTGAAAATTTTGGAAAGATCACGCTGGAGATCGCTTAAGTCGAATCAGGTAAAATCAGGGAATGACTTCGCACACCGCCGCCCTCGCGATCATTCAAAAACTGGTCGAGACCTTCGAGCAGAATTTGGATTCGTATCGTTCGAGCAAGAACGAAACCGAATTGCGCCGCGAATTTTTGGATAAATTTTTTACGGCGCTGGGCTGGGACGTATCGAATGAAAAGGGGGACGACGAATCCAACAAGGAAGTCGTCCATGAATTTTCCGTTGAGGTGGCGGGGCAGGGCAAAAAGGCGGATTATGCCTTTCGCGCAAGCAGGGAAAATAAAAACAGGTTCGATTTTCTCGTCGAAGCCAAGAAGCCGTCCGTAAAAATAGAGAGCAGTCAGGACGCGGCTTTTCAGTTAAGGAGATACGGCTGGAGCGCGAAACTCCCCATTAACATCCTGACCGACTTCGAGCATTTCGCCGTATATGATTGCCGCGCCAAGCCGAGTTACAACGACAAGGTTTCCTTCGGGCGAATCATGCTCGTCCATTACAAGGAATACGAAAAACGATGGGAAGAAATCGTAAAAATCTTTTCGCCTGAAGCGGTGCGAAACGGCTCTCTCGCAAAATACGCGGACGGACTGAAGGGCAAAAAAGGCGCGGACGACGTTGACGACGCCTTCCTGCATGAAATCGAACGCTGGCGCGAATCGCTTGCGAAAAACATTGCCCTGCGAAACGAAACGATTGACATTGCCGGTTTGAACTATGCCGTGCAAATGACGATTGACCGCATTGTCTTTTTGCGGATCTGCGAAGAACGCGGCATAGAACCCGAAAATCAATTGCAGGATATTGCGGATAAAGACGGGATATATGACGAATTGCGCAAATTGTTCAAGCGGGCGGACACAAAATACAATTCCGGCTTGTTCCACTTTAGAAAAGAAAAAGAATCGGTCAGCCGCCCGGACGATTTGACCCTTTCGCTTACGATGGACGACAGGGTGTTGAAGGACATCATTTCGAATTTATATTACCCAAAAAGCCCGTACGCCTTTTTATACATCCCCTCCGATATTTTGGGACAGGTGTACGAGCGTTTTCTCGGAAAGGTCATTCGACTTACTGCGGGACACCAGGCAAAAGTGGAGGAGAAACCTGAAGTCCGCAAGGCGGGCGGGGTGTATTACACGCCGACTTACATCGTGGAGTACATCGTCAAAAATACGGTCGGGAAATTGACCGAAGGCAAAACCCCGAAGGAAATCGCCTCGCTCAAAATCGTTGACCCGGCTTGCGGTTCGGGGACGTTTTTACTCGGCGCGTACCAGTTCCTGATGGACTGGCATTTGAATTGGTACACAGCCAACGACCCCGAAAAATGGGCGGGCGGAAAATCCCCCGCTGTGTACCAGGCGGTTACGTACCAAAGACGGTCGGAGGAAAAGGAGGACGCGAAAGGCAGGCGCGTAATTCGAGAGGGGATTGTGGACGTCAAAGGCGAATGGAGACTGACCACCGCCAAGAGGAAGGAAATTTTGCTCAACAATATTCACGGCGTGGATGTGGACAGCCAGGCCGTGGAAGTGACCAAGCTTTCCCTGCTTTTGAAAATGCTCGAAAACGCCAACGGTCAACTGGGACTCGGCATGGAAAGGATTTTGCCCGATTTGGGAAACAACATCAAATATGGCAATTCCCTTATCGGTCCCGATTACTTTGACGGAAAACTATTTGCCGACCCTGGCGAATTTATTCGCGTGAATCCCTTCGATTGGGGGGAAGGATTCAAGGAAGTTTTTGCCAACGGCGGATTCGACGTGGCAATCGGCAATCCTCCGTATGGCGCGTCTTTTACAGACGACGAGGAACTTTATTTCGCCTCCCAGTATAAAACTTTTGGCGGGACGAAGGACCTTTACACCTGCTTTATCGAGAAAACCCTTTCAATTTCCAAACAGGGCGGGCGGCTTTCTTATATCGTCCCTTCGGGTTGGACGGGAGGTCCGCAGTATAAAAAATTGCGCGACACTCTTTTATCCCAACGGGTTGAAAACCTGCTTTTGCTACCCTTCGATATTTTTGAAGATGCCTACGTGGACACCTTGATTTACGTTATCGAAAAAAATCCGCCAGCCGACAACCATCTGGTTTCAACCTACACATACCCAAAGCGGGAGAAGATCGTTGCAATCGAGGATTTGAATTACAAACTGGTACGGCAAAAGGATTGGGAAACCGCCGACGGCAGTAAATTCGTCCTCGACCCGGATACCATTGGAATATTGCAAAAATTGACCTCCGCAAATTCAAGAACGCTCGGCGACGTTTGCCTGATGCGGCGAGGCGTTCTATTCGATTCGGATTTGCTGGTCAGAAAACAAGCCTCGAAAAATCATTTCCGCTATTTCGAAGGGGATGTCTATCGGTATCAAATCAATCTCCAGACAGATAGATGGGTCGAATTCTCCGACAAACTAAAAGAGCGTCCAAAGGAATTCTTCTGGTTTGAAAACGAAAGGATTCTGTTGAGAAGGCTTGTCAATCGCAGACAGCGGCTGATGGCTTGCGTCACAGACCTGACTTTTATAACTAACAAGAACCTGTACTCCATCATTCCGCAAGGCGTGAACGCGAAGTTCCTACTTGGCGTTTTGAACAGCCGTTTATTGTCGTTCCTGTATATCAAACAGGTCACACAGGCGGTCAAGGATGATTTTCCCCAGGTGACGATAAAAGATGTTTTATCCCTGCCTTTTCCGCCATCCGAAAAGGTGGAGGCTTGCAGCGACAAAATGATTTCTCTTGTGGGAAAGGCGCTTGCGTTGCATATAAGTTTGTCGGCGGAAACAAACCCTGGGAATAAAGAAACGCTGGAACGCCAGATCGAAACCACCGACAAGGCGATAGATTCCCTCGTTTACGAGTTATACGGGTTGGGCGGCGAAGAGATAAAAATTGTGGAAGACGGACTTTCGAACGCATGAGTCTTCCACTTCAAAAAACAACCCGAGGGACGAGTCTTCCCAAAAAATTCCCCGCCTTCGAGATCGCGCTCGTCGTCGTCATGTTGGCGATCCACCTGTACGCGGCGGGGGCGGATCCTTACGCCTTCCCAAATCACTGGTTCGCGCGCGACGACGCCTATTACTACTTCAAGGTCGCCCAAAACATCGCCGAAGGTCACGGCAGCACCTTCGACGGCATCAACATCACAAACGGCTATCACCCATTGTGGATGCTGGTCTGCATCCCGATCTTCGCGCTGGCGCGCTACGACCTCATCCTGCCCCTGCGCGTGTTGCTGGTTGCGGTCGCGCTTCTCCATGCCGCCTCGTCCGTCCTGCTCTACCGCCTCGTCCGAAAACATCTTTCCGAAGGCGTTGCGATTCTTGCAGCAATCTTCTGGTCGTTCAACACCTACATCCATGCCACCGTGTATAAACTGGGGTTGGAAACGCCCATCGCAGTTTTCTTTGTCGTCCTGACCCTTTATCAACTTTCAAAGTTCGAAGGCGAATGGCGGACGAACCCTGTTACACCAAAACGACTCGCCGCGCTCGGCTTGACCGCCGCGCTCGCCATGTTCAGCCGCCTCGACCTGGTCTTCTTCGCGCTCCTCGCCGGAATATGGGTCGTCTTTCGCCGCTCGCCGCTCCGCATCTTCCTTCCGCTCGACATCGCCCTCATCTTCGTTTCGATGACGAGCGCGGTCCTTCTGAAAGTCGGCTTTGAATCCTACAACCCCGCCTACGCTTCCTCCGCCGTCGAAGCGACCCTGATCGCGCTGGTCGTCAAGATCGCCGTATTCTATTTCCTCGGTTTATACCGGCATCCCCGGGCGATGTCGCTTTGGGTTTGGGCGCGGCAAACCGCAATCGCCTCATCCCTCGCCTCATCCCTCGCCGCCGGGCTTTACATCCTGCTCGTTCAATTCGGATTGGGACGAAACTTCCCCCGTTCGGCTTTTTTCTACGACCTGATCTTTACCCTGACCCTCGTCCTCGCCTCGCGCCTCGCCGGGCATTGGTTCGCAAACCCAAGCCGTTCCCACGCCGACGATTCCCCGCTTCCGCAACTTAAGTCCAATTGGGAAAACTGGCTGCGCGAAGGCGCGGCGTATTACGGCGTCGTCGTTGGGTTGCTCGCAGGTTACATGTTCTTCAACCAAATCGCCTTTGGCACATCCAGCCCGGTCAGCGGACAGATCAAACGCTGGTGGGGATCCATGGGCAGCACAGCCTACGAATTCCCGGCGTCCGACTGGCCCTCCTATTTCGGTCTCGGTCCTGGCGCGTTCGACAGCGGACAGCCCTTCACCGAACTCGTCTGGTATTTCAACGATGTCCTGCGCCCGCATTTCATCCGCGGCGCGGATATGGAAACCGAACGGTATTTCGCGTTGCTATCCATCTTCGTCCTGGTCTGGCTCGTTTTCCTGTTCATTTATCGAAAAAGAAGCAGGCAGGCGCTCTCCAACCTCGGCTTCATCCCCCTGCTCGCCTCGGGCGTCGTTCAGACCCTATCCTACACCGCCACATCCTACGGCGGCGCGAAGGAATGGTACTGGGTCAGCCAGATGATCCTGCTCACCCTCGCCGCCAGCCTGTTCCTGGACTTGATCCTCAAACCCCTGCGCCGCATCCGCTTCCTTAATCCGCTCCTGATTACGGCGGCGCTTGCGTACGGCACATTCACGCTCGCTCAATTCTGGGGCTTGGTTCAATACGCCATGCCACACGGACGTTACGACCCCAGCCTGCCCTACATGGAAGTCGTCGCCTACATCGAAGACAACACCTTCCCCGGCGAAATCGTCGGCATGACCGGCGGCGGCAACGTCGGCTATTTCATCGAGGATCGCGCCATCGTCAACATGGACGGGTTGATCAACAGTTACGAATATTTCCGCGTCCTTCAGGAAGGCGATGCGGCGGTCTATCTGCGCAAACAGGGCATGACCGTCATCTTCGCCAATCCGCGCCTGCTTGCCCTGCCGCCCTATTACGGCCAATTCGCGCCCTACCTTGAGCGCTACAGCAGTTTCGGCGGCAAGGATTTGCTATACCTGCTCGAAGAACCCAAATATTAATAGTACGACAACCTTCAGGTTGTCCCGCCCTTATACGAATTCATCGCCCCATGAAACGCCCCTTCACAGTAACCCTTGCCCTCGGACTGGTGTTAATTCTTGCGTCATGGAACGCCCTGAAAGCATGGACGTCCCTCGCCTGGCGCGCCATCCTGCTGGAATACGGCGCGCGTATGCCGCCGTTTGCAATCTTCGTCGCCGGAACTTTTTGGTTTATCATCGGGCTATTCGTCGCCTGGAGCGTTTTGCAAAAAAAAGCCTGGAGCGGAAAATGGCTCACCGGGGCGGCGGCAGGCTACACAGTCTGGTATTGGAGCGAACGGCTCATCTGGCAAAACCCGCGCCCGAACGCCGTCTTTACAATCGTCGTCAACATCGTTTGCGTCGCGCTCGTCGTCGTCGCGGCGAAATCAATGTCGAGAGAGGCACATGAACGAAACGCAGAACATCCAGCAGTTGAATGAATTGAAAGCGCAGTCGCGCCTCGGCGGCGGACAGGCGCGCATTGAAGTCCAGCACAAAAAAGGCCGCCTGACCGCGCGCGAGCGCCTCGACCTGTTATTGGACCGCGGCTCCTTCCGCGAAGTAGACCCGTTCGTCGTGCATCGCACCCACGACTTCAACCTCGACGAGCAAAAATACATGAGCGACTCCGTCGTCACCGGCTGGGGGACGATTGACGGGCGGCTGGTGTACGTCTTCTCGCAGGATTTCACCGTCTTCGGCGGCAGTCTGGGCGAAGTCCACGCCGAAAAAATATGCAAGATCATGGATATGGCGATGAAGAACGGCGCGCCGGTCATCGGGCTGAACGACTCGGGCGGCGCGCGCATCCAGGAGGGGGTCGTCTCGCTCGCCGGGTACGCCGACATCTTCCTGCGCAACACGCTGGCTTCGGGCGTCATCCCCCAAATTTCCGCCATCATGGGACCGTGCGCGGGCGGCGCGGTTTACTCCCCCGCCCTGACCGATTTCATCTTCATGACCCGCAACACCTCCTACATGTTCGTCACGGGACCCGACGTGGTCAAGACCGTCACGCATGAAGAAGTGACTCAGGAAGAACTCGGCGGCGCGGGCGTCCACTCGGAAAAATCCGGCGTGTGCCACGTTGCGGCGGATAACGAAGCGGACACGCTCTACCTCATCCGCAAACTGCTCGGGTATCTTCCGCAAAACAACATGGAGGACGCGCCGCTTCTCCCCACTTCGGACGACCCATTGCGGATGGAAGAAGCGCTCAACACGATCATCCCCGAAGACCCGAACAAACCCTACGACATCAAAGAAGTCATCCGCCTGATCGTGGATGACGGAAACTTTTACGAAATTCACGAAAACTACGCCGGGAACATCGTCGTCGGTTTTGCGGGGCTGGGCGGGCGCTCCGTCGGCATCGTCGCCAACCAGCCCGCCGTCCTGGCGGGAGTTCTGGATATAGACGCCAGCGAAAAAGGCGCGCGTTTCGTCCGCTTCTGCGATTCGTTCAACATCCCCATCATCACCTTTGAAGACGTACCGGGCTTTTTGCCGGGAACAAATCAGGAACATCACGGCATCATCCGCTCCGGCGCCAAACTGCTCTACGCCTATTGCGAGGCGACCGTCCCGAAATTGACCGTCATCACCCGCAAGGCCTACGGCGGCGCGTACTGCGTCATGTCCTCCAAGCATATCCGCGGCGACTTGAACCTCGCCTGGCCCACGGCCGAGATCGCCGTCATGGGACCGGACGGCGCGGTCAGCATCATCTTCCGCCGCGAACTGGATTCCGCGCAAGACTCCGCCCAACGCAAGGCGGAACTGGTATCCGAGTACAAGGAAAAATTCGCCAACCCATACGTGGCGGCCTCGCGCGGCTATGTGGACGATGTGATCGAACCGAAGGAAACCCGTCCGCGTCTGATCAACGCCCTTGCCATGCTCAGCAACAAACGGGACATCAACCCGGCAAAGAAGCATGGGAACATCCCGCTGTAGCGCGGCAAAAACTCGTCATGGAAAAACAGATGTCCGAACGATTGAAAAAAATCGCCGAATTCGTCAAAGCCCGCCGCGCCGCAACAGAAGCGGCGGGACACATCAGCCCGGGCTTCGACTACCGCTGGAAACACACACTGCGCGTCGTCCAATACGGCAAACGCCTCGCAGAGACGGAAGGCGCGGATGTGGAAGTTGTGATGGCGGCTTGCATCCTGCACGACATCTCGAAATTCGACGCGGAGGATTACGGCAGGGAACATGGAAGGGTCAGCGCGCGCATCGCCCGCCCCTTTCTCGAGAGGCAGGGAGACGAAAAAGAAACAATGGACAATATCCTGTATTCCATCGCCGCGCATGTGGACGATAAAGCCGACTTCGAGCATCCCGTCACCGTCGAGTCGAAGATCGTCAGCGACGCGGATAATATTGACCGTTTCGGTCCCTACCGGTTATTGCTCTTATTTAATGAGACGGAAGACTACGAGAAATTGATAGAGCAAGCCTCAAACCGCCTGTTGACTTTGAAGAAATACCGCGAAGGTGGAATCATGGGAACGAAAAGCGGCGAAGAACTGTTCAATCGCCAATTGGATTTGCAAATTACTTTTCTCGAACGACTGACCGAAGACAGCCGTCTCACCGTGGAGATATAACATGCGGAGCAATTATGTTTAAGAAGGTACTGATCGCAAACCGCGGCGAGATCGCCGTCCGCATCATCCGCGCCTGCCGCGAACTGGGGCTGGAGACCGTGGCCGTCTTTTCGGAGGCGGATCGCAACGCGCTTCACGTCCGCTATGCCGATGAAGCCTATTTGCTCGGTCCCGCCCCGTCGCGCGAATCCTATCTCCGCGCCGACAAAATTCTCGACATCGCCAAACGTTCCGGCGCGGATGCGATCCATCCCGGCTACGGCTTCCTCGCCGAGCGCGAAGATTTTGCCGCCAAATGCGCGGAATTGAAAATCGCCTTCATCGGGCCCAAGCCATCGTCCATCGCCGCAATGGGCGACAAAGGCAAAGCCCGCGCCACCGTCATCAAAGCCGGCGTGCCCGTCGTCCCCGGCACGGAGGATGTCGGCAACATGACCGACGACGACCTCCTGAAGATTGCCCCGTCCATCGGTTTTCCGCTTCTGATCAAGGCGACGGCGGGGGGCGGCGGAAAAGGCATGAGAGAAGTCCGAAGCCTGGAGGAAATGCCAGCCCTGCTCCAGTCCGCGAGGCGCGAGGCGGAATCGGCGTTTGGGGACGGCAACGTCTATCTCGAAAAACTGGTCGAGGGGGCGCGCCACATCGAATTTCAAATCATCGCCGACTCGCATGGGAATGTGATCCACCTCGGCGAGCGCGAATGTTCCATTCAACGCCGTCATCAAAAACTTGTCGAAGAAGCGCCCTCGCCGTTCATGGACGACGACCTGCGCGAAAAGATGGGGAGCGTCGCCGTCAAAGCCGCGCAGGCGGTGGACTACGTCAACGCCGGGACGATTGAATTCCTCGTGGACAAGGATCGCAATTATTATTTTCTCGAAATGAACACGCGCCTGCAAGTCGAACATCCCGTCACGGAGTTTGTGACCGGCATTGACATCGTCGCCGAACAAATTCGCATCGCGCGCGGACGGCAACTTAGTTACAAACAGTCCGAGGTGAAGTTTCAAGGTCACGCCATCGAATGTCGCGTCAACGCCGAGGACCCGTTCAACAACTTCATCCCCTCCACCGGCAGAATCTCGCACAGCCTCCTGCCCACCGGTCCCGGCATCCGCGTGGATACGGGCGTGTATCCCGGCTTCGAGATCACGCCGTATTACGACCCGATGATCGCCAAGTTGATCGTCTGGGGCGAGACGCGCGCGCAAGCCATTTTGCGAATGCGCCGCGCGCTGGAGGAATATCGAATCGTCGGCGTGCGCACGAACATCCCCTTCCACCAGACCTTGATGGATTCGCATCGCTTCATGGGCGGGCAATTCGACACGCGCTTCGTGGAGGAACGCTTCTCGATGAACGCCGCCTCCGAACCGGACGAAGCCCAGATGGAGATCGCCGCCATCCTCGCCACGCTGGTCGCCCACAAGGAGACCGAACGCTCGGCGCAGGTTGTGCGCGGCAATGAACGCGACACCAGCAACTGGAAATGGGTCGGGCGATGGGAAAGAATGCACCGTTGATTCGCGATTTATGATTTTTGATTGAGGCAGACGAATGAAATATGTGACAACTGTGGACGGCCGGGAATATCAGATTGAAATCGTGGACGAGCGTCATGTGCGCGTGGGCGACCGTCTGCTGGCGGTGAATTTTGAAAGCGTAAGCGGACAGCCCGTCTTCTCGCTGTTATTGGACGGCAAATCGTTCGAATCGTTCGTCTACCCCGACGATGAAAACTGGCAGGTGTTGTTGCGCGGGCGGCAGTATCAGGTGCAGGTCGAGGATGAGCGCGAGAAACGCCTCAAAGCGGCGGCGGGAAGCGGAGTCGCCGAAGGCGGAGAATTCCACCTCAAAGCCCCCATGCCGGGACTCGTGGTCGCCGTCCCCGTCGCCGAGGGGGAAGAGGTTAAAAAAGGACAGGTTCTTGTCATCCTCGAATCGATGAAAATGCAGAACGAACTAAAGTCGCCGCGCGACGGCAAAGTGGACCGCATCCGCGTAAAGCCGGGCGAAAGCGTGGAGCAGAAACAGACCTTGTTGAGCGTGCATTAAATGGCAAGTCGGATGGCCAACCCGACTTGCTTTTTATTGAAGGCATCATGAACGGACGCGAAACCGAAGCCAAATTTTATATCAACGATTTGAAACGCATCGAAGCGCGCCTTCTTGAATTGAAGGCGCGTTTGATTCAACCGCGCATCCATGAGATCAACCTGCGCTTCGACAACCCGGGCGGCGAGTTGCGCCGGAAGAAACAGGTCTTGCGCCTGCGCAAGGACGCCGACGCGAAATTCACATTCAAAGGACCGAGCGCGGAGCAGGCGGGCGGCGTCCTCAGCCGCAGGGAGATCGAATTCACCGTCGGGGACTTTGACGCGGCGCGGGAATTTTTGCAGGCGCTGGGTTTTTCGCCCGTCGTGTTCTACGAAAAATACCGCGCCACATACGAAATCAACGGCCTTCACGTCATGCTCGATGAACTGCCCTACGGGAACTTCGTCGAAATCGAAGGACAGGACATCGAAGCGATTCGCAAAACGGCGGACGCGCTCGGCTTGAAATGGGAAGCGATGGTCAAAGCGGGTTATCACGCCCTGTTCGAGCGCATCACAGGCAAATACAATCTTGATTCGAGCCAATTGAGTTTCGCGGCGCTCGGCGACCTGCAAGTCAGCGGGGAAGATATGAGCATCGTTCCGGCAGATTGAACGCTTCCGAAATTTCTTTTTTCTTAAGTCGCCCGTCAAACCGGCAACATCGAGCAGTTCTAACCGGCTGGCGGATTGTTGATCGGCGCCGGGATTCGGGTCGCTTCGAGGGAGTGACGCAAAATTCATTCTGTCCCGCCGATTTATCGCGCTTATTCGCTTTTCAATCTTGCAAGCCCGCTTGACTTCCGTTTTTTTGCTTATACTCAATATCGTCAAACTGAACCATCCCGGGCGGTCATTGATACGGCTGGGACCGTTCCGCCCAACCATAGGAGGACGCGATGAAAAACCTGCTCAAACCCTTTCTGGCTGTTTTGCTTATTTTATTGGTCTTCTCGGCTGTCGTCGCCCGATCCAACGCCGCGCCGGGTGTGGCGCAGCTAAGTACGGCAACCAACACGCCCCGCATCACCGCCACCGCGCCGTTGCCAACGAAGACACCCTATAACCTCCATTCTACCCCTGCGGGAAATCGTCCGCCGCAATGCGCTTTTCCTTTAGAATCACTTGGTTTCCAAGAAAGTGCAATCGCATCTCCTGCGATGGAAAACTTTTCTTTCTCCGAGCCCCAAGTTGTGCTATCCAGCCCAGATGGAATAAGCCTGGTGGCCTGGCTGCCAGACAACAAGACCTTGCTGATTAAACGCCGCCAGCCGAGCAGCGTAAAAGAAACGATCGAAACGTTCAACACGCGTACGAGACAATCCCAAATTTACGCCGTTCAAGACGGTTCAAGCAATCCTATATGGCTTTCAGATTTGAATGCTGTGGCTTATACAACAAGTGTTGGAAAAAGTAACAACTCGTCGAAGGTTGACCGCTACGAGTTATGGATCAGTTATGGCTCGCTTGAAAAACAACGCCTGATTTCCGCCGATGTCTCCCTCCATTCTGCTGCCTTACTTGGGGAAAAATTGATGTACCTCTCGCCTTCAGCAGGTGTGCGCCCCCAAATTTGGGATGGCACTGCCGAGCGCGCCCAAACTACGCCAATTGATTTGGAATCCTTTGTTTATTCCAAATTTCCTCAATTTCCCGTTTCCACCCCTGCTCTCGCAAGGAATCTCCAAATTGCATCCCACCCGCAAGGGAGATGGAGCGCTTTCTACGGCTCTGCTCTCTTATTTCTGGCAGACAGCGAAACCGGGCAGGTTTGTGAAATAGATTTGGGAGTCGAAAATACCCTCCCACGATGGGCATATGATTTGCGCTGGAGCGCGGACGGGCGTTATCTCGCAATGATAACTACGAGCGCATACCCTGGCGAACTGATAAAGCGGAACTTCATTAATACTCTGGATGTGTCCACCGGCGCTATTTATCAATCTGATTTAGGGTCATTCATAGATACTATAGATTGGGTTCCCAATGCGCCGGTCTTGACGGCATTGGCGCGTACCAACTTAGGCGACGGGCGGGGTACAAGCGGTTTGTTTCTGGTAAATGTCATTCAAGGACAGGCGCAACAAGCGCTGACTTGGCATCTCTTTGGCGGAACAAACAATTTAGCAGTATGGAGTCCAGACAGGAAATCAATTGCGGTGGACTGCACTTGGCGAGACACTTTACCGGCAATAACGCCGGCTGACAAATTTCGGATATGCCTGATACAGGTTGCCGCCCAACACTAAGGAGGAGAAACATGATAAGGTCATTTTGGAGATTGATTGTCGGACTAGGATTTCTCCTGTTACTTGCGGATAATATATCAATC
>CAADGT010000078.1 GCA_900696595.1 uncultured Chloroflexota bacterium
GCGCCGCCCGCCCGACGGCTACCCGGACACGCGCGAAGCATGGATGAATTCCATGTCGCTTTTGTATCGCTGGAACTTTGCGGTGGGCTTGACCGAAAACTGGATGGACGAAGACGATACCGGCTATAAAATTTTTTCGGATGTGTTTACCCAAACCCCGGCGGAGATGCGAACCGCTTCTTCCCTCGCCGATTACTGGATTCAAAGAATCCTGAACCGTTCGCTCCCCGAATCCGGTCGCAATGCCGTGGTCGCGGTGATGGCGCAGGAATACGCCCCGGACGAGACGTTGTCGGAAGATCATGCGCGATATGCCCTGCCCGCCATGATCGAAACGATTTTGATGAGCCCCGAATTTCAGTGGAGATGACCTTGCTTCAAGTTGCTCTCCGCGCCGTCCCCGGCGCGAGGTTTTGCGCAGCGTACAATGAGTCCCGATTTTCAATGGAGATGATCGTATGAAACCTGCCCTTCCCCGCCGACAATTTTTACAAGGCTGTTCCGCCGCCATTGCCGCCATGGCTGGCGCAAAACTGACCAACCTCGCTTTTGCAAAACAGGATAATCCATCGGATACATTGGTGGTCGTCTTTTTGCGCGGCGGCTGGGACGCGCTCAACGTCGTTCCGCCGATTGCGGGCGACGACCGCGGCTTCTACGAAAAAGCCCGCCCCGATATTCAAATCTCGAACCTGTTGCCGTTGAACGATCAATTCGGTTTGCATCCCGCCATGTCGCCGTTGTACGACTTGTATCAGCAGGGCAGGGCGGGCGTCATTCATTCGGTCGGGTTGAACTTCGACACGCGCAGTCACTTCGACGCGCAGGAATATATCGAACTCGGCACGCCCGGCGCGAAGAACACCGCCTCCGGCTGGATCACGCGCCATCTGCAAACGATGGGCGTCTCTTCCATCCTGCCGTCCATCGCCACCTCGGGCCAGCCCACGTCGCTGTTGAACTTTGTCCCCACCGTCAGCCTCGGCGCGCCGGAGGATTTTTCGCTGTGGGGCGGCGACTGGCGCGAAGCGCGCATGACCGCCCTGCGCGCGATGTATGCGGGCGAAAGCCTTTTGCACCGCGCCGGACTGCGGACGCTGGACGCGCTGGATATTGTCCGCCCATTGACCGACGGCGAATATCAACCGTCCAACGGCGCGGCGTACAACGACGACGAATTTGGGACGCAGTTGAAAACCGTCGCGCAGATGATCAAACTGGACGCCGGTCTGCGCGTCGCCGCTGTGGACTTTGGCGGCTGGGATACGCACGAGTATCAGAACGACGGCGACGGCGGCTACATGGCGGATCTGCTCAACAGCCTCGCTTCTGGACTGGCAAACTTTTACCTCGACCTCGACTCCGGCTACACCGACAAATTATCCGTCGTCGTCGTCAGCGAATTTGGGCGGCGGCTGGTGCAAAACGAATCCTACGGCACGGATCACGGTCACGGCAGCGTCATGCTCACACTGGGCGGCAACGTCAACGGCGGGCAGGTCTTCGGTTCCTTCCCCGGACTGCACAACGACCAGCTGTACGACCACGCCGATCTCGCCATCACAACCGATTACCGCTCGGTCCTCGGCGAACTGCTCGCCAAACGCATGGGCAACGCGGACATCGAATCTGTGTTTCCCGGTTTTTCGGGCAGTTACAATCCGTTGGGGATTTATAAATAGGAAGCCCGGCAATTTAAATTAAACGCAGACGGCTGACCGTTGTATTTATATTGAACACGGGAACAAATTGCGCTTTTTCCAGTTCGAGTTCTTAACGCAAAGACGCAGAGTCGCGAAGGAAAACTCTTTGAATCTTTGCGACTTGGCGACTTTGCGTTAAAAAGAAAACCGTAATTAACCTTACAGCGCAAGGTTGGGCAGACGTTAGAGAACATCTGCCTACGCAGAGGCGTATGAGACGCTCTCTAGCGTCGGACTTTGCGCTGTAATATTAATGACCGCGCTTGATTACCTTACATTTGTTTTTGGGACGCTGAAAACGCGGACACTTGCACCTGGCGCAAGTGCAGGTGTGAACGCAGATTTTTTTGACAAAACGCCCGAAAAAAGTATCTTCTCAAAATTTTGGGGCGAACCCTGGAGTCCCGAAGTTCTACTTCGGGATAATGCGCAAGTAGAACTTGCGCATTCCAAAATGCCCCAGGTTATTGAGAAGATACCGAAAAAACGCCTTGAATCCGCGTTTTCCGCGCTCGTCGGCGTCCTGATTTTAAGAGTGTAAGGTAATCAGTGACCGCGCCTAGTATATCGCCGACTCAGCCGTCTGCGTTCAATACAGCGCTACACATTTACGCGACCAACAAGAGCGCCAGCGCCAAAATAGCGGGGACGGCTTGAATATAAAAGATGCGCATGCTGACCGTGAACGCGCCAAAAATTCCAGCGATGATGACACAACTGAGGAAGAATATTTTCACCGCGTCGCCTGCAAACAATCCCCACAGCAGACCGGCGGCGAGGAAGCCGTTGTACAAGCCCTGATTTATGGCGAGAGTCTTCGATTGTCTGGCCTGCTCCTCCGACATGCGAAAGGTCTTCCTGCCGAAGGGTTTGTCCCATAAAAACATTTCGAGATAGAGAAAGAAGAAGTGCAAGAGGGCGACGATTACAATAAGAACGTCGGATATAAGATTCATGGATTCTCCTTTGGTGAAGATGAGTATAGCAGACCACAGGATGAGCGTCAGTCTTTTTTGAAAGCCCCAACAGCCATCCCCGAATATTCCACGAATACTCGAATGAGTTGCGCAAATTCGTGTATTCGTGGTTTTTATTCGTGGACGGTTTGCGGATTTCCCAAAGTCTTGGCATCCACCCGTGTAATATGAAAAACAGAACAAAAATTCTGTTATACTGACCTCACCCCCAACCCCGCCCCTGCAGGGAAAGGGCAGAGAGTAAACCCAATGGCAAAAACAAAAACTCATACCCGATATGTCTGCCAGCAATGCGGACGAGTCTCCGCATCCTACATGGGCAAATGCCCGCAGTGCGGCGCGTTCGACAGCATGGCGGAGGAAGTCATCCACGATGAGCCGGTTGCGAAGAAAGGCGCGGTCAACGTCCGCGGGCTGACGGGCCGCTCGGAGCCGCGCCCCATCTCCGAGGTCAGCGGCGAGGCGGAGGATCGCGTGCATCTGCCCATTGGCGAGTTCGCGCGCGTGCTGGGCGGCGGCATTGTCCCCGGTTCCATCGTGCTGGTCGGCGGCGACCCGGGCATTGGCAAATCCACCCTCATGCTGCAAATGGCGATGGAGATGGCGAAGGTGCAGCGCGTGCTGTATGTCTCGGGCGAAGAGTCGGAGCGGCAGATCAAGATGCGCGCCTCGCGGCTGTTCAACGGCGGGAAGGATTTGCCCAAAGAATTACTGCTGGTGACGGAGACGAATCTTGAAATTATCCTGACCCATGTCCGCGAATCAAAACCGGACCTGTTAATCGTCGACTCCATCCAGACCACTTACCTCTCGGAATTGGATTCGTCCGCCGGTTCGGTCTCTCAGGTGCGCGAGTGTTCTTCGCAGTTGCGCGAGTTGGCAAAGTCCAGCGGCGTGACGGTCTTCATGATCGGGCATGTGACAAAGGAAGGCGCGATTGCCGGGCCGCGCGTGCTGGAACATATTGTGGATACGGTTTTGTATCTTGAGGGGGATCGCTTTCAGGCGTATCGTTTACTGCGCTCGGTAAAGAATCGCTTCGGCGCGACCTCGGAAGTGGGCGTGTTCGAAATGCGCGAAGGCGGCATGATCGAAGTGACCAACCCGTCGGAGGCATTTTTGGCGGAGCGTTTGGTCAATGCGGCCGGGTCTGCCATTGCTGTGACAATGGAAGGCACGCGCCCCATCCTCGTGGAAGTGCAGGGGTTGACCTCGCCGACTCAATTCGGCAATGCGCGCCGCACGCCCAACGGCGTGGACTTCAACCGCCTGTTGCTCATTACGGCGGTTCTTACCCGCCGCGTGGGTTTAAAACTCGCCGAACAGGATGTCTTCGTCAACGTGGTGGGCGGCATTCAAATTGACGAACCCGCCGCGGATTTAGCCGTAGCCGCCGC
>CAADGT010000079.1 GCA_900696595.1 uncultured Chloroflexota bacterium
AGATAATTGTTGTTGAGCGCGGCGATCTCCGCCACCTCGCGCAGACCGTCCGCGCCGAGACTCATAATCCACGCATAGGCGCGCAACAGGTTGGGCGCAACGCCATACCACGGACGAATCTTGCCGACGCTCTGCGGACGGTTGAAGTCGAGATAATAGTTTTCGCCGTCGAACTCCACCGTCGGCGACGGCAGGAACGGCGCAACCTCTTTTGTGACTCCGCACGCGCCAGCCGCGGGACCTCCGCAGGCGTGCGGCGTGGAAAAGGTCTTGTGCAAGTTGAAATGGCAGACATCGAAGCCCGCGTCGCGCGCGCGCGTGATGCCGAGAATGCCGTTGGCGTTCGCCTGGTCGTACGAACATAACCCGCCAACCGAATGAACCAGATTCACAAATTCTTCGATGCGTGGGTTGAAGATGCCCGTGTCTTCGGGATTGGTGATGAGCAGCGCGGCAGTGCGCTCGGAGACGGCGGCTTTCAGCGCCTCGAAATCGGGGCAGCCGTCCGCGTCGGGCGGGAGCGTAATGATTTTGTAGCCCGCCACCTTCGCCGCCGCGCCATTCGACGGATGCGAAAATGCTGTGGTGATGACCTCCGTGCGTTGTGCCCCTTCGCCGCGCGCTTCGTGATAGGCGCGTATCATCGAGATGTTGGCGTATATCGCCGCCGAACCCGCCCCAGGCTGAAGCGTGACGCGCTCCATGCCTGAAATCTCCTTCAACATGCCTTCGAGTTTATACATCACTTCCAGAATCCCCTGCACGGACGAAAGCGGCTGAAGCGGATGCAACTCCGTCAACTTGTGCGAACGCGCCAACTGGTCGTTGACCTTCGGGCTGTACTTCATCGTACATGTGCCCTGACCCACGTCCACGTTCAAATCCACGCCGAGATTTTCCTGCGAGAGCCGCGCATAATGACGAAGCACATGCAACTGCGACATCTCAGGCAACGCGGGCGCGGACTTACGCTTCAAGCTTTCGGGCAGGTTATCGAACACATCGCCCGCCGCTTCCACAACTGCGGCTTCGGGTTCGGGCGGCAATACTCCGCGCTGACCCGCCGCGCTCAATTCAAAAATAATCGGCTCATCCCATCGCGCCTGATGAAACCTTCGCAATGCGGGCTTGGGCGCGACCGCCTTCGGCTTGCCGTGTTTTTTCGTCTCGTGTTTCATTTCGTCGCCTCCGCAATCGCATTCGCCAATGTATCCATATCCGCCTGCGTGTGAACTTCCGTCACGCAATACAACGCGCACTGCCCCAGCGATGGGAACTCCGCGCTCAAATCCTTGCCGCCGAAGATTCCCTTTTCAAGCAGCGCCTGATTGATTTGCTCGACAGTCCTGCCCGTCCCGTTGAAGTCCGCCACAAATTCTTTAAAATGCGGCGTGACGGAAAAGCGCGTCTTGACGCCCGATACCTGATTCAGTTTTCTGACGGCGTATCTCACTCTCTGCATGATTCCGCGCCCCAGTTCCTCCATCCCCTGCGGACCCATCAACGCCAGGTAAACGCCAGCCGTTATGCCCCACAACGCCGCCGCCGTGCCGACCCATTCCTTGCCTTCCTCGCGCACCGCAAACGACGTGCGTTCATACGCCACATCGCCGAATCCATATTCGCCTTCGACGCGCGTCGTCGCAACGCCGAACAACCGCGACGGATATTCCATCACAATTCTTTCCTCATCCTTCGAGGCGATGAAGCCCGCCTGACCGCCGCCGTAGTGCATGTGGATTCCCAGCGATTGAATGTCGCCGCAGACGATATCGCCTCCGTACTCGACGGGAGGGTTGATCACGCCCAGAGAAATCGGGTCCACGCCGACGACGAACAGCGCCCCGCCCGCATGGGCGATTTTCCCAATCTCTTCGGCTTGCGTTTCCAAAAATCCCAGATACGACGGATTCTCAATAAATACCGCCGCAGTTTGCGTATTGATCTGCTTCCTCAACGCGTTCAAATTCATCAGACCTGTGGACTCCTCGAACGCGACCAACTCCACCTGCATATCGGGCTTGAGATAATCGCGTATCTTGGAAAGTTTATCGGGCATGACCGTCGCGGGCAGGAGCGCGATATTCCGCCCCGTAATGCGTCCCGCCATGCGCAGGGCGGTGGCTGTCGCCTGAAAGCCGTCATACACTGGCACATTGACCACGTCCATGTTGAGCAGTTCGCCCATCATGCTCTCGTACTCGAACAACGCCTGAAAGCGTCCGTGGTCTTCGTACGGTTCGCCCGCGTACGCCGTGAGGAACTCGCCGCGCGAATTGATCTCATCGCACACGGCGGGGACATAATGCTGGGAACACCCCGCGCCCAGAAAGCTTAACATCTCCCGCGTGGATTGATTCTTCGAGAGCAGTCCTTCCACGTGTCGAACCAGCGCGGCTTCCGAGAGAAACGGCTCAGGAAGGTTCAGTCTTCCTTTGAAGCGGATCGATTCAGGGATGTCTGCGTAGAAATCCTCCACGCTTTTGGCGTTCACCGCCTTCAGCATCGCCTCTTTAACGGCGGGTACCGAGTTGGGAATGTAGGGGTAGATGATTGGTTTTTTGGTCATAGGGTTCTCCTGTCAAAGTCATTCAATCTTCAAACCACAAAGAGGACAAAGCGTCACACAGGAAAAAACTAAAACTTCATGTTCCTTCGCGCCCTGTGCGGCGAATCATTTTTTCTTCAAACGCCTCATGCGCCAGCGCCAGCCAGATGCCCGACGTCCACGAGAAATGGAAATCGTGATAACCCTGCCCGGTTTGCGCGTCGAAGTTTTCGGCAAAGCCATTCTGCGCGACCAGATCAATAAAGCGCTGACGAATCTCTCCGGCAAACTCAACTTCGCCGCACGCCATGAGCGCGTCGAACAGAATCAGAGTCGGCGCCGCCCAGATGGGTCCGCGCCAGTAGCCGCGCGAACGATACAGCGGGCTTTTCAGATTTTCAGTGGCGAAACCATGCGGGGATAAAAACTCGCCAGGGACTTTCAACTGCGCAATCATATTTTCCCTTGTGTCTTGCGGCAAACGCCTGCCAAGAATCAACGGCATGTATAGCAACAGACTCTGCGATTCGATGTCGGCATGTCCGCCCGCCTGCACGCCAACGAAATGGTCGCCGCGCCAAAAATGTTCGAGCAAACGCGCGGTCAGTTCTTCGGCGCGGACGAGCCAGACTTGCGCCTCCCCCATTTTACCGATGCGCTTCGCAATCTCCGCCAGCGTTTCCATTTGCAAAACGAGATACGCCGAAATCTCAGGCGACTCAATCGGCGGGCGGACGGAGAAGACCGTGCTGTTATCCCAGCCGCCGTCGTTGCCGTGATTGCATTGCGGGATGCCGTCGCGGTCGTCGTCACGGCGCTCGAACCACCAATTCGTCCAACGGGAAAGCGGCTCATAAATTTCATGCAAGCGTTCATCAGTCAACAGGTTCGAGTTTTGCAAAAGGCGATTCAAAATCCAGCCGTGAACGGGCGGCTTGCAAAAACTCCACGAGATGAGTCGGTCGTTGATCAGGTCGGGCAGTACGCCGCTCGCGTCCTGCTGGTCGAACAGCGCCATGAACTGATCCCAAGCCAGTTGCGGATGCGCCTCCGCCAATGACAGCGCGTGAAAGCAGTGATCCCAACTCCACGCGCCAATCATGCCGTTCTTGGAAGCGAAGATCGCGTCGCGGGTCACATGTCCGCTGGGGGCGACGACGCACGACCACATGATGTAACACGCCAGTTCGCGCGCCTCCGCATAACGCGCAGGCACGGCAGGCATGGCGCTCATCCAATTCGCAAACGCATTCTTCGCATTCGTCAGACATTCATCGAACGAGTCAAGGCGTTGGCGTTCGTTCCAGCCGACGATAAATTCGTCAATGGCGAATTCGCAAGCCTCCCCGTTTTCGGGGTGAAAAAGGATTGAGATGGCTTCGCAGTTTTCGGCTTGCCAGGGGGCGTCGCTCTCCATCCGCCCTTCGAGCGGCGCAAACATCAACTTCGTCTCGCAAATCGTGTTGACCGTCAGCATCCATTTGCCGTTTGTGTGCGGGATGAAATTATCGTACGCGCCAGTCGCCATCGAAAAGCGGATCGAGACTCCGCGCAAACGAAAGCGGACGGAATCCGCCGCCTCAAAACTGACCTCAGCCTGTCTCCCGTTCCCCGCGCTTAATCTCAGCCGATGCGCTTCCGCCTCCGCCTCAAACGGAATCGGCTCGCCGTCCGCGAGCAATTCCATCAACAGAATTTCCTGCAAGGGTCGCCCGCCGGTGGCGGGTCCGCGCACGGAGCGCAGATAAAGCCCCGCCTTGCGCTCTGGCGTTTCGGGAAGAATCGAAAACGCCAGATACGAGCCGTAACAACTGAAAGGGATTTTTGTCAGATCGAAATTCATAGGTTGGGTTCAAAAAGCCCCATGTCACGGCATGACACAGGGCTGGGCACGACCCATGCCGCTTCTCATTCCTTCAAGCCCGTCATCGAGATGCCTTCGATAAACACGCGCTGACCGAAGAAGAAAATGATAATGATGGGCAGGACGACGAGCGTGCTGACCGCCATGAGGTAGGGGTAGGCGTTGGCGATGGTGCTGTTGAAGGTGAAGGTGCGCCGCAGACTCTCCACGCCCAACGCCAGGACGAATTTGCTCTGGTCGTGAACATAGATCAACGGACCGAGATAATCGTTCCACGCGCCGATGAACGCCAGCAGGCTGACGACGGTCAACGCGGGGCGCGAGAGGGGCAGCATGATGCGCCAGAGGATGTCAAACTCGCTTGCGCCGTCAATGCGGGCGGCGTCTGAAAGTTCGGCGGGGATGGTGCGGAAGAACTGCCTGAGCATGAAGATGAAGTAGGGACTGCCGAAGCAGGCGGGTATGATCAACGGCAAGAAGGAGTTGATCCAGTGCAGTTTTTTGAAGATCATGAACAGCGGAACCATCTGCACTTGAAAGGGAACCATCATGGTGGCAAGGCACAAATAGAAAAGAGTGTCGCGCCATTTCCATTGGATGCGCGAAAAGCCGTAGGCGACGATGGCGGAGGATAGCACGGTCACAATGGTGTAGGGAACGGCATACAGGAAGAGCGTGTTCATCATGTACTGCGTGAACGGCTGGCTGTTCCATGCGTCGGGGAAGTTGTTCCAGAAGGCGGGGCTGGGGAACCAGATGGGCGGCGCGACGTAAACCTGCGCGTCGTTCTTCAGGGCGGAGGAGACCATCCAATAGAACGGCATAACGAAGGTGACTGCCAGCAAAATCAAGACCGCGTATTTGACGATTCCAGCGACCCATTCCGCGATGGAGAACGGGCGGCGTTTTTTTGAATCAGCGGGTTTTCCCACAGAATGAGAGGTCGAGAGTTGTGCGTTCATGGCAGGCTCCTATTTTTCTCCGCCGTAGTAAACCCAGCGCGCCGAAGTCCGAAAGAGGATGAAGGTGAAAGTTACGATGACGATGAACAACATCCACGCCAGGGCGGAGGCTTTGCCCATGCGCAGGAATTCGAACGCATTGCGATACAGGTACAAGCCGTACAACTCGGTCGAGTTGCTCGGTCCGCCGCCAGTGACCAGCCACGGGAGCGTGAAGGATTGAAAGCCTTCGATGAATCCCATGATGAGGTTGAAGAGAATCACGGGCGTACACATCGGGATGGTGATATGCCAGAATTTGTGAAAGGCGTTCGCGCCGTCGAGTTCGGCGGCTTCATAGAGAGCGCGCGGCACATCTTGCAGGGTCGCCAAAAAGATGACCATGGCGTTGCCCTGCGCCCACATGTAGATCATGATAAGCGACGGCTTCGCCAGCGCCGGGCTGGAAAGGAAGGGGATGACGGGCAAGCCCAATCCCTGCATGAGGGAGTTGATCAGACCGAACTGGGTGTTCAACAGGAATTGCCATACCATGGCAACCACGATGGTCGGGACGATGGCGGGGAAGAAGAAAATGGCGCGAAAGAACGGTCTCGCCATGATCTTGGTGTTCAGCAAAGCCGCCATAAGAAAAGCGGAAATTACCCCCATTGGCGCGCTCAGCAGGACGTAATATAAGGTGTTGCCGATCACTTTTGGAAAGGTAGCGTCTTCGGTGAAGAGTTCGATGTAATTCCCGAAGCCGATCCACCACGCCGGGCGCAGAAGGTCGTAGCGCGTAAAACTGTAATAGAAGGAGGAGATGAGCGGATAGACCGTCCACAACAGAAAACCGATCAGCCAGGGGGAGACGAAAAGCAGACCGAGCAGAAGGTCGCGTTGGGAGCGGGGTTTGGTAAACGAACGATTCATCTGACTTCTCTCCCATTTCTAAGCGTACTTTGCGCTCTCTCGCGCAAGCGACATTGGAGAACGTCGCCTACGCGTTAGGTTTCAGACATTTTCCAAAGAACTGCAAGGGGCTTCCGCGGAAACCCCTTGCAGGCATGGATTTATTTGAATCCGGCGTTCTTGTATTCGGTTTCGCAGCGCTTCTGGAATTCCGCAGCGGCGTCCGCGCCGGTCATTGTATCGCGGTAGACCGCTTCGCGCAGTTCGCCGTAGGCGGTTTCGACAAAGGATTGGATCGGGCAGGCGATGGCGTTCTCGACTTCGGTCGCTTCGTTCACGGAGTCGAAATAGAACTGCAAGCCCGGATAGGCGCTTGGGTCCGCCTTGTTGAGAAAGGGTTTGTAGGCGGGCAGCCAGCCGAGGTCTTTGAACATCTTCTCGCAGACTTCATCCGAGTTGAGGAACTCGGCGAACTTGAACGCCTCCTCCGCTTTCTTCGCCTCCTTAAAGAAGACGTTGAAGTGCCCGCCTGTGCCTTGCACTTTCGCGCCGCGTCGGCTCTCCGGGACGGGGACCCAGGTGGCGCGGTTGTGTTTCGCCACCTCGGGCATCTGCGCCTGAGTCTCGCCGGGGTGCCAGTAGCCTTCGATGATCATGGCTTGCACTTCGGCGTTGAAGGAACCGCCCCAGGTTTCGTTGGCGGCGACGGAACGCATTCCCGTCATCTGGTCGGGACCGACGATGCGATAGAACTCGCCCATCACGTCAAAGGCTTCCGCCATGCCGTCGTTGGCAAGATCAAACGTCCCGGTGGCGGGATCGAACCATTTGAAACCCCACGAGCGGGCGGCAAGGAATCCGTCGCCAAATCCGCCGCCTTCCGCGTCGTACGGATCGAGACCGATGGTCAGCAGGTTTCCGGCGGAATCGAACTTGGTCAGTTTGCGATGCCATTCGAGCGCTTCATCCCAGGTGACGGGCGGGCTGTCCGGGTCGAGACCGGCTTCTTCCACCATCCTGGCGTTG
>CAADGT010000080.1 GCA_900696595.1 uncultured Chloroflexota bacterium
ACAGCGCTGTAATTTTGCTCAGGGTTTCTGTGCTACACTTCATGCGGAGCCTCCGTTTGTTCTTGCCTACGGGTACTATACCCGATTTCTCGGAGGCTCCTTTTCTACATCATTTGAATGCTCCCGCGCGATTATCATCGAACTGGAGGATCGTTTTGAGCCGAATCATCAACCCCGACTCAGTCGGCAAGGAAAGAACCCGCCTGACCAAATCCATCGTGCTTTGTATTCGCGAACTGGCCAAGCAAAAACAAGTCACCCCAGAAGCCAGGGACCAGGCGGCATTCATCGCGCTGGCTTTGCAGTCCATCTCGGAGGGAATAGACGCCTCGGTAGCGGCGTGGGAAAAACGCGATTACTGGGTGAAAGCCGACAAATTTCGTATGGAGTGGATGTGGTCGGGTCAATATGCCGCAAAATTAAAAGAAGCCGTTCTCGCCGACGACTGGGCGGCGATCGCCGGAATGTTGCCCGTCATTGCCCAAAAGTTCAAAAAGGTGGAGGTGTCCGACAACCACCGGCTCGGCAAGCCGTGGTCGAGCGCGTATAAACTTCTGGCAATGCATCAGAAATTGTAAAAAACTTCCGAAGTCTTCAAGGCTTCGGAAGTTTGCTTTTCAGCCCCTCAACCGCTCAAGGTTGTGTTTCGTATTCTTCAGCAGTTCGATCATCAAATCGCGGATGTGCGGGTTAAGATAGTGGCGCTCCAGCGTCGAGAGCGGCAGGAAGCGCGCCCCCGCCACGACGTTGATGCAGTTCGCCGAGCCGCACAGACAGATGAACGGCGCGTCCATTTCCCATTCGGTGGAGGGATAGAAAAAATACAGCTCGTCTCCCTTTTCGATATCCTTGCAGGCGACCATTTGCATGTTCCCCGTATCGAGGATCACGTTCGGGTCGCACGAGTGGTTAAGCGCGGCGAGTTTGCCGACATGCGTGTGTTTGTCGCGCCCGATCTGCACGGTGAAACGATTCGGTTTCTCGCGCACATCCTCGCTTGGTATGGCGCAGATGATCTCGCCCTTTTCATACGCGCGCTTCGAAACGAGCGTTCTGAATTTATTTTCGGTTTTGATCGCAAGCGATTCCATTGTTATGGCTGGCGTCATCATAATCTTCTTTCCTTTGCATTATGGATAAACAGTTTCAACTTGTCGCATAGTATAGTCATTATGAAGATAAACACAAGGGGAAATCGCGTCGCGCGGGGAATTTTAAGGTTGAATAAAATCATCGCGCAGCGCGTACCGCAAACTTCAGTTTGCGTTTTTGCGAGCGGCGTAGTTTTCAGAGAGTAATACTATGCGCGCATTGCGCAGGGACAAACTGAAGTTTGTCGTACTGCGCAGGGACAAACTGAAGTTTGTCGTACTGCGCGAAATCTTTGCGGACAAACCGCCTGTTGATTTCGATTGTCAAATCCTGTAAGATAAAATCCGAGACCCAAGTCTCACATTCGCAATCCTGGAGGATGACCGTGGCGCTTCCATTGAACCCCAAGCTCGTTGAAAAAGAAACCCGTTTTGCCGTGGTCATGTACGGCGGCATCTCGCTCGCCATCTACATTCACGGCGCCGCGCAGGAACTGTATCACATGGCGCGGGCCACGGCGCGGATGTCCGATGGATCGGACGATTATCTTCACCCGGACAAGGATTTAACGGGCGCGGAAAAAATCTATCGCCTGTTGGGCAAGGCGTTGAAGACCAAATTCGTGGTGGATATTCTTTCAGGCACGTCGGCGGGCGGGTTGAATGCCGTTTTTCTCGCCAAGGCGCTGGCGCGCGGAAAGAAAATGGAATTTGTTAAAAACTTCTGGGTGAAAGAGGGCGACATCGCCGTCCTGCTGAACGACGCGCAATCGCTCAAGGGGTTGAGCGGGCTTGCTCTGCAGACGCCCAGCCCGGCCCTGCTCAACAGCCAGCGTTTCTATTATAAACTGCTCGAAGCGCTGATGCGCTATGAAGAAAAGGACAACGAGGATTCCAGCGAACCCTACGTTGCGGAACTTGACCTGAACATCACCGCCACCGACATCCGCGGTTTGAGCCTGCCGCTTTTCATCACCAATAACAATAAAATCGTCGAGCCGCGCTACAAAAACGTCTTTCAATTCTATTACCGACCGGAAACGGAACACGCCGGCGCCCGTAACGACTTCACGCAGGAATGCGACCCGTTTCTCGCCTTTGCCGCGCGCTGCACCGCCTCCATTCCGCCCGCGTTCGAGGCGATGCAGTTGCAGGATATCGAGCCGGTTCTCAAGACCGCGACATTCAATAAAACATATGGACACTTGACCGCGGATGCGGAAGCATGGCGCAAATTCTACAGGGATTACCTCAATGAAGGCGACGACTTCGCGGTTCGCTCCTTTGGGGACGGCGGGTACCTGGACAACAAGCCGTTCAGTCATGCGACAGAAGCGCTCCTGCGCCGCCGCGCCGATCTGCCCGTGGATCGCAAACTGATCTACATCGAGCCATCGCCGGTTCACGCCGAGGACAAGCCCTACCCCTCCGAGAGGCCGGACATGATCGAAAACATCTCCGCCGCCCTCTCCCTGCCGCGCGAGGAAACCATTCGGGAAGATATAGAAAAAATCCAGCAGCGAAACAAAATCATAGACCGCGTCAACCGCATGCTGGCGCAGATTTCATTCGAAGTTCCCATTAAACCGAAACCCTGGGGCAAGAACAAATCCTGGGCGTCGTGGTATTTAATGGATCGAGAGGTTCTCGAACGCTATGGGCAGGGTTACATTACTTATCATCAACTGTTGGTGGAAAGCGTGGTAAACAACCTTTCGACAGCCTATGCCAGGGCAATCGGGTGGAACGAAAACGGAGGAGAGGCGCAGGATATGCGCCGCTGGATGCATATTTGGGTGAATACAAATTATGGCATACGCCGGGGGGATAAAAAACGTTCGCAAAACGAACTTCTTTATCACCTCGACCTGAGCTTTCGCATGAGACGGGTATATTTCCTGAACAACCTGCTCAACCAGATCATGCTGAATCTCGACTTGTTGCTTTTGGAAAAACCCAGCCTCTCGAACACGGAGGAAGAAGGAAAAACGAATCTCGAAGCGCTATTCAAAACCAGCGGGGTCAAGCCGCCCCGAAAAACGTGGGATGCCGATTCGATTGCGGACGTCGTCTGGCTCCTTCAGCAGACAAAGGGAATGCTGAACGATACATACGATTATATGAAAGCGCGCGCGCTCCTTCTGAGGAAAAGCGGGCTGATCGCGGAAAAGGACCAACATAAGGACGGATTGCAGGATTACATTACCCGCCTGACGGAAATTAAAACGGCATACGAAAACTGGAGCGAACTTTCCATTCTTATCCATCAACTTAGCGAGGATGGCGGGAACGCGCCCGGATTGGATGTTGCTGTAAACGGTAAGCAAAAAACCTTATCGCAACTTCCAGATATGCTTGATGATGTGTTGTCTAAGAAAAGGAAAACATCCGAATTGATGGCTGTGATTGGGGAGATTTCGTTGGACGGGAAACACACCGGAAAAAAAGACCGAATTTTGGAACTGCTTGCGGCGTTTGTTGAGACAAATCCCATATCCATACTCGAAGACCTTTCAAAGACGCTTTCCGCGCCGGCAACGCGCAAATCCGCCGAAGGGTATCTTTATGAAACGATGGCGGCGGCGCGGGAGAGCGATAGCGCCATGGGGTTGCGCGTTCCTGAAAACGAGGATAAAAAAATTAAACGCCTTCGAGAAAAGGTCAACAAGAAATACCGGGACGAATTGCGCGAGCGTTTGGAGATACGGTACGAATATGCCTCCAGGACGAAAAAACAACAAAAAAAACTGGGCAGGGAAATTACCCGTCGAATAAACCGATGCGTAACCGCTCATAATCAGGCGCGAAAGTGCCTCGCTTATTACTATGCCAATTTCGACTTTTACGACATGTTGACCTTTCCCATCCAATACGGCACGGATGCGGGCGAATCGGACATTGTGGAGATCATCCGCATCAGCCCGGAGGATGGGACGCGGCTCGTCAACGAGGCGCGCAGCGGGCGCAGGAAACTGGCCGGGACGCAACTCATGAACTTCGGCGCGTTCTTCAAGCAGGAATGGCGCGAGAACGACATGCTGTGGGGCAGACTCGATACGGCGGAGATTCTCATCACAGAAATGCTCAGGGGCGCGGACGAGGAAGCGGTCAAAACATTTGAAGATTCCGTGATCGCGTTGTACGAAAAAAAAACCGGCGACGATCCGTCGGCGCGGCGCGCGGTTGTTTACGATATGATGTTTACGGAAATCCTGCATGAGGATTTGCATGTCGCGGATCGTTCCTTCCTCTATAAGTTGTTGAACTCGAATGCGGAGGACATGCCCGCTTCTTCCCCGCCTGCGCCCCCGGAGGACGATGAAATCACGCTTGCGGACGCGGCGATGCAATTGAGCAGAAAAATGCCGGGACGGATCGGGAAAATGTTCGACCCGTTGACGAGGCTGGCGAAAAACATATATCGGCGGGACGCCCTGCAAAGAATCGAAGAGCAGGTCGGGAAGACGCTCAGGGCGGAGTTAGGGGCGGATCCGTCGCCGCTTCGCAAGCAAATCATGGACGCGCTGGAGGCGGAGCGACGGCGACTGAAGCGCGAACGAAAGGAGGTCGAGGAAACATACAAGCTGGAGAAAAACAGGCGAAAGGATTTTGAGCGGGCGGAGTCTCGGGGGCGAAAGAAACTGCTTGGCTGGCTAGGGCGGGGGTCGCTTCGCAGAGATGCGGGCAGAATATGGGCGGGGTTAAAAAAGACAAACCGTTTGGCGTTCAGCCGGATTGTGCGCGCAGAGGACAGGGAGCGCACCCTTGAATATTTCCGCCTCGGTTATGAAACCGACCCAAACTTCGAACCGAAGCCGACGATTCAGGCGGCGAACCGGAGCATTCTTGTTCTGGGCGATATGCTGAAGGGACTTTCGGATAAATATCCGCCCGGTAAAAAGCCCGCTGGTTTTCTGCTTACCGCCGGGCGCGTATTGACTGCTGCGGTGAATTTTGCCATCCCAAAGACGATGGGGGAACTGGCGTTCAATACATACTGGATATGGATCGCATATATTGTCGCGGGGGTGATCCTGTGGGGGGCAAACGCCATCGGGGGCGCAAGCGCAAGCAAACCGGAAGACGCCCTGGCGGTGAGCGAGGCGGTGCGTCGATTCGCGTTTCAAATCTTCGCCGTCGCCGCGGCGTTCCATACGCTGGTGGCGCTCATCAACGGTTGGGTCTCGCGAAAGTCGGCGCGCATTTGGTGGATATACGGCGGCGAGATTGGCTTGGGAATATTCGGGCTGATCCTTGGCTCCGATATGTTGACGCGCCTCGGCTTCCTTTTATTTGGAGTGACCCTGACCCTGCATCTCCCCACCCGGATATTTTCGATTTCCGCGGATAACGCGCTCGGCTTCATCATAAAATGGGCGGCGCGGGGTTTTATATGGCTGCTAAAGATTGCAGGACTGGCGTTTCTGGCGATTTTGTTCTACAGCGGCATGGTGAATTTGGGCATTTTCGAAAACGCGCCGCTGGTTGACTTTTTTGTCGGCTTGCTTCGGGGTTTAATCTCACCCGCCAAATAACGCAGGTTGAACCGCCGCTTTCCTCCCATCCAACAGCAGGTACGGGGCGGCGCGTTCGGCAATGACGCCGAGTTTCTTCAACGAAGAGAGATCGCGCAGTTTGCGGATGCGCCGGGCGGAGAGAATCGCTTCGGCTCCGCGTTGACCGATGCCGGGGACGCGCATCAGCTCGCGGCGGCCGGCTCGGTTGACTTCGACCGGGGCGTGGACCAAATTCAACTGCGCCCACGCCAGCTTCGGGTCCGAGTGAAGCGGGAGGTTTTCATCCGAAGCAAAGGGCAGGTCTTCGACTTCAAATCCGTAATCGCGAATCAAAAACGAGGCTTGATAGAGTCTGTGTTCGCGCAGGGGATTCACGGCGGGTTTGTTTTCGAGCGGCGTGTCGCGGATGGGATGAAAGGCGGAGAAGTAGGCGCGTTTGAGGCGCAGGTTTTTTGTCAGCCAGTGAGTCGTGGTGAGCAGTTCGAGGTCGCTTTCATCGGCGCCGCCCGCCACGAACTGGGTCACAGTGGACGGGTATTTCCCGTTCCAGAATTGATGCGCGGGGACTGCGCGGCGAATCTCCTCAACCCAGCGCAACGGACGAAGCAGTTCTTCGATGAAAGTTTTATGCGGCGCAAGCCTGGCGAGGCGCTCGGTGTTGGGCGCTTCGAGGTTGATCGAGACGCGGTCGGCCAGTTGCATGGCGCGGAAGACCTGGTCCTTCTCCGCGCCCGGCATGATCTTGAGGTGGATGTAGCCCTTGAATTGATGTTTTTTGCGAAGGATGTCGGCGGCGTCGAGGAGTTGATCCTGCGTCCGGACTCCGCCTCCAGCCAGCCCGGAACTGAGGAAGACGCCCTGAGCGAATCCACTCTGATTCATTTTGCTGAACAGATTTGCGAACTCGTCCGGCTTGAAGGTTGCGCGGCGAAAGTCGCGCCCGGCGCGGAAGGGACAATAAAAGCAATCGCGCTCGCAGGCGGAGGATAGAAGGGTCTTTAGAAGTTTGATTGATTTTCCGTTGGGGAGTTGCGCGGGGTGGACGAAGGCGGCGCGTGACTCTTTTGGTGAATAGCAGGTTGGTTTGGATGATTCGATAGTTTTGGTAGTTGAGTAGCGAAGACCACCCCGCGATTCCTCGGCGTGTTCGAGCGTCATCTGGCTGGAGAGTTCGATCAGGGTGTCGAGCGGGTTCATATATCAATTATAGAACTTAAGTTCTAATTTTGCAATAAGCAAAAACATCCACCCATTCGTTGGTTTATAATCGCCTGATGTTCAACCGCGTCGCCATGATCGCCCGTTGGAAACCGGTCCACCTGGGACAGGCGGCGGTGTTGCGCGGGTTGATTCGAAAAGCGGGGGATGTGATCGTCGGCGTGGGGTCGTCGAACCGGTATAATGCGCGCAATCCGTTCACATATGAAGAGACCGAGGCGATGATCAGGCTTGCATTGGGCGGAGTCAGCCCGGCGTTCGGGAACGCCGGGTACGCAATACAGGCAGTCCCCGACCTGGACGACGGCCCGCGCTGGCGGGTGATGGTGAAGGAGATGTTCGGCGAACTGGACGCTTTCGTGACGGATAATCCCTACGTGGCGAATCTGATGAAGGATGATTACCGCCTCATGCGACCCATTGAGTTTCTCTCCCCATCCGAGTTTATCAAAGTGGACGGTTCTACCGTCCGCGCGATGATGGCGAAAGGGGAGCGCTGGCAGGACTGGGTTCCCGAACCGGTGGCGAAATATATCGAGGAGAATAAACTGGACGAGCGCTTCCGCCGCGAGTTTGGGTTGGAGACATTGGCGATGCAATTGCGGACGATGGATAATTGACAATTGCGGACCATCGTCCATCGCCCATTGCCCATCGTCCATCGTCCATCGTCCATTCTATAAACACAAAGGAGAACAGAGCAATGTATTCATGGGATGAAGATACCAGTTCGTGGTACGGGAAGTCGAAGTATACCTATTCTCCAGCCGCCGCGCCAACCCGCGCCGCATCTGCCGAGCGCGCCAGGGCGGCGGGACCGCGCACATATCAGGGACGCACAGGGCCCAACGAGAAGATCGTTGATCCCAAAAAAACCATCAGCACGCAGTCGAAGAATCCGTTGATCGTGGCGATTGACGTGACCGGCTCGATGGCTTCGTGGCCCGCCGAGATTTTCGACCGCCTGCCCCTGCTGTACAACACCCTTGCGCAATACCGCCCGGATGTGGAAATCTGCTTTGCCGCCATCGGCGACGCCGGCGTGGACAGGTGGCCCCTGCAAGTGACCACCTTTGCAAGCGGATTCGACCTGGAGCAACTGCTCGGCTCGCTCTTCGGCGAAGGCGGCGGCGGAGATGCGCCCGAGTCGTACGGATTGTTCGCGCATTGGGTCAACACGCACGTGGAGATTCCCAACGCGGAAGAAACTCCGTTCCTGATTGTCTTCGGCGACATCACCATGCATCCCAAAGTCTCCGGCAAGCAGGTGGAGCATTACCTCGGCGATAAATCGGGCGATCTCGACGCGATCAAAGAATGGCAGAAGTTAACCCAGAAATGGAATACGTGGTTCCTGCGCCGTCCCACCGGAAAACGCGGCGACCAGATTGACGACCAGTGGGGCAAAGCCATCGGCGCGCAGAAGGTCTTCCACATCGAAGACGAACAGCGGGCGGTGGATTATGCCATGGGACTGGTTGCCCGTTCATGGGGACACTTCGATGACTTTCAGAACAATATGCGCGCCCGGCAGGATGAGACCAAGGTCAAGCAAGTCAGTAAACCGATTGAAATGATCTGTCCGCGCTGCGGAGCGCCGATCCCCGTGAATGTGGATGGGATGTTCAAATGCGGTTTTTGCGGGACGACGTTGAAGGTATGAATTTGCCGCGCTAAGTCGAAGCGCGCTTCGCAAAGTAAACTTTGCGGCACAAAGCCATGAACGCCATTGTCACCGTCCCGCCTTACGCTTCGTTTATTGACGAAATCGCCGCGCATCCGCTTGTGAGCGGGTTGCGTTTGAATACCGTCATGCCTTTGCGCGAGTCGAAGCGCGACGTATTGGCAAGGCTGTCGAAATTCAAACAACCGCTGTGGGTGGATTTGAAAGGAAGGCAACTGCGCGTGGCAGAGCCCGCCATGCCGCCGTTTACGGAGATCAAATTGAGTCACGCCGTCAAAGTCCACACGCCGGTGGACGCCTATTTCTCGGACGGAAACGAGCGCGTCCGCGTGGCGGCGGTGGATGGCAAACGCCTCATCATGGAGGACGGCCCGCGCCGCATGGTGGGTCCGGGCGAGTCGGTCAATATCGTTCATCCTTCGCTTCAAATCGAAGGGACGCTGACGGAGACCGACCGCGAATATCTCGCCGCGATGAAGGAACTCGGCTTGACGAAAGTCATGCTCTCGTATGTCGAATCTGTTGCGGATGTGGAGGAGGTGAAAAACCTTCTGCCGAACGCCGAGGTCGTTTGCAAGATCGAAACGCAAAAGGGATTGGATTTTGCGCGCAGGGAAAAATCCGAACATGGTCAACTGATGGCGGCGCGCGGAGATTTATACGTCGAAGTTTTACAGCCGCATAAAATCATCCCTGCGCTCAAAGACATCATTCAAGCCGACCCCAATGCCATCGTCGCCAGCCGCATTTTGGATTCGCTGGCGTGGACGCCCGTGCCCGTCAGCGCGGATATTTCCGACATCGCCTTCCTGCTGGAGATCGGCTACCGCGCGTTCATGCTCGGCGACCAGGTTTGCATGAAACGCGACAGCGCGATTGAGGCGTTGAATGTGCTTGCCGCCATTTCGTCGCAATGACGGAAAACGATATGAAACTAGCCATTGCCCAGATCAATACGACGGTTGGGGATTTGGAGGGAAATATTTCGCGGATTCTGGACGCCGCTGAAAAAGCGAAAGACGCGGACTTGATCGTCTTCCCCGAAATGACCGTGCCGGGATACCCGCCGCGCGATATGTTGTACGATACGTCGTTCGTCGAGGCGGTTCAAACCGCGACGTTGGACCTGTCCCGCCGGACCGGGCATTTGCCTCCGCTGTTGGTTGGTTCGTTCGCGCCGTCGGGAGAGAAGCATTATCAACACCCGTCTTTGCACAACGTCGCGTATTTGATGAAGGGCGGAGAGATGCGGGTCGCTCAGATCAAGCAGTTGTTGCCGGTCTATGACGTGTTCTTCGAGCCGCGCTGGTTCGTGCCGGGAAGAAAGACGATGCCGCCGATTGAAATTGCCGGAAGAAACATCGGCGTGATGCTCTGCGAGGATATGTGGGACGAGGAATATCCAACCCACCCGGGGGCGGAGTTGAAAGCCATGGGCGCGGAGATGTTGGTTGTGATGTCCGCGTCGCCGTTTCGCAAAGGGATAGGGGAGGGGAGGTTGTATCATGCGAAACGCCAGGACTTGCCGCTTGTGTTCGTCAACCTCGTCGGCGCGACGGACGAGTTGATCTTCGACGGCGGGAGTTTTGTGTTGAATGGAGATCGGTTGCGCAGGTTTGAAGAGGAAGCGCGGGTTCTGACGATGGACGATGGACGGCAGGCCATGTCCCATGTCTCATCGTCCATCGCCGCAGAAGAGGATTTATTTCGCGCTCTTGTCCTCGGCGTGCGCGATTTTGCGCGGAAGAACGGCATGAAAAAAGCGTATCTCGGTCTTTCGGGCGGGATCGATTCTTCGGTGGCGGCGGTGATTGCGGCGGAGGCGCTGGGCGGGGAAAATGTCACGGGAGTCGCCATCCCTTCGCGCTTTACGGACTCGCAGTCAACCGAATCGGCGCGGGAGTTGGCCCGGAATTTGGGAATTAAGTTTGAGTCGCTTCCGCTGGAGAAAATGCACGAAGCGGCCGAACAAGCCCTGGGCGCGGAAAGAAGCGGGGGAGTTTCGGGAGAAAACATCCAGGCCCGGCTGAGGATGATCGTTTTGACGAGTTATGTCAACAGCGGCGGCGGTTTTCTCATCAATACAAGCAACAAGACCGAGTTGACGCTGGGTTACTCCACTCTGTATGGCGATATGGCGGGGGCGGTCAGCCCGTTGGGGGATGTGACGAAGGCGGAGGTGATGGGGCTGGCGAGGTGGATCAATAGCGGCCTGAATGTTGGAAGGTTGCAGAATGTTGGAAGGTTGCAGGTTGAAGGTTTGATCCCAGGATTTGTGGTGGAAAGAGCGCCGACGGCGGAGTTGCGGGAGGGACAGGCGGATCCGTTCGATTATGAGGTTGTGTCGCCGCAAATGGAGGAGATGGTGTTGGCGGATCAAGCCAATGCGATGATGCGGTCCGGCGAACACAAGCGCTGGCAGATGGGCGTGGTGTTGAAGGTCAGCGGGCGAAGTTTTGGCAGGGGAAGGATGTTTCCGATTACGAGAAGGTGATGCGGGCGCGGGGCGTTTAGCATTAAAAATTCGCCTGCGTTCAAAGGTCAGTTGGATACGAATAAATTGCTGACGATATTGATGAATATTTCGAAGAGGATGAAAAGAAACGGCGATGTAACGGTAACGACCAGCCGGTACACGGTCGTCCCTTCAAACGGCCATTCCAGCGCCTTGGATACGGCGGCAATGGAGCGTTCCAGACGTTCGAGGTTTCCAGCCTCCTCCACGTAAGAGGCGGATGCTTCGCCGAATTTTCTTCGCAGGCGCTGGGATTCCTCCTGAAAATCGTAATGCAGGCGGTCGAGCATCTCGTTTTTTACGCGGGTCATGCGGCGGTGCGCCTCCCAGATGGGCAGGAAGAAACTGAGCGGCGCGACGATGAAGTACAGCGCGACATAGATCGCGTATTCCAGCGCCGGGGGTTCGACGAACAGCGGCTGTAAACCGAGGTTGAGCGCGATCACGGCGGACACGCCCACGAATTCGAGGGCGAAGTTTTTTATTTTGCGAAAGATTTCCAGCCGGTCGGCGTCCAGGGTCAGCGGCAGGTCGGCGTGTTCGAAGAGTTTGTTCAGCGCGCGCGAAGCCGCGATGTGACGCGCCGCGCAAACGCCGATGCAGTAAAACGCCAGCAGGCGCGCGCCCTGCACAAGGAATATTTCAAACCCGTTGACGCTGTACCAGAATTCGCCGTAGTGTTGCAGGCTGTAGACTGCGCCGAAGCCTGCGCCCAATAGCCCAAACAGCAACCCGATAACCCAGATGATGGGGCGGGCGTGAATGCGTTCGATGGAATCGAGATGAAAGACGCGCGCCTGATCCTCGTCGCGCAAATAGCGCTTCATGCTTTCATAAGCCGCAAGGATACTGCGAGGTTGACGCGCATAGAAATAGCCCGACACAGGATACACGACGAGGATGAGAAAGCCGTAGATCAGGTCGTCGCCATTGATCTGAAACGGCAAGCCCCAAAGATACGGAAGAATCAACGTGTAAAGCACGCCTGCAAGCAGGAAGAACAGACCCGCCGCCGCCGGGGATACGCGCAAACGCCCAAGCCCCCGCGCAAGGGGGTCGCTTCCGTAAACGATGGCGGAGGAAAGACTTTGCGACGCCATTTATCTTATTCCGCGCGATAATTTTTGGCGTCCTCGATGGCTTTGCGGACGTTGACGGCCGGTAGAAGCAAAAGCCCCAGGATGAAGAAGAAAATCAGGGAGAGGATTCCGATGCGCAGGTTGTTGAACATCTGATTGGCGATTCCAAACACCAGCGGACCGATCCATGACGTGCCGCGTTCGCTGACTTCATAAAAAGCGAAGAACTCCGCCTCCTTGCCGTTGGGGATCATCTGCGCGAACAAACTGCGGCTGATGGCTTGCGAGCCGCCCATCACCAGCGCGATGAAGATTCCGAGGATGAAGAATTGGGCGGTTACGCTGTCGCCTTTCAAGCCGCCGTAAGCGTAAATCACCACGCCCGCCCAGATGACCAGACTGACAATGACCGACTGCTTCGCGCCGATCCAGCCTGCCAGTTTGCCCCAGAACAGGGCGCCAAAGAAAGCCACGAACTGAATCATCAGGATCACCGCCGTCAGGGTGGTCTGATCCTGCTCCAACCCGCCCTGAATGACAGGCGCGGCGGCGAAAGTGGCGGCGACCGCAATCACTGTCTGAATGCCGTCGTTGTAGAGAAAATACGCCAGCAGAAATTTCATTGTCTCAGGGAAGCGCCGCACTTCGCTGAAGGTCTTCTTCAATTGCTTGAAGCCGATGCTTGCGTAATTCTCGCCTGCGGGAAGTTTCCGCGCGGCATGGCGCGGTCGGAGCCTTGCCCAGGTGATGAAGGAAAATCCCAGCCACCAAATACCCGCCGAGGCGAGGTTGATGCGCACAGCCAGATCGCCGGGGACTCCGATGTCCTCACTGAAGATGAAAAAGGCAAGATTGAGCGCCAGTAAAATTCCGCCGCCCATGTAGCCCATCGCCCAGCCGTAAGACGAGACGCGATCGCGTTCCTCTTCGCTGGCAATATCCGGCAGATAGGCGTTGTAGAAAACCATCGCCGCGCCGAAGGATAAGTTGGCAATGATGAACAGAACGCCGCCCAGCCACCACAATCCGCCTGTCAGCAGGAACATCAAAATTGTCGCCAATGCCCCGATGGCGGCGAAAATTTGCATCATGCGTTTGCGAAGATGGGAATAATCCGCGATGGCGCCGAGGATGGGCAGAAACAAAACCTGCATCCCGACCGAGAACGAAATGCAATACGGGAGAAACGAATCGGGCGCGACGGGAATCCCAAGGAATGAAACGGTCGAAGTCCCTGCCGCCTCCGCCGCGCTTCGCGCCAGACTGGCCACATACGGGCCGAGAAAAACCGTCCCCACTGTGGTGCTAAAGGCGGAGTTGGCCCAGTCGTACATCGCCCATCCGAATATTTCCCTTTTATCATTAATGGTCGCTTCCGTTGCCATGACTCCTCCGTGAGACGAATTTTTTGGAAAAAATATGCATCAGTATACGGAGTTTTGACGGGGATGTAAAGCGGGCGAATCGCGGTTTTTTTTGCGTTGCGCTTCATGCTTGACCCTCGACCTGCTCCACGCTACAATGCCCCTCCTGCGCCGATACCTTTTCACCCCAAGGATTACGCCCCATGTTTGAAACGCTCACCGGACGACTCAATCAGATCTTCGACGGACTACGCAAACGCGGAAAACTTTCCGAGTCTGACGTGGATGCCGCCATGAAAGAAGTGCGCCTCGCCCTGCTCGAAGCGGACGTCCATTTCAGCGTGGTTAAAACGTTTATCGCCAAAGTCCGCGAGCGGGCGGTGGGAGCCGAAGTATCCAAAGCGCTCAACCCCGGACAGCAGGTCGTCAAGATCGTCAACGAAGAACTGATCTCCGCCCTCGGCGAACCCGCGCCGTTGAACCTGACCGGTCCCAGACCGCGCGCAGTGATGATGGTCGGGTTGCAGGGTTCGGGCAAAACGACCGTCACCGGCAAACTGGCGCGTTTGCTCAAATCCAAAGGCGAGCGGATTCTCATGGTGGCGGGCGACCCATATCGCCCAGCCGCCGTCAAGCAGTTGCAACAACTCGGCGAGCGGGTCGGCGTGGAGGTCGAAGCGGATTCTTCGATTGCCCCGCAGGAACTTGCGAAGCGAGCCCTGGACAAAGCCGAAAAGGGAGGCTACACCCTCGTGCTGGTGGACACGGCCGGGCGCTCTCAACTTGACGCGCAGTTGATGGACGAGGTCAAAGCCATCTCGGCGAACCTCAAGCCGGTGGATACCCTGCTCGTGATCGACTCGATGATCGGGCAGGAGGCGTTGAACATCGCCCAGGGCTTCAAAGACGCGATTCCGCTGACGGGGCTTGTGCTGACGAAGATGGACGGCGACTCGCGCGGCGGCGCGGCGATCTCAATTCGCTCTGTGACGGGCATCCCCATCAAGTTCATCGGTACGGGCGAAAAACTCGACGCGCTTGAAACCTACGACCCTTCGCGTTTATCCTCGCGCATTTTAGGCATGGGCGATCTGATTGGACTGATCGAAAAAGCCGAAATGGCTTACGATGCCGCGACCGCAGAAAAACAGGCGAAGAAATTGATGAAAGGGGATTTTTCGTTTGAAGACTGGCTCGAACAGATGAAGCAAATGAAGAAGATGGGACCGCTCGCGCAGATCATGGAGATGCTCCCCGGGCAGATGGGGCAGGCCGCGCGGAATATTGACCCGCAACTGGTGGAAAGACAGTTCAAGCAGTCCGAGGCAATCATCAACTCCATGACGGTGAAGGAACGCCGCGACCCCGACCTTCTCAACGCCTCGCGCCGCCGACGCATTGCGGCCGGGTCGGGCATGGACGTTCAGGATGTGAACCGGCTGGTTAAACAATTTCGAGAGGCGCAGAAGTTGATGAAGACGCTTCAAAAGACGGGCGGCCGGGGACTGGGGAAATTGTTCGGCTGATGGTTTGACCGCCATTCGAACGGTTTCATCTTATTAACTCACCTTACGCAAGATGGCATTTGGTTAGGAAATGCGTTTGCCGATGAGTCGGTGACCGTCCACGAATGTTCACGAATAAACGAATAGGCGCGCCAACATTCGCGAATTCGTGACTTTATTTGTGGACGGTTCGCGAGGATGGCAAAAGCGCGTAACATGAGTTATTAATGCGAATGGCGCGAACTCTTAAAAAGGACGGGGGAACATCCCGAAAGTTGACGCGCTAATGTCGAAGCCTTTCGTGAAAACCTTCGGCGCGCAGGTTCTACGCATGAACCTCGGACGTTTAATTGAAATCCCCGCCTTGCTCCGCTAATTTCCTGTAAAGCGACATTTCCCAGACGAACAGCCTGCGGGTGGACGTCCTCTGGAAGCCCTCCCCGTTCAGCAGAGATTCCATCTCGTTCACCGGATGGACGAAAACCCGAAACGGGTCGCGCCTCAATCGTTGGAATAAATTCATCGCAGATATGATCGCCTTGACATACCAGGTCTCGCGCGGATAGGTCAGCGCGATCGCCTTGCGGCACTTCGACGAAGCCGCTTTCAACAATTCGCGGAAGTTCGGGTAACAGCAGACCACCCGGTCGAGCGTCACCACGTCCGCCTGGGGAAGCCCCCCTGCCACGTCGGTGAAATCGGCATGGATGAATTCGACCCGTCCGTCATGCCCCAACCGTTGCGCTTCCTCCTTTGCGATTTTCAAATAAGCCGCAGAGGCGTCCACATGGGCGGCGGTCGAGGCGATATCGTTCAACAACTCATGATGGATCGTCCCGATTCCGCCGCCCACATCCAGCAGAGTCGCGTTTTTTATCCCCAGCGAACGCGCCGCTTCGAGGATCATGCGGGTTTGTTTTGCGGGTCCGCGGCGGCGATATTTTTTAAGGTTGGCCTTCGCCCCCGCTTCGCCGAACGTCTTGTTTTCAATTTCACAGCAATGGCGCGGCATGACGATTTTCCTTCCTGCTTGAAAGACCCGCGCGCGAACGCGGAGATTTCCGATGGTCGAATTACAACCCAACCCGCTTTCCGTGCGAGTACACATTGAAGCGGTGTTTTCTGGCATAACCGATCAGAGTGATCCCGTATCGTTCCGCCATCTCGATGGAGAGCGAGGACGGCGAAGTGCGCGAGATCAGGATGGGCGCATCCAGCCGCGCCGCCTTTTGAAGCATCTCCGAACTGATGCGCCCGGTGGTGATCAGAATGCGGTTTTGAGGACAGACGTTTTGCCTCAGGCACATTCCCGCGATCTTGTCGAGCGAGTTGTGCCTGCCGATGTCGTCCGCCGCAAGGATGATTTGCTCCCCGTCGCCCAGGGCGGATGTATGCACGCCGCCCGTGTCGCGATATAGTTCCTGCGACTCGAACAGTTTGTCCACCATCTCCATTACCGCCTCCGGCTGGACTTTGAAGTTGTTTTCCGCGAAATTGATGTTCGGTTTCGCCAGAAGGTCCACCGCTGTCACCCCGCCTGTGCAACCCGATGTCTTGCGCCAGTTGACTGGCTGTTCCACGTCGAATTTCAACCACACGTCCACGTTGTCGCCGTGTTCGCACAGGCGCGCGTCTGCAACATCGTCCATGCCGTTGAGGACGCCTTCGTTGTATAAAAATCCCAGCGCCAGTTCTTCGAGGTGGGTGGGCGTACACATAAACGAGAGCCATACTTTTCCGTTGACGGTCAGCGAGACCGGCGTTTCGACGATGGTCTTGGCGTCGAAATGCTCCCATTTTTTGAATTCGTATCGTTCGTACTCAATCGCTTTTCGCGGAAGAATCATATCTGCTCCAAAAACCGGTAAGGTCTTCGATTTCCGTTTTCGTTTTTGCGGCGGCGTTGCCCGGGTTGCGGTGTGCCTTGCAAAACACATCCGGGTCGGCGAGGAAGGCGCCCAGGCACGCTTCGGCGCAAAGTATGATCTTTCTGCCTTTATGCCGCGCCGAGGGGAAATACTGAGGGTCGGCGTCGCGGAAGATGCGCCCGCACAAGGTTGCGAAGGGTTTGCTCACGCCTGAACTTCCAGCCTGCCTATCGCCTTGACGCAATCATGGTTGAAGACTTCCTCCTGGTGCGGCGCTTCCGCAATCTCATCCGTCAAGTCTTGGCCCGGAAAATGCAGGGATTCGTGCAGTCCTGCGCGCCATCTGGGGCAATCGGTCACGTCGTAGACGATTCCGCGATGGGCGAGCCACATGCGCGCGCCGCGTTCGCCGGTATTCCGTTTTAGTTCGGTCAGCGTGATCGCTCGTTGGGGAATCATGACGGTTTGAACAATAAGCCTTCGGGCAGGGATTGTTTTATGTATTCCAGCAGCGCGTAAATAATTAACGAGCATCCGATCATCTCGACCGATTCTTCGAGGCTGGCGACGACCGCATAGGTGAAATTCTTCAAACCGAGGTTTGCCGCGACATATCCGCTGACCATTTCCCCGCCGGTCGCGCCGGCGATGTAAACGGAAAACGACAGGATGAAGAAGGTTTTGAATTTTTTGTCGAAATTCAGGAAAAAAAACAGATAGGCGAAGGCGAACAGGGCGACGGCGATCAGCCCCGGAACGACCCAGGCAAAATGGAATACGCCGCCGGCGTCCACGAAATTGCGCATGGGCTTGATCAGGCGTTCGTGCAGGGCGGCGGCTTCGTCGAAGGACAGGAGCAGGAAGAGCGCCCCAAGCCCAATCCAGTGGAAGCGGAATTTGTCTTTGATCGAATTTTTCCATGCGCCGATCAGGCTGAACAAGAGGGCGGGAATGAACAACAGCAGGGCGTTGACGAATGAGGGAATGTTGCTTTCCGCGTCGAGATAAAACGCCGACATCAACAAGTCCAGGAAGAATTCGTGCCAGTAGCCGCGAATGTCCGCAACGCCAAAGTATTTGATGCGCTGTCCCCAAATGCTGAGGCTGACCAATAGGGCGATCAGCCCAAGCAGGAGGAAAAGGACGCGCAACGGTTTGATGCGTATCGCGGGAGGCTGGTTTGTCATAAAACTCTCGGCGTGGATTATACGTCGAAAACAGAATCAGGCTGAGGCGGAGTCTGAGGCGGGGACGATGACTGTGCGCACGCCGCCGCCGAATTTTTCCAGGTCGTCCAGCGCGGCGTTGATCTCATCCGCATCCAGCGGGATGGTCTTGCTGACGATGCGCGAAGTGTCGAGAATCCCGCGCCGCGCGAGATCAACGAGGATGGGGAGTTCCTGCAAGAGATGATCGTTCGAGCCGATGATCTCGACCTCTCTGCCGAGCAATTCTGTATAGGTTTGGACTTCAAGCGATTGATTCGAAAGACCGACGATGACCACGCGCCCCATCACGCCCGCCGTTTGGAGGGCCTGTTTCATTGTCTTCGGCAGGCCGATCATTTCGACGGCGACATCCACGCCCTTGCCGTTGGTGAGCCGTTTGATCTCTCCGACCGCATCCACATTCCCGGCGTTGATGGGGATGGCGTCGTATTGCGCGGCGAGATTCAACTTCTCATCGTGGATGTCCACCGCAAATACTTCGACGGCGCCGAAGGCTCGCGCCAATTGCACCGCGGATTGACCCAGCCCGCCCGCGCCAAATATTGCGACGGTTTCCCCGCCTTTTAGGCGACTCTTTTTTAATGCGTGAAACGCCGTCGCGCTGGCGCACATCAATGTTGCGCCTTGCTCGAACGGAATCTCATCCGGCAATGGAATCGCGTTGCGGGCTGGCACGGCGATATATTCCGCGTAGCCGCCGTCCGTATAATGTCCGATCATCGAAACTTTTTCGCAGAACTGGTCGTTGCCGGTCGCGCAGCGATAACAATCGCCGCAGGATAGGTTGTAATGCAGGCAGACGCGCCCGCCGGGGTTTAGGTTGCCCACTTCCACGCCGATTCGCTCGACGACGCCCGCAACTTCATGACCGAGCGTGAGCGGCACAGGATGCACCGGCGAAATGCCGGCGCGGTAATGCGCGTCCGAATGGCAGACGCCCGCGGCTTTGACCCTCACCAACACGTCGCGCGCGCCGATCTCCGGGATGGGAATTTCCCGCATCTTTAACGGTTGGTTGACTCCGATGAATTGTACGGCTTTCATCCACACTCCTTGCGCCAGTGGTGTTTCATTTAACTCGCCTTAAACTCACTTTACGCAGCGCGTCGCACCACACGGGTGAACTTATTCACAAAGCAGGCGAATCTACCCTTTGAAAGAGTCCTGGTTATAAAGGTGCGACGCACTCTCTGCGTAACATCAGTCATTAAATTATCTTAGATCGCGTTATTATACAGCGGATTAATATACTAGAAAATTATCATAAATATTTGACAATCTCCTCCAGCCCTGCTATAATGCCGCCGATTAACGAATATCTTTTGGGGCAGACTACCCGGTTTTGGGGGATTTTCTGCGTAGAGCCGCCCGGCATTTTAGGAGCAGAACACATGCCGCAGTTGGAAATTAAAAATTTACATGTAAACATCGAAGATAAGGAAATTCTCAAAGGGTTGTCCCTGACCATCAAACAGGGAGAAGTTCACGCCATCATGGGGCCGAACGGCACGGGCAAATCCACCCTGGCTTATACCCTGATGGGACACCCCAATTACACCGTCACCGACGGGGAAGTTTTGCTGGACGGCGAAAACGTCCTCGAAATGGAACCGGACGAACGCTCGCGCGCCGGAATTTTTCTCGCCTTTCAATATCCCGTCGCCATCCCCGGCGTGACCGTGGCGAACTTCCTGCGCTCGGCCATCAACTCGCGCCGACGCGCCGCAAACCCCGAAGATAAAGGCATGCCCATCCCTGAATTCCGCAAAATGTTAAAAGAAAAAATGGACATGCTCAAAATGGATCATAGTTTCGCCGGGCGTTATCTCAACGACGGCTTTTCCGGCGGTGAGAAGAAACGCGCCGAAATTTTGCAGATGGCGGCTCTCAAGCCGCGCTTTGCCGTTTTGGACGAAACCGACTCCGGGCTGGATATTGACGCGCTGCGCATCGTCTCGGAGGGAGTCAACGCTCTTTCCGGGTCCGAGTTGGGCGTGCTGGTCATCACGCATTATCAACGCCTGTTGAATTACATCAAGCCGCAGTTCGTGCATGTGATGATGGGCGGGCGCATCGTCGAATCCGGCGGACCCGACCTGGCCCTGCATCTTGAAGAACAAGGCTACGATTGGCTGCGCGAAAAAGAGTTGAGTAGTGAATAGTTGAATAGTTGAGTAGTGAATAGTTGAATAGATGAATAGTTGAGTAGTTGAGTAGTTGAGTAGTTGAATAGATGAATAGTTGAGTAGTTGAGTAGTTGAATAGATGAATAGTTGAGTAGTTGAATAGATGAATAGTTGAGTAGTTGAATAGATGAATAGTTGAACTGAGGTTGATTTATCTACTATTTAACCACTCCCCACTCTCTACTCTCTACTCTCTACTCTCTACTCTCTAATCTCTACTCTCTACTCTCTAATATCTATTTGCCGTCCGCCAAATGAGTGCTGACGACAGTGCAAGAAAGATAAGCGCCAAATGATCGCTTACAACAGGCGCTTGCCGACGAATGGAAAATCGAATTGTTTGATC
>CAADGT010000081.1 GCA_900696595.1 uncultured Chloroflexota bacterium
CTCTACCCTCTACCCTCCGCCTATTTCTTCCTCGGCGCCAGCCGGTTCTTGCCAAAACTCTTCGGTGTGGGAGCAGGCTTGGGCGGGCGGCGGGAGTCGTTTCGGGGCGCGCCCCGGCCCCTTCCGCCGTGATCCGTTCGCGGCGGGGCGGGACGCGCGTAATCGAATCCTTCGAGCGTCTTGCGTTCGAGCGGCGCTCCCATGATGCGCTCCAGAGTCCGAATCATATCCTTGTCGTCGTCCGTCACCAGCGTAAAAGCGTCGCCGGTGCGTTGCGCGCGCCCCGTGCGCCCGATGCGATGAATGTAAGCGTCGGCGGTGTCGGGCATGTCGAAGTTGATGACGTGCGAGACCGTTTCGATATCCAACCCGCGCGCGGCGATGTCGGTGGCGACCATGATGTCGTGATGCCCGCTCTTGAAGCCCTTGATCGCCGCCTGGCGCTGACCCTGCGAACGATCGCCGTGCAGGCTGGTGGCGTTAAAGCCCGCGCGTTTTATCTGTTGCGCCACGCGATGCGCGCGATGTTTGGTGCGCGTGAAAACGATCACCGAATTGGTGTCGGTATGTTTGAGCAGTTCGATCAACAACGTCGCCTTCAAATGTGGCGGCACGGGATATAGCGCGTGCGCGACCGTATGCGCCGGTTTGACGATTCCCATGGCGATCTTTTGCGGCTGACGCAGCGCCTGTTGCGCCAGCAGTTCCACGTCCGGCGGGAAGGTGGCGGAAAACATCATCGTCTGCCGCTTTTCCGGCACGGCTTTGACAATGCGCCGCACGTCGGGCAGGAAGCCCATGTCGAACATCCGGTCCGCTTCGTCCAGCACGAGGATTTCGATGTTCGTCATCTTCGCATGACCCTGCGCGATTAAATCCAGCAGGCGCCCGGGGCAGGCGACGAGGATCTCCGCGCCGTTGCGCAACGCCTGAATTTGGGGCGCGGCTCCGACTCCGCCGTAGATGGTTGCGCTCTTCAGCCTTGTCCCCGCTGAGAGCGTTTTGATCACGTCGTGGATCTGCTCTGCCAGTTCGCGCGTCGGCGTGACGATGAGCGCGCGCGGCGTGTTGCGTTGCCCTTCGAGCAGTTTGTTTAAAATGGGCAGGACGAACGCGGCGGTCTTTCCTGTGCCGGTCTGCGCCGTGCCGATGATGTCCCGCCCGCGCAGGGCGGCGGGGATGGCGGCTTGCTGGATGGGCGTGGCCACATCGTAGCCCGCCTTGTGGATGCCCTGCATCAGGCGGGGATCGAGTTGAAATTGATTGAAGTTCACAAATTCCTGTTCTTTCCGGGTGCAGCGGGGTTTCCGATTTGCCCGCGTTGGTTTGAGCCTGTGGATTCGCGTCCCTGGGGAGGCCTGGCTTTATTGCGCGCAATTTCCCCTTGAATTTCTTAAATCATCCCTGTAAAGACGAACGTGTTCATGGGGTTTCTCCTGCAAAATTATACACCCGACCGGAATACAAACCCCGCATTACTCCCTTGCCACTTCCGTCCTTGTCAAAATCACGACAGCCGCAAGGATCAACCCGCCGCCGATCAGCACAAGGGGCTGAAGGACCTCCCCGAACAGCCACGATGCCAGCGTCACTGTGACGACGGGCTCAAGCGTGGAAAGCATGGCGGCGTTGGTGGGACCGATCCGCTCCAGCCCGGCGAGGAAGGCGGTGACGGGGATAACGGTGGAGATGAAGATAATGCCCGCTACGACAAGCCAGCCCGGGTTTGTGGCAGGGAAATGAGTCCCGTTGAAGAGCGCGAACAGACCATACACCGCCCCGGCGGAGGCGAAGATGACCGTCGAAGATTGTACGGGGGATACGCGCTTCATCACGCCTGCGCCGACGATGATATAAACGGAATAAATAAGCGCGGCCGCAATCGCCATCAACGCGCCGATCAACTGCCCGCTGACGGGACCGACCGTAAGCGCGGCGCCCGTCAGGGCGAGAACGAGCGCGATGATTTTGGCGCGGGTCAGCGTCTCGCGCAGAAAGGTCATGGATAAGATGGCGACGAAAAAGGGATAAAGATACAGAAGCAGCGCCACCAACCCTGCCGAGGCGTAACGAATGGCGGTCATATAAAGAAAGGACTGCCCGACATACCCGATCGCGCCCATGCCGATCAGTTGGGCGAGGATCCTTCCGCGTGGAAACGGCTCGCGGCGCAGGATCAGGATCAGGGTCATGAAAGAGGCGGCGAGTCCGAAGCGCAGAAAAAGGAGCGTGAAGGTATCCACGCCTTCGGCGTAGGCGTAACGCCCGAAGATGGCAAGCGTCCCAAATGAGGCGGCGGAGATTGCGATGAGGACGATCCCGGCGAGGCGTTTCATGGCGGGTAACTATACCCGAAAAATCGCGCGGGGCGGTTGTCGTTTTGGGCTGTAAAATCTCTTGATCATTTGAAATGCCCCCCAATTGATTTGTGTTTCGAACGGAGTCTGGAAGGGATGCGGACGCCTGTTTGCAAATATCAATGAAGGCTGCCCGGGTTCGTCTTGAATGAGAGCGTCCGGGTTGGCGGCGCGTCAATCTATCTTCTTCCAAATATCCGAGGGCGGTTTTGTCAGCGGGCGCGTCATGGCGGAGAGGCGGGCTTCGTAGTAGGGTTCCTCTTCCGTCGCAAAGCGCGAGAGGTCGAACAGGTTGCGCTTGATCAACAGATCGGCGATGCGCTTGACTTCGTCCCTTGTGAAGTCGGGAAGTTTTTCGTGGAATTCCGTCAGGCTGAACCGCCCCAATCGGACGACGAAGTTCACCGCAGACCGCAACGGTTCGGAGAACAGCACAACATCCGACGGGCGGATATCCTCCCGGCGTTCCTCCAATTCCTTGAGCGCGGTTTCAAAGTGCGGGTTCGCCACATGACACCTGAATGGGAAAGATCAATTTTCTTTTAACAGATTTACAAGGCTGCGCAAGCCTTTGGTCACGACATGATCGGGGAAATGGATCGTAAAGATGCCGGAGCTTGCAAGTATCATCATTTCGTCCGAATGAGGCAGGATCGCCCCGACCTTCGCTTCATAGGTCTGTTCCACGCGCGCGCGCACTTCTTCGAAATCCAGGTTGCCAGGCGCCTTGTTGACCAGGATGAGCAGGTTCGGCACGTCCAGTTTCTTTGCCACATCCACCGTCACCGCCGTGCCCTGGTAATCCTGCTGGTCGGGACGCATGATGATGACCAGCGTGTTCGAGATGGCGATGGAAAGCAGGGTTTCCTCGTTCAAGCCGGGGTGCGTGTCTATCAGCAGATAATCCAGTTCCAGTTTCTCGATCACGTCGCGGAAACCGTCGTTCAGCAGCCCCACGTCGTATCCCTCGCGCAGGATGCGCGCGATCTCGCCGGCTTTGATGCTGGAGGGGATCAGGAAAATCTGTCCTTTCACTTCCGCGCCGACATGTCCGGTCACGTCCTGGGCGGCCTGCTCGATGGTGCATTTGCCCCACAGGTAATCGTTGAGCGAATGTTCCATGTCCGCTTCGTCCAGGTTGAAGAGTACGTGAATTCCAGGGGAGGCGATATCCGTATCCACCACGCCCACGCGCGCGCCGTCCATTGCAAGGAGCGCCGCGATGTTTGCAGTGGTGTTCGATTTGCCGGTGCCGCCGCGGAAGGAGTGAACTGAAATGATTTTGGACATGCCCTGTCTCCGAAATTATGATGGTTTTACCGTGTCTTGAATTGCTTGCGAATATTATAGCCTAACTGGATTGGAAATAAAATCCCTACTTTTCCCGTCCCAATTATGTTATAGTGAGTCCCTGATGCGATTGGTTCGAGCGACCCTTTTTTGATCTCTATGACGACAGAATATATGCAAAATTCCGAGCCCCTGCCGCAAGACGCCAGCGACCAGTTTCTCATCCAGAGGTACAAGGATGGAAATACGGAAGCGTTCGACGCCCTCTACCGCCGACATCTGCCCAAGGTTTACAAGCGGATCAGGTGCGTGATTCCGGAGGGCGATGTGGAGGATGTGACCCAGGAAATTTTCATCGCTGCATTGAAGTCCCTTTCGACCTTTCGAGGGGACGCGCAATTCGGCACATGGTTGCGCGCATTGACCAACCACAAGGTGGCGGAGTTCTACCGCCGCCGCGGGCGCAAACAGGAGCCGCTTCTTGCCCCGCTTTCGGGCGCTTCCGCCCAGGCGACGGGCGGCGCCCCCAAAATCATGGAGGATCGCATCATTCTCCAGCGAGCGTTTCAAAACCTGCCCGAAAACTATCGGGAGGTCATCCTGCTCCGTTTTGCCGAGGATATGCAATTCAATGAGATCGCCGAACACACGCGCCAAAACCTTGAAGCGGTCAAATCCCTGTTTCGACGCGCCGTAGCCGCGCTTCGCAACCAACTGGAACAATGATCATGCAGCGACAAATCGAAACCCAAAAAGACGACCGGCTGGCGGATTTTACCGACCGTTTGCTCGGCGGTGAGACGACCCCCACCGCCTCAAACTCGGACGAGGAACTGCTCAGCCTCGAAAAGACTCTCCTGCGCCTGAATCATGTTCTCCCGTCCGCGCAACTCGAGGAAGCCAGGGTCGAACAGATGCTGGCGCGCCTCAAAGCGCGTGTGAAGCGCGAGGAAGAGGAACGGGCGGCGAGACCGTCCTTCTGGAGACGGCTTTTCGACTTTCAATCCAACCCACAGGCGGGTTTGTTGATCGGAGTCGCGGCGGCAATATTGCTCCTCGTCGTCTTTCCCTGGGTTTCCCTTACCGACCCCGGTGTCACAGGGACGGCGGGCGCCGGGTCCGCGGGAACATCCGCCGGGGTAAACCTTTTCGTGGGCGTCGGGGTCGCTCTTTTTCTACTCGCACTCTATTGGATATCCCGCCGAAAATAGGATCGGCGCGCCGTGTAGGATGACCGTATTATCCCGCTCGAAACCCTGAAGGAAAACGCGGCTGTAATTTTCTACAGCCGCGTTTTCGTCCTTGTCGGGCATATCCCGATGGAGTAAGATTTCAAGATGACTCTCGCTGTTTCCATTGTCATAGCCCTGATCGTTCCGGTTATCTTCCTGTTCCTCCTGCGCAGGCTCGACCTGCACAAGACTGCGAAATTCAAGAAAAACATCGCTACCCTCGGCTGCGGCGCCCTGGCATATTTGCTTGCCGTGCAGGTCAACCGCGCGGTTGCCAATTCCGGCTTGCTGACGTGGACCGAGATCATCCGCTATATGGCGCCGTTTGGGGAGGAGATTTTCAAGTCGCTGATCCTGATTCGCCTTGTCAATCGCGCCGACTTCAATTACATCGTGGATGGGGCGTTATACGGCTTCGGCGCGGGCATCGGTTTTGCCGTTTTCGAAAATGTCGAATATGTGCGCGGAACGGAGATCGAGCGGGCGCTTTTTCTGGCGGTGGCGCGCGTGTTTTCCACGAACCTGGTCCATGCCGCCGGGAGCGGCTTGATCGGCGCGGCGCTGGCGTTCCATCGTGGGATGAAGGATAAGCGCCTCGGCGCTTATGCGATTTTGGGCGGTTATGCGATTGCGATCGTCTTTCACGGCGTCTTCAATACCATGGTCAATGCGGGGACGTTCCTCGCCGTCGCCATTGGATACGGTATGATCGGCGCGGCGTTGATCTGGTATTTCATCCGCCGCGGCATGGATGAGCAGAGGGAATGGGTGGGCGAGAAACTCGGTATGCAGGATCGCGTGACGAAAGAGGAGACTCGCGCTGTGACGGGCATCGGGAAGATGATGGAAACCCTGATCGCGCCCTTCGAGGAACGCTTTGGCGGCGAAAAGGTTCCGCTGGTGAGGGAGTTGCTATACACGCAGGCGGAGATGGGAATCAAACGCAAACTGCTCGAGGCGACTCCCAGCCCGGCCAGGAAAAAGGAAGTCGAGGATATCATTCAAGGTCTTTATGAGACGATGGAATCTTTGCGCAAACGGATCGGCGTGTACCCGATGATGTTCATCCGCGAGGTGTATCTCGCCCAGAGTGTAAACGCCTGGAGCGTGTTAAATGCCCGCATCGCCGAATCAGGCGCGGGTCAAAAGGGAGGCGGAGTCTGGGACTTGGCGGGCAGGCGCATCGAAGAGTCCAAAGCCGGGGAGGAGAATCCGTAAGATGGCGGACATCCTCAAAAAGATTCGCGAGACCAGTTTTTTCAAGGAACTCTCGGACGACGCTTCGTCTGCGGTGGCGGCAAGGGCTTTGGCGCGCCGCTTCAGGCCCGGCGACGCTGTGATGCGCAAGGGCGACCCGGCGGATTCGTTCTTTGTCGTCCTCGACGGGCATTTGAAGATCGTCACCACCGACGCGAAGGGCGACGAGATCATCATCAACAAAGTGGGACCCGGCGAAAGCGTGGGCGAGATTGCGCTCATGGACGAGTTGCCGCGCTCAGCCGGCGTTGTCGCGCTCGACGATGTGGATGCGCTGGAGTTGACGAAGGACGCTTTCTTCGACCTGCTCGACGACCGCCTGGACGTGTCTCTGGGCATTCTGCGCGGCTTGTCACATCGTTTGAGGTTTTCCACAAAGTACATCGAGACGGCGATAGACTGGTCGCAGAAAACGGCGGAGGGCGATTACTCGTTCCTCGAACAAACGCAACCCCTCTCCGCCGCCGCCGCTTCGGACGACGCCAAGGCGGCGCAATTGCTTTCGGCGTTCTTTTCGATGGCGCGCAAGGTGAAGGAACGCGAAGACGGTTTGAAACAGGAACTGGAACGCCTGACGTTCGAGATAGATCAGGAACGCCGCAAGAAGGAGTTTGATCAGATCACCGGCACGGAGTTTTACGCGAAGTTGAAGGAACAGGCGCAGGAGTTGCGCCGCAAACGCGCTTCGGGATAATTCGCCGCAGGGGCAGACCCGCCCAATCCTTTCTCGACTTGTCGCTCTGTGTTCATGCAAATCGTCAACCGGCAGGGCGAGCCTTCTTTGCGGCGCAGGAGATTGATCGAACCTTGACGGGTCGCCCTTATGGCATTATTTAGAGCCTGTCAGGTTAACCCTGCTTCCGGCGGCGGCTGGAACGTTGTTCGGATGGGCTTTTAGGCGAATTACAATCATTGCGGAGGCAGTATGACAGGTAAAATTGTTTCGATCCATTCGTTTCGCGGGGGGACGGGGAAATCGAACGCCGCCTCGAACCTTGCGGCGCAGGTCGCATTGACCGGCAGGCGCGTGGGCGTGGTGGATACTGACATCCAGTCGCCGGGCATTCACGTCTTGTTCGGTCTCGACGAGCAGAAGATGGGAAAAACGCTCAACGATTTTCTGCACGGCAAGGCCGCCATCCGCGAGGTGGGATACCCGGTGGGGCAGAACACCGGCGGCGGCGAAGGACGCGACAAACTGGCGGGGAAGGAACTCTACCTGTTTCCATCCAGCATCAAGGGCAGGGAGATCAGCCAGATACTCAAGGACGGCGTGGACTTCAACCGTTTGAACGAAGGTTTGCAGACGGCGATCTCCGAATTCAACCTCGATTACCTGTTCATTGACACGCACCCCGGTTTGAATGAAGAAACCCTGCTCTCGATTGCCACTTCCGACATCCTCATCATCATCCTGCGACCGGACAATCAGGATTTTCAAGGCACGTCGGTCACTGTGGATATTGCGCGCAGTTTGGATGTGCCCAACCTGTTCCTGGCGGTTAACAAAGCCCTTCCAAAGCACATGAATCGGCCCGAGTTCAACAAGGAAATCGAAAGACTGTTCAACGCCGCCGTCATCAGCGTGATGCCGCTTTCCTTCGACATGGCGGAGAACGCCAGCCAGGACTTGTTCTCCCTGCGCTTTCCCGATCATGAATGGTCGAAAGCCCTGAAGGATATCGTGCCGTACATCCTGAACGCGAAATAGGAGCGCCCCATGAAATGCTGGCATTGCGAAGAAGAACCCCGCGCCTCCTGCGCGTTCTGTGGGCGTTTCGTGTGCAAGGATCACGCCGCGACCATGTCCACGTTCATTACGATGTTCGTCGGCGCGAACAACACCCCAAAAGGGCTCGCCGTCGCCAATGTGATTTGGTGCGGCGAGTGCGAACCCCAGCCCGAACCGATCAACATGCCTGAGTTGTATTAAGAGAGGTCGCCATGCCCGGACTCTTCGACCGACTCGACAAGGAAATCAAGGACAAACAGCGGGAAGGCGGCATTACCCCGCTTGACCTGGCCGCATTGCCGCCCTCTCTGCGCAAGATCATGCGCCTGATGTTGCGCGAATTGAGCATGAGTTACCCGCGCATGTGCGAAGTGATGGACGCCATGCCCGAAGCCGACCGCCTTCCCCGCGCCGAGTTGGATTCCGTCCTCTCGGAGTTGACCGATCAATTCTGGCTGATCCGTATCGGCGAAAAGGAGAAAGCCATTTACAAGGTCAACCTGCGCCGCAAAGAGGGCAGCAAACTGGCGGCGGGGATCTGGTCTGCGCTGGACAATAAACTGAAAGGAAAATCGCCCGGCTCCTTATGAAGTCGAAAAAGACCTGGGGAAACGTTTCTTCTCCCATCATCGGCGCCCGTGCGCTCGCGGCTGACGACATGAACCGCGAAGAGATTATCGAGCGGACAGCCGCTTTCATTCGCCAGGAATTTTCAGGCGAAGCCTCCGGACACGACTGGCATCACATCCGCCGCGTGTGGCAGACCGCCCGCGCCATCTGCGAGATCGAAAAAGCGGATTCCTTCATCGTCCAGCTGGGCGCGCTGTTGCACGACCTCGACGATTGGAAGTTCAACGACTCGGGGGATGAAACCCCGCTTCGCGCCCGCGCCTGGCTGGATTCCTGCTCCGTGGACCCCGTCACCGCCCAAGCCGTGTGCCGCATCATCCAGCGCGTCTCCTACAAAGGCGCCGGCGTGGAAGACACAATGGACTCGCTCGAAGGTTTCATCGTACAGGACGCGGACAGACTCGACGCCATCGGCGCCATCGGCATCGCGCGCGCCTTCGCCTACGGCGGCTACAGGAACCGCCCGCTCTACGACCCGGATTTACCTCCCCGCATCCATGCCAGTTTTGAAGAGTATAAAAACAGCAAAAGCGCCACAATCAACCATTTTTACGAAAAACTGCTTTTACTCAAAGACCGCATGAACACCCAGACTGCCAAACGCATCGCCGAGGAACGCCATAATGTAATGTTAAATTTTTTGGATCAGTTTATGCAGGAGTGGGGGAGTAATAAGTGAATGGTGAATAGTGAATGGTGAATGGTGAATAGTGAATGGTGAATGGTGAATAGTGAATGGTGAATAGTGAATGGTGAATGGTGAATGGTGAATAGTGAATGGTGAATGGTGAATGGTGAATAGTGAATGGTGAATAGTGAATAATAATCAGTAACCTGTAACTTGCAACCTGTAACCTGCAACCTGTAACCTGCAACCTGCAACCTGTAACTTGCAACCTGTAACCTGCAACCTGTAACCTGTAACCTGCAACCTGTAACCTGCAACTCGTAACTCTCACCCTGCACCCTATAACCCGCCCCCGGAGACATCGTGAATCGAAAAATCCTCATCCCATCCCTCGCGCTTCTTATCCTGCTCGCCTGCCAGACCCTCGCGCCGACTGAGACCCCGCCGACGGAAATTCCGCCTGCGACTGCCGTCGCGCCGACGGAAGAACCGACCGAAGAACCATCCGACCCGCTAGCAGGCTCCGACGGGCTGGACGATTCGCTCTACCCGGATTTTGGCAACGGCGGTTATAACGCCCTGACCTACACAATCAACATAAACGTCAAAGACGTAAAGACGAGCGAAATCGAAGCCGTCACCACCATCGAGGCCGCCGCCACGCAAGCCTTAAGCCGCTTCAACCTGGATTTTTCCGGGTTCGAGATTACAAGCCTTACGGTCAACGGCGAAGCGGCCGAGTTTAAAAGACGCGGACAGGAACTGACGATCACCCCCGCGCAGAGACTGGAGGCGGACCAGCGCTTTACAGTCGAAATCGCCTATAAGGGAATCCCCGCCCCGATAATCTCCCAGGCGCTGCCCTTTCCCACCGGCTGGGTCGTTTACGAAGACGGCATCTTCGTCCTGAGCGAGCCGGATGGAGCCGCCAGTTTTTTTCCATCCAACGACCACCCGCTCGATAAAGCCATTTACGTCATTGTCGTCACTGTGCCAAAACCGTACGAGGTCGCCGCCAACGGCGTGTTGCAGGAAACAAAAGACAACGGCGAGACGCAAACCTACCGTTTTGAAACCCGCGACCCGATGACCAGTTATCTCGTCACAATCAACGTCAACGATTTCAACGTCGAAACAATGGAATCGCAGGGCGGAGTCCCGATCCGCAACTATTACGCCGCCAGCCTGCCCGAAGGCGTGAACAAACCCTTCGCGCAACAGGGCGAAATGCTCGACTACTTCGGCGAATTGTTCGGTCCCTATCCCTTTGAAGTGTACGGCGCGCTGGTGATGGACACCTACTTCGGCGCCGCGCTCGAAAACCAGACCATGTCCATCTTCGGCATGGATATGGTGGACCTGGAAGACATCGAAGGCACGGAGGAAGTCGTCGCGCACGAACTGACGCATCAATGGTTCGGCGATTCCGTCAGCGTGGCCGACTGGAGCGACATCTGGCTCAACGAAGGTTTTGCCAGTTACGGCGAAGCGCTATGGATCGAACACGAATTCGGCAACAAAGCGCTGAATGAATGGGCGGAATACGCCCACGGCGAGATTCAGGAATACCCCGAATATTACCCCCCGCCCGGCAACCCCTCCGCCCACAACCTTTTCAACGGCGGCGTGTACCTGCGCGGCGGCTTAACCCTGCACGCCCTGCGGCTCGAGGTCGGCGACGAGGCTTTCTTTAACATTCTGCGAACCTATCACGAGCGCTACAAATACGGCAACGCCTCCACCGAAGATTTCATCGCCGTCGCCGAAGAGATTCACGGCGCAGACCTGGGCGATTTCTTCGACGCATGGTTATATGATACAAACCTCCCGCCCATGCCGGGAATCAACTAATGGCAAAATGACTGTCGCCTCGCAGGCGACAGTCATTGGACGTTATCGGAAATAGTCAAAATCCTTTTGTCGGACGCAGATGAACGCGGATTTACGCTGATAAAAGAGCAAAAAAATCCGCGTTTTCCGCGCTTGTCCGCGTCCAAAATAATTTCCGATAAAGTCTATTTTTTATTTTCAAAAACCATCCCATGCCCCGACTCATACACAAGCGCGTGAGTCGCAGAAGCGCGCGCCGAAATTCCCAAACTTCTCAACGATTCGGATAACCCGCCTTTCGCCGACTCGGGCGGAATCAAAACAACCAGATAATCGTAGTCCGCATTATTGCGGAGAGACCAATCGCCCAGGCAGTTCATATCGGGGCATTTTTGAAAAAACGTCAACTGCTCATACCAGGGGAAGAACGCGTCGCCCAGAGTCCATTCCGTGCCTTGCAGCGTGGTCAGGCTTCTCCGTCCGGTCAGCGCGGGGAACCACTCCTGCAAAGGATCGGTCATCGAAAACTCGCGCCCGGTGGCGAGAACGAACGCCGCGTCTTCATCCGTGTTTTCATTAACCCATGCGATCAATTCCAGGTCGCCCTCTTTAACGCTCGTGTTGATGATGCGAAAATCGGCGATGGACGCCGCCAGCACGAACCAGACGAATAAAACAACGCCGAGGATGACCCCCCCGCGCCTCGCCCCCGCGCCCGGAGCGGATTCTGTTTTCCCAGGCCTTATCCACGCCGAGGCTTTCAGCGCCCCCGTCGCCGCCAGTATGGATTCAAAAAGCAGGGCTATCCCCGCCCCCCCGCGCGGATCGGAAAGATACGCCGCGAGAATCCACACAATGTACAGAAAGTTTCTCTCTTTGAGCGACGCAGCCAGACCGATATAAAACAAAACAAGGAAAGGCAGGGTGAAAAGATTCGTCGGAAGGTGTAATTGCAGAACGATGAGATAGAACTCAAGCGTGCGCTGGCTGGTCCCTCCGGCGGAAAGAAATGTCTCGAGCCCGTGCCTGTGCAGGACGGTCATCCACCAGGGAGATGCGAGCAGCGCCACACCCAGCCCGACGAGAAGCGCTGAAAGAAAACCGCGCTTGTTGCGCCCGAAGAAGAGAAAAAGAATCAACCCGCCCAGCGCGGCGTGAAAAGCCGTCTGCGGATGGCTGGTCACTGTCGCCGCGCCGAAGAGAATGGTCGGCAGCAAATGGCGGAGTTTATATTCCCTGAAGAGTTGTATCGCCTGCCAGAACATCAGGAACATGAACAGCAAGCCGAAGGAGCGCGTCACGCCGCCGCCCATCACGGGCCATTGAAAGGAGCCGGGGTTCAGGGCGTAGAGCAATGCGGCGGATGCGGCGAGGAGGCGCGAGGAGGAAATTTCCCTGGCGAAAAGGTAAAAGGCTGGGATGCCAAGAGAGGAGACAAAAGCCGGGACGAAGAGGAAGACCCATAAGTCCGAACCCGGCGCGAGCGCGGAAAGAAGCGCGGCGGCGTACAGTCCGAAAGGCGGATAGGCGAAGGGAATCCCGCTGTGATTGTAGGTTGTGAAATCCGGGAGCGCGAATCCGTTTGCGATCAGGTCGCGCGTCATGACGTAGAACATGCCGCCGTCGTTGAGCGGAAAGCCGTTTGCGATGCCGGGATAGAAGCGGACGACGCCGCCGAGGAGGATTGCCGCCAGCAGCGCGAGCGCGGGAAGATCGGGTTTGCGATTCATGGGCGGATTATAAGCCTTGACAGCGCCCCGTTTTTGCGGATAATTCAAACCAACAGGCGAGCCAGATAAAGGCGACAACGGAGAAAAGTACACTGACGGAATCCGCCAGAGACGCGCAAGGCAAGCGGTGAAATTGCGCCCGGACGAAACCAGTCGAAGTTCCCTCCCGAGCCGTTCGCGTGAATGTAAGACAAACTTAAGTTTGTCCTACCGCGTAGTGCGAACCGCAATCCCGGCGTTATGCGGGAAGCCGATGTCAGTCGGCGCAAAGCGAGTTGTCCTGACCGAAATCGAAGGACGGCTAATTTGGGTGGTACCACGGGACTCTCCCTCCCGTCCCATTGCGGACGGGAGGTTTTTATTTTTTGGACAATAGACCACAGACGATGGATTTTACGGTCAATCGTCCATCGTCCACGGTCAGAACTTTGGAGGCATGTATGCAGGACAGATTGAATGAGATCGAAAAAGCGGCGCTGGCGGCGTTGGATCAGGTTGACGACCCGGCGGCGTTGGAAGCCTGGCGTGTGACGCATCTGGGACGCAGTTCGGATTTGATGGAAGTTTTTTCGGGCTTGGGAAAACTCTCCAAAGAGGAGCGACCCGTCATTGGCGCGGCGGCGAACCGCGTGAAGGTTGCGTTGGAGTCTGCGTTGGAGAGTCGCGCGGGGGCGGTGAAGGAGGCGGCGCTGGCGAAATCGCTTGAAGAAGATGAATTGGATGTGACCCTGCCCGGGCGGAATAAACACATCGGGCGGTTGCATCCGTCCACCCAGCAACTTCGCCGCGTGTTGAGCATTCTGGCGGAGATGGGCTTTCAGGTGTTTACCTCGCGCGAGGTGGAGACGGACGAGTTTAATTTTCAGCATCTGAATTTTCCGCCGCATCATCCCGCGCGCGATATGCAGGATACGTTTTTTATCGAGGCGGGGGAGCGCGGCGATAACCCGATTTTGATGCGCACGCATACCTCGCCCGGGCAGATCCGCGCCATGCGTCATTTTGCGGCGACGAATCCGCAGAACCCGCCGCCGATTCGAATCGCGTTGCCGGGCATGTGTTTCCGTTACGAGCAGATCACGGCGCGGTCGGAGGTGCAATTTAATCAGGTGGAGGGACTCGCGGTCGGCCGGAATATCACCTTCGCCGATTTGAAAGGCACGATTGCCGATTTCGTCCGCCGCATGTTTGGCGAGGGCGCAAGACTGCGCTTCCGCGCTTCGTACTTCCCCTTCACCGAACCCAGCGCCGAAGTGGACGTGGAATGTTTTGTGTGCGGCGGGGCGGGCTGCCAGGTTTGCAAAAACTCCGGCTGGCTGGAGATTCTCGGCTGCGGCATGGTGCATCCCAATGTGCTGACGGCGGGCGGCTATGATCCGAAGGTTTATTCCGGTTTCGCCTGGGGCATGGGCCCGGAGCGCCAGTTGATGTTGAGAAACAAGGTCGGCGACATTCGTTATTTTTGGGGCAACGATGTGAGGTTTTTGGAGCAGTTCTAGATGAGTAGAGAGTAGAGAGTAGAGAATAGAGAATAGAGA
>CAADGT010000082.1 GCA_900696595.1 uncultured Chloroflexota bacterium
CGCGCCCTGCGGGTAGATTCCAACAGGCGAAGTGCGGTTGAGTTTTTCCTTTGTGTCTTTATCGGCATTGTTGCAGAGTTCGCCATTCCACCGGTTGCCCCAACTCCAAATGGTATTCCCCGCGCCTCTGGCGGCTTTCTCCCATTCTGCTTCGGTGGGCAGGCGATAGGTTTTTCCGGTTTTGCGGCTGAGCCAGTTGCAGTAGGCTTCCGCCTCGAACCATGAGACGCCCACAACGGGTAAGTTGGGCGCGTTCCATTGCGGGTTTTCCCAAAAGAAGGGTTTATCTCGCAAGTCTGCCGGGCGCTGCCTGAGCCAGTTTTCATAGACTTCGCGCAGTTGCTTATCTTCGATCTCAGGAATTTTAGAATCGAATTTACCCGTTCTCCAATCCCAGCCGTCCTTGCTCCATAATTGTTCCGTATCGTAGCCTTTATCCTCATAGAAAGCGGTATATTCCAAATTCGTGACCGGGAACCTGCCAATGGAAAATTCTGAAACATAAACTTCATGCGCGGGCTTTTCATCGTCATAAACAGACACATCCTGCGCCTTCATTAGTTCTTCCTCTTCGGCATTCGTCCCCATGCGGAAGACTCCGCCGGGCACAGGCACACAATCCGGTTCGAGCGGTTTCAGGCGCGGGTCGCCCAATGAGCCGAGCGCCAGCCCTAAATTGAAGCGCAGGCGAACTTCCACGCGCGGCGGGTCCGCGGTCAGGAGTTTTTCCATTTGCGGAACAAGTGAGTTGACCGTATCGGGCAGGCGGCGTATTTGCGGCACATCCGCAAGGGCAAGCCCCGCGACATATAAAGCGCGCGCCTTCGATTCTTCATTTGTTCCAGCGTCGGCAATCTGAAGCACGAACCTGTTTGCCAAGCCTTCGTTCGTATTTGCCAGATAACCCGCCGCCAGGCGCAGGGGTTCCTCCCACAGGTCATTGCCCACATGCTCGATCAGGAACATGGGCAGGTCGTCCGCCGGGTATTCCACAACGAGGTAACGTCCCGCGAGGTATTCTTGAAAGGTGGCATGGGTGTAAAAGCCGTATTGATCGTCCATAGATTCGAGCAAGCCGCCGCGTTCGGCAACGTCGCGCAGAAAGTGGGCGCACGCCCGGCGCGCCTCCCTCTCGTCGTTTCCGAAACGGTTCCAGATCAAGTCAACCAGTTCGCCCTCCATCAGCGAGTCTTTGCCGCGTTCGCGCAGTTCAAAAGCGATTCTTGCCAGCCGGTCGCGGCGCACGTCCCAATCCATGCCGCCCCAGTTTTGCAGGTCCTTTGCCTCTTCGCCTTTAAAAGGCGTTTCCGTCAGCAGGACTTCAATGGCTTCTTCATAAAGTTTGGAACGCTGTTTGGGGAGTTCGTCGCGGCTGTAATGCACCATGGCAAAGATGGTGGTCATCAGCGGGGTGGTCGCCAGTTCCCGCACGCGCGAGTCGCTGTCTGCGAGGCGGGCGGAGAGATCGCTCGCTTTCCGCCTTGCCTCGCGCGGATCGTCCGCCAACACGGCGCGATACCACAGGTCAATCAGGCTGTCGCGTTGTTCTTGCGTCAGGCGCTGTACTTCGCACCCCTCGAAGTCGTGCATCTGTTCGGCAATATGCACAGCCGACGGGCGGGTGGTGATCAAACATTTCAAATTTGGGGCGTCGAATTCAACCAGCAATTCCTCCAACGCGGCGCGGACGGAGGGACGATCGGCGGGATCCACTTCGTCCAACCCATCCGCCATCAAGAGGCATCCCCTTTTCAAATGCGATTTGAAGAAATCAACGTCCAGGTCGAGCGAGGCGTGGTGGTCGGAGAAGTACTCTGCCATGAAATTCAGCAGGGTTTTGGAGGAACGCCTGCAATCGTTCTTTTCGCAATATTTGGAATAAGCCCGCAGGGGGAAGAGAAACGGCACAAGCGGCTGTCCGCCCAGAGAGTTGATGAAGGTCTTTTGTTCACCGGTCAGGTTTTTTTTGAGCAAAGCCCGCGCGAAGGATTGACCCGCCCATTGAAGCAGGGTGCTTTTGCCCGACCCCGCCACGCCCACGATCGCCAGTCTTTTCGCGCCGGACAGGGCTTCGCCAAGCCCAACGGCTTTTTCCGTTTTCAATTGCAGCCTGCCGAACTCTTCCATTCCCTCCTTCTTCGTTTCGGCAGATTCTTTTCCTTTTGCCTCGCGCATCACGCGCACCGATATGTACGCCTGGTCAAGTTGGGGAGGCTCGATCCCTTTTGCCCGCACGCGCGGCAATCCGCGAAATTTGAAGCGGCTGTAGGCGGCGCTTGCCTGTTCAAGGTATGCGCGGGTGGCATCGTTAATATCAACGCGCTTGAATATTTTTTCAGCGTCCTCCTGTCCCCACTTTTCGAAGAATTTTGCAAATCCGCCGCCGTAGGAACGGATCAGCCATAAAGCGGCAATTCCCGCCGTCAGGATGACGGCGACAACCAGCCCATTGTTTTTCAAGAACCCCATAATTGCCTGCAAGCCTTCCATGTTAATCCTCCTTGCGCGCCAGCGTGAATGGATGCAAACATTATACGATATGCGTCCCCGGCGGGAGTTTTCACGGTTTATCGGTGTGCAAGCAAAGGTTGTCTGCGCCTCCGCTCAAGCCGCCGTCCTGTGCGAAGCTCCCTGTGGGCGGCGGCGGTTTACGAGGGAAATCCCGCGCCGGGGACGGCGCTGGGAGCAGGTTGCCTGATATATTTTGCATGCACACGTTTATCGCCCAGGTTGATACGATCGCAATCCGGCCATGATTCGGGCGTTTTCCAAATCATACCCACGTTCCGGGACCGCCTCTTTCCCATTTGCGGCGGATTTTTTTTCTTTTGGTTGGGGCGAATCAGAACTTCCAATTCACGGATTAGGCTTCCATATTTGCAGGGTGTGGGTTCCCCCCATATTCATCTCGATCACGATTTCGTCAACCAATGTGTAATTCTGCTCAAGAATCCAGGGGTTGAAGAATTGCGCCTTGTCCTTCACGGAGATGATCACGTCATATCTGTGGTTTTCGATTCTACGATTGATGCTGGTGGTGTGGCCATATCCGTCCCTGCGCACTCTTTCGTAGGAAATGTCTGTGAGAAGGGTGTCCGGGTAGGGTTGAATCGTGAAAAATATGACGGTCTGCCCGGAATCCATGGGTGGGAATCCGCGCGCCATGACCTCTGTCACCATGAGAGGCGGGTGAATAATGCTTTCAGTCCCGTCCAGATACGAGAGCAACCGGGTCCATTCGTCCCGGCTTTTTTCCTTTAAATATTCAGGGGACATTATGCTCGATTGCCAGGCGAATAAATTGACGACAATCAACAGGGACGCCAGCAGGTTCATTTTATTTTCGGGCATCAGCCTGCCGAAAGCCCAGCACACAAATAACGGCGCAACCAGTTGGTAGGCATATCCGAAGGGATTGGGCGCATGCCATCCGAGGATGGTCACAAACGCCAGCAGGGCAATCCCAAAGGCGTAAAAGATATAACCCGGCGAATATCCAAACAGCGGCTCGTTCCACCTTGAAATTTTGATTCCATCGGCCCGTTTTGCGGGGTTTTTCCCGCCCATTTTTATTCCATCAACGACCAGCCCCAGCGCGATGACGACGAGTAACGGAAGGAATGTGAGAGTCAGGGATTGTAATTGCGCAAGCAGGTGCTCCAGAACTCTTCTCGACTGGGAAACATTCGCCCAGATCACGTCCACAAAATACAATGGAAAGACGCGCTTGACGGCAAGGATCGAAAGCAGCGCCGCGGCGGAAAAGGACAACCCGTACATCAGCCCCTTTTTCGGGGAAACAAAGAAAAAGACGTACGAGGCGACGATCCCGAACGACAAAAGGAAATACGGTTTTGTATAGAAGCCGGCCAGCGCCAGGAACACGCTGAGAACCAGGCTCTTGGCGTCGAAGGAAAGCAGGAAAGGGACGAATATCGCCGCGATGAAGAAAAATGCCCCGGTGGGGGCCGGATAGGCGCTAATGCCGCCCAAGCCCTGCACTCCCGCAAGGCTGATTATGGCAAAAGCCGAACAAGCCAACGCCGATAAATGGTTTCTTCTTTCCCGCAATACGACAAAGAAGAACACCGCCGCAGAAAGGAGAATAAAGACAAAATTCACCGCGCGATGGACCGCCAGCGTATTCCCAAACCGCGCCGCAAACGGCAGGACGACAAGGTTATACATCGCCCCATAGAGCGTGATCCCAATGGGTTGGTTTTCCAGCGTGTATGGGTTTTCGCCCCGGAGGAAAAACCAGGTATGCACGCCAGCCGCCCCTTCGAGGGTGGTGATTTGATGGGGAATACGGACGACTCTGTACATAAAATAAACCGACCAGAGTATGGAAAGGATTGCCCCAAGCAACAACAGGAGCCTGGAGACTTTTCGCCGGTCGAATATTGTCAGGTCGAAATCCAGCGCCGGTTTGATAAATTTATTCATCAATATGTCCTTGTGTCAGGGATGGAGGAACAGCATTTTATCTGGGTTCCCAGACCTGCACCGCCCATTTCTGTTCGGTTTGCTGCATGTATAACACGAGCGTATCCGTCAGCGCGTAATGTTCGGCGATCAATTCCAGGTCGTAGAAAACATCCACGTCCTTGGTGGTGATGATCAGGTCGTACTCCTGTTTTGCAATCGCTTCGTTGATGGACTGCGTGTATTCCAGCCCGTCCCGGCGATGTTCTTCGTACGCGGGACCCCACAAGGGGTTATCCGGGTACGGTTTCATCAGGTAAAAGGCGTCGGTCTGACCGGAGTCTACAGGCCGCATCCCCAGTTCGACCATCCGGGAGGCGACGGTGGGGGAATTGAGGATGTTCAGCGAGGGATTCAAATAGGAAAACGCCCGTTCCCAGGCGGCGGAATTCCGTTGATCCAGCATATTGGGATGGAGCGTAATGAATTGCCAGTAGAACAAATTCACGACCACGACGAATGTTGAAAGCAGGGTAAACGTCCTCTTCCGGTCGAAATTGATAAAGAACCAGAACAAGAATGTCGGAACGACCAATTCATAAGAGTACGCAAGGTAGTTTCCGACGTGCGATCCCAAAACCGTCGCGAATACAAGAAGGCATAGAACGAAGGCGTGCAACAAATAATCGGGCTTGGCGTCAACGAGCGGTTTGTTCAGGTTTAAAAGATCATACTGGAAGCCGGGGGTCTTAAAATCGGACGGGAGTTCTTTATCCTTTCGAGGCTCTTTCCAAAGCATGACCGCCGCCAGCGTCAATAGCGGGAAAAAATAGACGGTCAGCCAAAACAATTGGGTGGACAGATGTTTGAACGTTCGGAACGTATTGCCGACGTTTCCGAAGATCATGTTGACAAAGTAGAACGGGTAATTGATCCGCATCAAGGCAAAGGCGGCTGTAAACAAGGCGAGGAACAGCAAACCGTAACCGACGGCTTTCCTTTTCGATACAAAGGCGAAAACGTATGTTGCGACGATCCCGAACGAAAGGACGAAATATGCCTTAGTATGAAATGCGATCAGCGAAAACAGCGCGCTGACGAACATGCTTTTGTTGTCGAAATTCAGTACATAGGGAACATAAAGCGCCGTCAGAAAAAAGAATGTCCCCATGCCGGTCGGCGCGGAACCGATCCCTCCCCAGCCCATGAAAGCGGTCATGAGGAAGGCGCTGCAAATCAACGACAGGGAATGGTTGCGCCGGCGATGAAAGACGATCCAGAACCCTGTGACGGCGGATAAAACGATGAATATGAAAGTCACACAGCGGTGGACGAACAGGGTGTTGCCGAACAGAAGCGCGAAAGGCAGGGCGGCCGCGTTGTACCCGATTCCGTACGCAGTGTAGGCGAGGGGTTGGTTTTCGAAATCGGAATAATTTTCCCCGTTCAGCATCATGGCGGTGATGACCATTTGAGAGCCTTCCCGATACCCGATCTGGTAGGGCGTGGCGAGGATCGCGCTCTCAAAATATAACGACCAGGCGAGGGAGAGCGATGCGGCGAAGAAAAAGAGGGCGGCTGGAAAGCGGATATTCTTCATAAACGGAAGGGATCGAAAATTTTTGAACATTGGACGACGATTCCCGGAAATAGGTCGAACCCGACCAATCATACCAAACCAGGGAGCGGCTAAAAGGATGGCTAAAATTTTTTCGCCACGGAGAACACAGAGAAAATAAAGCGCGCCCTCCGTGTTCTCTGCCCACAGGGGCTTCGCTCCGCGCTGATATGAAAAATACCATCGCAGACCTGACAGGTTTCATCGTGTCATGAGTCGATTCGGGTTCCGTGAATCACAATCGCGCAGGTTGATCAAGGTTCTGCGGAAACCTGTCAGGTCTTTTTCAGGCGTCGGGGTGAAACCTTTATGAATACTGTGTGGCAAATTCTCCGGTAAGCCCGCGAAAGCAGCCACTCCCCCAAACCGCGTCCACGCCGGAAGTTGGCGCGGCTTATAATAAAAACAAAGGAACCCTCGTCATGCTCACATCCCTGGACCATCTATTTGCCGCCCTTGCAGCGCTGGCGGCAGGAGCCATCAACGCACTCGCGGGCGGCGGGACGCTCATCACTTTTCCCGTCCTGACATTTCTCGGCGTGCCTGCGGTTTCCGCCAATATCACCAACACAGTCGCGCTCTGCCCCGGCTACTTCGGCGGGACGTTGGCGCAGGCAAACGATCTCAAAGACCAGAAAAAACGATTGTGGCTGTTGATGCCGGCAAGCGTCATCGGCGGCGTGCTGGGCGGATTTTTGCTCCTGCGAACTGGCGAGAAATTATTTACCGATCTCGTGCCGTATCTGATTCTGCTGGCTTGTCTTTTGCTGGCGATTCAAGACCCGGTTCGAGCGTGGTTGACAAGGCGCATGACAGAGGGACATGGACCAAAACTGGAGGCGCTGACCTGGCTGCCGGTTTCGTTCGCCTCGATCTACGGCGGATACTTTGGCGCAGGCTTGAGCGTGATCGTCCTTTCGGCTCTCGGCTTGACGTTGGAGGATTCGCTGACCCGACTCAACGCTCTTAAACAGGCGGCGGCGTTTGCAGTCAACGCGGCGGCGGCGGCCTATTTCCTCTTCTCCGGCCATGTCTTGTGGACGGTCGCCCTGATCATGGCGGTCGGCGCCCTGCTGGGAGGCTGGCTGGGCGGGAAGTTGGCGGGCAAGATCAAACCGTCCACATTGCGGTGGACGGTGGTGACGATCGGCGTAGTCGTTGCGGTGGTTTATTTTGTGCGTTGATTCGTCATTGCGAGGGCGGTGTTCTTCCGCCCGAAGCAATCTCGTAAGTATGTCGGGGATTGCTTCGTCGCTCGTCCTTCGACTGCGCTCGGCTATCGCCTCGCTCAGGACGGCTCCTCGCAATGACATAACTCTACTTCGGCAGGACCAGCGGCGCGTCCATGAAGGGATGCTCCACCACATGGATCGGCAGGCAATAGGCGTTGGATATTTTTTCGGGGGTCAGCACGTCGCGCGGACCGCCGATGGCATTCAGCCTTCCGCCCACCAATAAAGCGACGCGGTCCGCATAACGGGCGGCGAGATTTAAATCGTGCAGCGCAATCAGAACAGCCAGGTCTTCCTTCTGCGCCAGGTCGCGTATCAATTCCAATAAACTGACTTGATATTGCAAATCCAGATGCGCGGTCGGTTCATCGAGCAGGAGAATCGGCGTGGACTGGCACAGGGCGCGGGCGAGCAATATCCGCTGGGCTTCGCCGCCGGAGAGTTCGCCCACGCGGCGATCGGACAAATTTACAGCGTGGACGCGAGTCAGGGACTGGCGAGCCAGCTCCTCGTCATGAGAAGAGGCGTTGCCCATGAATCCCAGATAGGGCGTGCGCCCCATCAAGACCGTCTCCCAGACGGTGAAGGCAGGCGGTAATGAAATCGCCTGTGGCACGACGGCGATATATTTGGCGCGTTTCATCGGGTCGAGCGCGTGGAAGTCGTCGCCGTTTGTGCGGACGGAACCCGTTGATGGAATCACCCCGCTTGCGGCGCGGATGATGGTGGACTTGCCCGCGCCGTTCGGTCCGATCAGCGCGAGGACTTCGCCGTTTTTTACTTCGAGCGAAAGGTTGTGCAACACTTGATGTCCGTGATAGGAAGCGGAGAGGTTTTGGATTTTGAGCATGAGCAGTTTCCATGTTCGCGTGGGCTCTCAGACCCAGGCAAGCGGGATGGCGCTAAAAGATGAGATACCAATACAACGCGGTTTCGTTTGTGTCCGGGTTGATGGCTTTGTAAACCTTGCGGTCGAAACCGCTGAGGATAAATCCGCAGGAGGCATATAACCGACAGGCGGGGACGTTATCGTCCTGCGTTTCGAGCATTACGCCGGGGTGATGCGTTTCGCGCGCCCATTGGATGCCGCGTTCGAGCAGTTTGCGCCCAAGACCCAAGCCGCGATATTTCGGCGCGACGACGAGGTCTTCCACATAGCCGAATCGATTCCACCAGGCGAGCATCTTGATGCGCCCGGCAAGTTCGCCGTCCGCTTCGGCGACGAAGACGGCGGGCGGCGTCTCAGAAAAGCCGTATTCGGTATCCTGCGCTGGAATGTCTCTTTCATAAGGCTCGACTTCAACGGTTGAATATTTGAGCGTCTCGTTCTCGATTTCAAGGACGATGCGCGACTTCACGGTAAACTTGCGCGAAAACATGCCGGCCGTCGGCGCGTTCTGCGGGTCGGACTTGTGAATTTTGATTTGCATGAGGTCCTTTCATTTGAGGGCCATCGGGATTCCCGCCGCCATGAAGACGACGGAATCCGCTTCCTTCGCCAGCCGCTGGTTGACCCAGCCCAGCGCGTCGCGGAAGACTCGCCCCATTTGGTACGGCGGGACAAGCCCCAAGCCGACTTCGTTCGAGACGACCAGCCATTCCTGTTCAGTCCTGCGGATCGCCGCCAACAGCGCTTCGGTTTCCGCCCGCGCCGCCCGCATGAAGGGAACTTCGTCCACGAGATCGTCCCTGACGAATTGCATCATCAAGTTTGTCGCCCAAAGTGTCAGGCAATCGAGAATGACCGTTTTCGATTGGATCTGCGCGACATGCGGCGCGATGTCGAGCGGAAGTTCGATCGTCTCCCAATTTGCAGGGCGTTCGGCTTTGTGCTTCTCGATCCGCGCGGACATTTCGTCGTCATGCGCCTGCGCCGTGGCGATGAACGTGACCGGTTTGCGCGACTCCTCCGCCAGTTTCAACGCATGAGAGGATTTTCCGCTTCTCGCGCCGCCGAGGATGAGGGTGATGCTACTCATTCATCTCCTTCAAATGCGAGCAATCGTTGAAAAGTTCAATCGCGCCGCCCGCTTCGTGAAAGCGGATGACCGTGAGCGACGCCTGCAAAACGCGAAACTGCCAGTAGCGTTTCAACTCCATGCCGAGGATGAGGCACATCAAGGTTTGGATGACGCCGCTGTGCGTCACGAGCAAAACTGTCTTATCCTTGTGTTCGGATTTCAAATCCTCCAACGCCGCGCCCACCCGTTGGGAGAGTTGAAAGAGACTCTCGCCTCCCGGCGGGACGGCGTGGACGATATCCGCATACCAGACTTTCGCCTCGTCCTGCCATTGGGCTTTGATCTCGTCCTGATTCAATCCCTCCCATTTGCCGAAGGACAACTCGCGCCAGCGCGGGTCGGCTGCGATGATGGGCGGATTCGCCCCGCCAAAATTGCTCCCGCCGCCGTCCCCGGCGGCGAGGTTTCCAGTGAGCGCCGTCGAAGTGGCGCCGCTTTGAGCATTTTGAATCGCCTTTGCCGTCTCCACCGCGCGGATAAGGTCGCTGGTTACGATGACGTCCATCTTTTCAGCGGAGAGCCGTCTGGCGAGCAATTTCGCCTGCCGGACGCCGGTCTGGTTCAACGGAACATCCATTTGACCTTGATAGCGGCGGTTGAGGTTATGGTCGGTTTCGCCGTGGCGGGTGAGATAGAGTTTCATGGGAGACCAAAGGATGAATGAGAAAGGATGAAGGATGAAGTGAAAAATACCAAAACCAACATCTCAACAATTGTAGTGACTGCGCCGTAGATGTCGCCCGTCAAGCCGGGGAGCAGACGCATGGCATAGGCGGCGGTGAGAAAACCGACGAACGCCGCGCCGAGCATGAAGGCGAATCCCAGCCAGCCAGAGACAAGCCAAGCCGTGATACCCGTTATCAATGTTGCAATGATAATCTCGCGGATGGTCACATTGCGTTTCATCTCGATGCCAAGACCGCCTTCGCGCGCATACGGAAAGGCATAAATCACGAGCGGGGAAGCCCAACGTCCCAGCGTGGCGGCAAGCATAATGGATGGGAACAAGGCAGAAGTCGAAGAAAGAGCCGCGAACTTTGTCAAGAGAACGAGAATACCGCCGATCGTCCCAAACGCTCCCATGCGCGAGTCTTTCATAATCTCCAGCCTGCGTTCGGGAGTCCAGCCGCCGAACAAACCGTCGAGCGAGTCCATAAAGCCGTCGAGGTGAAAGAAGCGCGTGAACGCGACCCACGCGGCGAGAGTCAGCGCGGCGGCGACCATCGGCGGAAAAATCAATCGCGCCGCGAAGTTTACGCCGAATAAGGCAAAACCCAAAACAACGCCCACAAACGGAAACCAACCCACAGCGCGACCCATCTCCTGCGCCGTGAACATGCGCTTGACGACGGTGGGGAAGATGGTAAGAAATTGGAAGGCGGCGAGAATTGAGATCATAAGATGATTAGAGAGTAGAGAGTAGAGAGTAGAAGTAGAAGAGTAGAGAGTAGAAGTAGAAGAGTAGAGAGTAGAAGTAGAAGAGTAGAGAGTAGAGAGTAGAGAGTAGTAAAGGACACAAAGACCACCCGACCACCCGACCACGCGACCACGCGACCACCCGACCACCCGACCACGCGACCACGCGACCACCCGACCACCCGACCACCTGACTACCCGACCACCTGACTAACCCCCGCCTCCCCAAACGTCGCCATTTCGTTCAATATTTTGCACGCCGCCTCCGCCATTGAAATACCGAGCGCCGCGCCGGTGCCTTCGCCGAGACGCAGATCGAAATCGAGCAATGGTTTCAAGCCGAGCCATTCCAGCATGAGCGCGTGACCGTTCTCTTTTGAACGATGCGCCGCGATTAAATAATGTTTACACTGCGGCGCGAGCGTCACCGCGATCATCGCCGCCGCCGTCGAGATAAACCCATCCACCATCACCGGCGCGCCCTTCGACGCCGCGCCAATCATCATGCCCGCCAGCCCGCCGATCTCAAAGCCGCCCACTTTCGACAGCACATCCAAGCCATCGTTTGCGTTCGGCTTATTCACAGCCAAACCTTTTTCAATCGCGGAAATTTTTCGTTTAAGTCCGTCATCGTCCACGCCCGTGCCGCGCCCCGCAATTTTTTCAGGCGAGACATTCATCAACGCGCAGGCGATCGCCGCCGATGGCGTAGTGTTGCCGATGCCCATATCTCCCGTGCCGAGGATGTCTGCGCCTTTGGATATTTCCGCCAACGCGACTTCGATTCCGCTTTGAATGGATTCCTCCGCCTGTTCGCGCCTCATGGCCGGACCTTGAGCCAGATTCAACGTCCCCGGGCCGATTCTCCGCTGTATCAGTAGGTCACGCTTGTAGCGTGACGCATCGATTTCATTTGCGACTCCCGTATCCACCACGACGACCCTCGCGCCAACATGACGCGCCAATACGTTGATCGCCGCGCCGCCCGCGAGAAAATTCAACACCATCTGCGGAGTCACCTCCTGCGGGAACGCGCTCACGCCCTCCGCCGTCACGCCATGATCGCCCGCCATTACAATCACGGCTTTATCTTTGATCTCAGGCAATGGCTTGCGCTGAATCCCCGCCAGTTGAACCGACAGTTCTTCCAAACGCCCCAAACTGCCCGCGGGCTTGGTCAATTGATTCTGCCGCTCCCGCGCCGCCTGCATCGCGGATTCATCGAGCGGTTGGATGTGTTGGATGGTTTCGGTGATGTTCATTTATATGCCTCCTCAATTACCAATTACTATTTACCATTGAGTAATTGGTAATTGGTAATTTTAGAACTCAATCCCCGCCTGCGCC
>CAADGT010000083.1 GCA_900696595.1 uncultured Chloroflexota bacterium
TTTGGGAAAAGGATGATAGCAGGACCCCAAGACCAATATCCAGCCGAAAGATGGTTTTCCTCCGCAAATTTCTCGATGGCTGGGGCGCTGGTGTCAGCGCATACGCCATACGATTCTTCGAGCGCAGCCCAGATGGAATTTAGATTCATGGAAACCTCTTTTGATAACTACAAGTATTCGCCGTTCTCGATCAACATCTTGCCGTCAATCTCCAGCGTGGGTTGACCGACCACGCCGTCAATGTGAATTGTCGCCACGTTCTTTCCGCCAAAGAAATCATTACGCCCGATGGCGACGTGAATTGTGCCAAGAACTTTTTCGTCGGTGATGATGTTGCCTTGTAACCGCGCCATCGGGTTTGTGCCGATTCCCAATTCGGCGACGACGCGCGCCGATTCGCCGTGCTGGGCAAACGCCTTCTGCAAATACTCCGCGCCTGCGCCGCCCTCCACGTGGGTGACGCGTCCTTTTTCAAAGACCAGCCGCACGGGTTCGGAGAGCAACAATCCAGGCAGGCACTTGTCCACCACCAACACGCCTTCCGCGCTGTCTTCGATGGGCGCGATGTATGTCTCGCCTGCGGGTAGGTTTCCAAACGCTCCCTGACCGCGCAATATGCCTGTATCCTTTTTCCATTCCCTGCCTGCCAGTGACAATCGCAGGTCGGTTCCCAGCGCTGTGGTGATATGCGCAGTGGAACTGCCGCGCAACCGCTCCTCCAACGAATCTGTGAACGTTGCAATCTGTCCATAATCTGCGCTCATCTCGATATCCAGAATGCTTTGATCAATAAACGCGCCCAAGCCCGCGCGAGCCGTTCCTTTCCCGATTGCCACGCGCCCCGCGAGCAAGGCGGGCGATTCCTTTACATGGTTTATCGAAGCGAACAACAAGATGATGGCGTCCACTTGTGTCACCAATGCCAATAACGGCGGCGGATACTCGCTAAACGGACGGCTCGCGTTGGGAAACGTATAACTCCATAATTCGGCTGGATCGGTCTTGGAGGCTTCGGCGAGCAGAGCGTCACGCGCATAACCGAGCGGCTCGTCCACGATCACAAGGACTTTCTCACCGCGTTGCAGTCCCATGCATGTGTGGATGATGTTCATCACCCACTGAGGTGTTTCGATTTTATCCATCATTGCCAGCCTCCTATTTTTTCAACCCATCCCGCAATTGACTTGCGAGACTCGACAACTCTTCCAACTCGGATTCATTCAGACTCGACCACGGCGCGAAGAAGAGACGTTCCGTCTCCGCTTCGACCTCCGCCCGCACCTGTTTGCCCACCGATGTGATTTGAATCTTCCCCGAATCATCGTCCACCCACCCGCGCCGCGCGAGTTCCTGCACATCCTCGGCGTGGGCTTCGCGCGTCACGCCGCGGCGGCTGAGTTTATCGTGCAGGGCATCGAAGGTCAGCGCGTCGTTTTGTGAAAGGCAATCAAGAACGTCCCATGCGTGACCGTGAACCCCATGCGCGCTCCATGTGGCGATGTAACAATCATCGCGGTGTCCTTCCAACAGCAGGCAGTGAGCGACAAAACCTTCGAGCAACGCGAATGTTCCCGCCCGCTGGTAGAGGTCTCGCTTGGCTGTAATGAGAACGTGCGCGGGCGGTTCGGGCGTATGGAGCGCCGCGCCGGAAATTCGGGCAAGGAACTCCCCAAGATTCCGCAACGATTCTTTTGGCATGGGAGTGAAGGTCGCCATGAGTTCCTCCCCTGCTCGCATAAGGCGAAGCGCGGCCGTTCTGCCCGATTCAGTTGCGCGATACGCTCCCTGACTGGCCGAAGTCAAAAATCCCTGTTGAACCGCAACGGCAAAACGCTCATCATTTGCCTGCGCCAGTCCGTATGGAAAGTATTTCATGAACTGCGCGACAGTGAACGGTTTTGTATCCGAAAGCCAGATTGCCATCACCCAGTTGTAGAAATTGGGCGGCAATGCAAGTTCCTCCGCGACTTTGTCCGCGGCGGGGTAGGCGTAATTGCCGAACAGGATTTCGGAACATTCTTCGAGAATAGACCAGATGGACGCTGGTTGCATGATGAGTCTCCTTTTTCCGCGAATGATTGCATTGCGGACGATCGGATGGAAAACAGCATGTCGCAACCGCTAAAGGTTTTTTGTTTCCGCCCAAATCAGATGTGCATTACCCCCATTATAAACCCGGTTACAGCGTCCGGCTTACCAAAAAACGAGCGACCCCAGCGCAAAGTGACTCACCCATCCCAGCGCGGCGAATCCGCGCATGGCGAATTGGAAGCCGAAGAGCATCATGACGAGGGCGGCGAGATTGCGCGACCAGAGGCGGGAGAGAGGTTTTTCTGCCAGCCATTGGACGGCGAGCAGGCTGGGAATGGTGGCGGCGCCGAAGACAAGCATGTTGAGCGCGCCAAGCCAGGCGGATTTGGATGCCATCGCGGCGACGAGGGCGGTCAGGACCAAGCCGCAGGGTAGGAGTCCCCACAGGAGGCCGAGCAGGTAGGGGCTGAGGGGGGAAGCGGGGTTGTATCCGCGCATGAGTTTGCCCCAGCGTTGCATCCAGCCGGGGAATAAAATTTCGGGCGAGGGAGTCAGCCCGATGAATGCGGCGGCCATGTAGAAGGCGGCGATGGCGAAAAGGATGGAGAAGGCCGCTTGCAGGTTCTTGAACGCCCAGAGTGTCTGTCCAAATGCGCCGAAGATCAGCCCGAGCAGGCTGTAGGATGTGATGCGCCCGGCGTGGGCGAGCGCCCAGGCGAATTTGTTTCGGAAGGCGGGCTGGCGGTTGAAGAGGATGACGATGGCGCTGCACATCCCCACGCAATGGCCGAGACTGCCGAGCAGGCCGAGAAGAAAAGATGCGAGCATGGCGTTAAAAAATTTTTCCCGCCCGAAGCGGAAAACTTCGGGCGGGAATACAAAGGAGGGTGGAGCCTAGCGAATGAACCAGGTGCGTCCCAGCAGCCACCAGTTGGTCAGGTAATACACTGCGAACCAGACCAGGAAGGCGAAAACAAGGACGAACGTGCCGCGCGGCTGGTTCTGTTTGCTTTCCATCTGTTCTTCGGTCAGTTGGGTGGATTCGAGCAGCGGGTTGTTCGTGCCGCTGACGAGCAGGAGCCCGGCGGCTTCCTTGCGTTCGCCGGTGAAGATGGAGACAAGCACGACGGTGATGTACATGATGCCGCCGATGACCGAGATGAGCGCGCCGATGCCGAAGATGGCCAGGGTCATGTCAATGGTGCCGGGGACGACGCCCGCGAAGGTGATGTCCCAGTTGCGGCGGGCAACGCCCTGCAAGCCGCTGGTGATCATGCCGAGCGAGACGAGCGCGGTGCCGACGGCGTATACATACGGCTGCCAGCTTGCCCATTTTTTGAGTTTGAGTTCCTTGCGGAAGATGAGCGGGATGACGTAGTAGGTGAACGCCATGAAGGCCAGGGTCGTGCCGCCGACAACGGTGGCGTGGAAGTGGCCCGGCAGGCGCATGGTGTTGTGGACGAGCATGTTGATCTGTTCGGTGCCGATGGTCACGCCGGTCACGCCGCCGATCCAGCCGAAGATGATCATGGAGAGGACGAGGCCCGAGAAGCCGGGTTCGTTCCACGGCGCGTTGCGGAGCCAGCCGAACAATCCTTTGTTGTGTCCTTTGACGCGCATGGCGATTTCGATGGCGGCCGGGATGGAGAAGGCGTGCATCATCGAGCCAAGCACAGCCAGGTACATGGCGTAGGAGGTGTTGACGGCCTTCCAGGCGAAGGACAAACCGGGGTCCACCAGCAGGTGATGGGCGGAGCCGAGGTTGATGAAGAACAGGTACAGGATGAACGCCAGGCGCGAGAACTTTTCGTTGACCGGGCGGATGCCGACGGTCATCTGCGCGAGCATGTACCAGACCGAGACCATCGCGGCCAGGTTGACCTGCTGGGCGGGATGCCCGAAGCCCCAGAAGAAGTTGCGATAGATGCCTGGGTCGTAGGATTCGAGCGCGCCGAGCGACCAGAAGAACGCCGGCACAATGGCGGCGGCGCCTTCGAGCAGGGTGAAGGTGGCGATGATGGCGGCGCTCATCAGACCGAAGACGACCAGCGGCATGGAGCCTTCAAAGCGTTTTTCGCGTTTGGCCACCACAAGGTTGATGAAGAAGGTGATGACCTGAATCAACGCGCCGACGGCGAAAAGGATGTAACTAAGATAAAACAGGGGAGTCGCCTTGAGCGGCACATAAGCCGTGAACATCACGGTGTTCTTCGGGTCGAGCAGGACGACGATGTTGGCGAGCAATCCGCCGACGGTCATCATGCCCCAACCCACCCAGGCGAGTTTGGGAGCGGCATGGCGGGCGTTCAAAAGCACGGTCGAGCCAAATGCCAGCCCGGCCATTTCAAAGAAGACAACCCAGGCAACGAGCATATCAATGCCGTGCAGGGTCAGCAGGCGATAGAACCAGGCCGCATCGAGCAGGTGAATCGCCTGCCAGCGGGTCAGCGCGATCAGCAGGGCGGCGATCCCGCCGAGCGCAAGGCAGACGACCGCCATCACCGCGTTGGCGATGATCAGGCGTTCGGTGTGCATGTCCACCTTGAGAGTGGTCACGCCGCAGACGCGATAGTCGTCCTTCGCGCCGGAGGTCCAGGAAGTGGTAGGGGCAAGCGCTGCCATCTATATTCTCCTATTTCACGATAATCTTGCCGATCATCGTGTGATGACCGAGCGAACAAAATTCATTGCAAACGATGGTGAACTCGCCGGTCGCAGTCGGGACAATGGTCGCCACGTAATCGTAGTCCGGCACAACCTGCAGGTTGATGTTGACCGGTTGAAGCGAAAAGCCGTGACCCAGATCCATCGAAGAGAGATGCAGGCGGTAGGTCTCTCCCTTGCGGAGTTGAAGAATCGGATACCACTGCCAGGTGCTGGCGCGAATGTACACATCGGAGCCGGCGGGGGCTTCCACCACCGGCAAAGTGATGCCGTTGATGGTGTCTTCGCCGATCTTATATTGCTCGACGAAGGCGGTCACTTTTTCATTAAATTGAGTCGGAGTGGTCCTGTAGGTCTCGGTCGGGACGTTCTGCTTGCCCATGTAATACCAAAGCGGCATCATCACGGTCAGGAAGATGCACCACACGAGCGCAACCGTGAGCCAGGTCTTCTCCATGCGGCCCAGGGGTTTCCACCAGATTTTTTCGGGTGCTAACATTTGCTATTCTCCTTTATTATGGGGCAGGCGGGACGGTCATCAGGTCGAAGATGCCCCAGGCGTTGTAGAGGACTCCGCTAATCAACAACGAAAGCAAAAACAACATCCAGATATTATCAAACAGGGCTTGCCACTTGAAGGCTTCCTTCTCGTCTATCTCATCATGACTCATGACATTCTCCTTTTGTAATGTGTCTATTCTTCACAACGATTGTCGGAATATCGGCGCATTATATCCACCGGGGAAATTATCATGCTGTGATTTTCGTCACAATTTTAGATGATTTTACTTACATTTCCCCAATTAAAGCCGGAACTATCGCCTCCCCTTCCCCGCCCAGGCTTGACGCTCCCTAAATAGCTTGATACTTCGCCTTTAGTTTCCATTCGATAAGTCAACATCGCCGCCAACAAATTTATCAATTTACGAGTATGCTCCTCGGCCGCCGCCCTGAGCGCGGATGATAGTCCCGCGCATAGTCGAAGGGCAGGCGCATAAGGCGAGTCAAAAAAGATAAAGCGCCGTGAGGGTATCTCACAACGCTTTCAGGCTGGGGATCAAGGATTTGAACCTCAAATTTCGCGTCCAGAGCGCGACGTGATGCCATTTCACCAATCCCCAAAATTCACCAGCGCCCGCTATTTTATCACGCCCGCATGGGAAGGGCAACCCCTGCAACGCGCGGCAAAGGTTTTCATAGCCTCCGCTCAAACCGGCGACGGTTTTTTTAAGGGAAATCCCACGCCGAGTACAGCGCTGGGAGCGGGTTACCTGACATGTTTTGCGAGCGCCTGACTGCATAAGCGTCTTTTTTTTTGCCAAAACCGATGATGCTATAATCCCGCCCATGTCCGATCTCTTCGACCATGCCATGCGGGAACGCATGAAGCAGGAAGCGCCGCTCGCCGCCCGGATGCGCCCGCGCACGTTGCAGGAATACATCGGGCAGGAGCATATCATCGGGGAAGGAAAACTTTTGCGCCGCGCCATCGAAGCGGATCGGCTTTTTTCATCCATCATTCTATGGGGACCGCCCGGCACGGGCAAGACCACGCTCGCGCAGGTCATCGCCAACACCACCCGGAGTCGCTTCGTCACCATCTCGGCCATCCTCGCGGGCAAAGCCGACCTGCGCGTTGCGATTGACGAAGCCCTGGAGCGCCGCAAACTCCACAACGAAAGAACCATCCTCTTTGTGGATGAAGTCCATCGCTGGAATAAGGCGCAACAGGACGCGCTTCTCCCCCACGTCGAAAACGGGACATTTACCCTGATCGGCGCGACGACCGAAAACCCGTATTTTGAAGTCATCAAAGCGCTGATCTCGCGCTCGCGCGTTTTTCAACTTCGTAATCTTAACCCAACTGAAACAGGGATTTTGCTCGACCGCGCGCTTGCAGATACGGAGCGGGGCTATGGAAACCGCAAGGTTATATTCGATGCAGACGCGCGCGCGCACCTGATCGAAGTCGCTTCGGGCGACGCGCGCAACGCGCTTAACGCGATTGAACTCGCCGTAGAGTCCACGCCCCCCGACGCTGACGGCGCAATTCACATCACGCTGGATGTCGCGCAGGAATCGATTCAACGCCGCGCCGTGCTTTACGACAAGGACGGGGACGCGCATTATGACACCATCTCAGCCTTTATCAAATCCGTGCGCGGCTCGGACCCCGACGCGGCTTTGTACTGGCTGGCAAAAATGCTCTACGCCGGAGAGGACCCAAAATTTATCCTGCGGCGTTTGATCATCCTCGCGGGCGAGGACATCGGTCTCGCCGACCCGCTGGGGCTGGTGGTCGCAAACTCCGCCGCGCAAGCCTTCGACTACATCGGCCTGCCCGAAGGCATCTATCCCATCGTTGAAGCGACCTTATATCTCGCCACCGCGCCCAAATCCAACAGCGCGGGCGCGTACTTCAAGGCGATGAAAAAAATCGAAGAGGAGGGACAGGTCTCCGTGCCGCGTCACCTGATGGACGGCAACCGCGACGCGGCGGCGATGGGACACGGCAAGGATTACGTCTACCCGCACGAGCACGAAGGACATTTCACCCCGCAACAATACCTGCCGAAACGACTGCTCGGAACATATTTTTATTCGCCTTCGCAGGAAGGCTACGAGTCGCAGGTGACGGCGCGCCTGGAAAGGTGGCGCGAGGCGCAAAGAAAAGCGCTGGGCATTACGAAAGTGGAGAACATCCCCGCCATGAGCGAAGAACAGATACAGGAAATGAAGAGAAAGATCAAACAATGACGTTGCTACTCCTCATCCGTCACGGAGAAAACGATTACGTCAAGACCGGGAGAATGGCAGGGAGAATTCCCGGCGTGCATCTCAACGAAAAGGGGAAGAACCAGGCCCGGGCGCTGGCAGAGGCGTTGAAGGACGTCCCGATCAAGGCAGTTTATGCGAGTCCGCTCGACCGCGCGATGGAGACGGCGGCGCCAATCGCTGAATCGCATCAACTAAAAATCGTCGCCGAACCCGCGCTGATGGACACACACGTCGGCAAATGGCAGGGACGGTCATGGAAGGCGCTGCGGTTGACAAAGGCATGGAAGATCGTGCAGAACGCGCCGTCGCGTTTTCGGTTTCCCGAAGGCGAGTCGTTCCCGGAATGTCAATTGCGAATCGTAAACGCGCTGGAACGCATCATGGAGAAACGCGGCAAAGCGCAGGACATTGCGGCGGTTGTCTTTCACGCCGATCCAATCAAACTGGCGGTGGCGCATTTTCTTGGAATGCCGCTCGATCATTTTCAACGCCTGGGTTGCGACACGGGTTCGTTGACCGCGTTGTATGTGAATGAAACGGGCGCGAACCTGCTCAAGTTGAACCAGCGTCCGCCCTTCGATTTCCTGTCGAAGGAAAAGAAGAAGTAATGGCAAAACTTAAACTCGACCTGCACGACATTTACAACAAGGGCGGCAAGATCGAAGCCGAACTTAACCGGATTGTGGAAGAAGCCATCGAGCGAAAGATCGAACTCGTCGAAATTATCCCCGGCAAAGGCAGCGGGCAACTCAAAAAGAAAGTCCTGCGTTTTTTAAATCAGAGCCACATCAAAAAACTCTACCACCGCGTGGAAAAAGACGACAAGAACTTCGGGCGGATATTCATCCACTTCAGATTTTAAGAAGCTTGTCTCGCCGCCTCGCAGACCGTAACGACATGAGCTACTTCCACCGCTTCGCCAGCTCGTTCAACGACTTGTAATACGGCTCGATGCTGGGGATGTAATGCGCTTCGTTCTTCGCGTGCGGGCCGATTCCAGATTGCCCCCACACGACCGCCTGCCCGCCGGGCGCGAATCTTGCGCTGGTGCCGGGCAGCTTCCTCCCGATTCTCGCTTCATTCCCCGCCCCAGCCTGTTTGACCGCTTCGATGAGCGCTTTCAACGCCGGATTGTTCGGGTCGCACGCCACCCCATTTTCCATGACGGAGAATTTCGCTTCGAGTCCGTTCTCGGCGCAATAACTTTCAACTTTCGACCTTAAACCTTCAACATCGTCCTGCGGAATGGCGCGAATCTCCACGCCCAGAATCCCCTCTCCGGCGGTGACGTTATACACGCCCGGCGTTCCGACATTGATAAACGGAAATTTTGCCTGCGACTGCCAGCCATCTGAGGATTTGAGGGTCAGATGTTTGGCAAAGATTTCATTCAAGGCTGAACGGGCGGCGATGAGTCTCTCGCTCAGGTCGCCGGTTCCCGCCACGCCGCTGTGCCCCTTCGCCCCGCGCGCGATCACATCGAAACGCATCACGCCGCGATTTTCCACGCAGATTTCGCCGAAGAGCTCGTCGCCTTTTTCGCCGGTTCTTTCACCCGCAACAAATAGCGACGGTTTCAAGTCCAATTCTTTCAAAACGTGAGGCGTGCCCCAGGCTTCGGCTTCTCCGTTTTCCTCGTTGCCGATTAACAGCAGGGCGATATTCGGAAGCGAGCCAGTTTGATTTGATCTGGCTATATGCAGCGTATCTTTCATCCACACAAGATAGGTGGCGACGACGGTTTTCATATCCGCTGCGCCCCTGCCCCACAGGTAATCGCCTTCGATGCGCGGGGTGAATTGGGAGTCGTCTGGGTCGGGTTCGACGACGTCGAAGTGGCCGGTGAGGAGGATTGGTAATTGGTTGTTGGTAATTGGTAATTGTGGGAAGGCGGCGTAGACGGCAGGGTATTTTCCATCAAAAAACTTTGTTTCGAGGCCGGCGTTGCGGAGATAGTCGTCAATGAGCGAGGCGGCGCGATGGACTTCGTCGAGGCGTTCGTTGGGCGAGGCGGTGACGGAGGGGATGCGAATTAACTGTTGGGCAAGATCGAGGATTTCGGAGGTCTTGTCGGGATACGAGACTTCGATGACGGCCTGCGCGCGCGGGCGGAAGCGAATCGGCGCGGACGGCGTCTGGCGCACAACGTCGCGGCTGCGTTGAATAAATTCGGCGATCTTGGAGGCGTCGCTCCCCAGTTTGCCGTAATCCGACGCAATGCGCTCCACATCAGATTTCACCTGCGCTTCGTGTTCGTAGAATAATTCTTTCAACACGGTCATCGGGACTTCGTCGTTTGCGCCGAGTTCAAGTTGTATGCGGGCGCGGATTTTTTCGGAGGTGTTGCGTCCGCCTTCGGACATTTCGACGAGCGGAGCCAGGTCGTCCCACAAGTTCAGGGCTTGCGCGAGCGGTTGAATCTCGCCTAGCGTCCATTTGAGGAAGGCGCGAATGGAGGTCGGTTTGCCCGTCAGCGGGTTTTCGATCTCGGCCCGCAGACCGTATTTTGCGGCGGCGTTCTCATTGGCGCGGGCGCGGGTGATGTCTTCGCGGTCATAGCGGAAGGAGCGGGCAAAGGTCGGGTCGGAGTAGATGCGAAGCAGAAGCAGATGCTTGAAGGTCAGATTCGCAACGTCCAAATCCAGCGAATGGCCGCCTTCGTCGGTGCGGACTTCGACGCGCCCCATCGGCAGGTTGATGCGCGCCATCAGGTTTTGCTTTTCAACTTGCAGAGCCATCTCTTCGGGTGGAGTCGGCTGACCGGCGGCAAACAAGCCGCGGGCGTAGAGAGAGGCGAGCTGATCGCTCGTGGTGGAGATGATCCGCTCGACGGGTTCGGCAAAACTGCGGGCGCGGATGGGAGTCCAGTTGTTATTCCCAAAACGCACGCCGCGGCGCACGAGGTCGTAGGAGATTTGCAGGTAATCGTTGTACGAACGATAGAGGTCGGGGAGGTCAATGGCGGGCGGATTCGGGAAGGTGAGATTGCGAATCGAATCGAATTCGGTCAGGACGACAACGGCGCGTCCATCGCGGACTTCGGCCCGCATCGGCGTGGAGGCGCTGGCCGCCACGAAGAGCGACGCGAAGGCGCGCAGGAGCCGGGCGGCGGTGATGTAGAACTCGGATTTAAATTCGTCGAGGTGTCGGTCGCCGCGTTCGGTGGGCGCGAGGTGCATGAAGTCCCAGGCGAAGAGCGGGTCGGGCAGGGACATGTTGGTGTGGATGCCGGTCGTCGCCAGGGTGTCGCCGTAGAGGTCAACGCATTTTTCGAGGTAGCGGCGTTTGGCGATGGGCCAATCGCCGGGGATGGAGTGATGGGCGATGTCGGTCAGGAAGAGCAGGTTGCCGTGCCAGTAATGCAGGCGCTCGCCAAAATTGACTCCGGCGCAATGAAGCGCGTTGACGAGCGAGGCTTCGTGAAGACGCGCTTCGTAAATCGCGCCGCGCGGGCTGTAATACGGGCGCGTCGCCCATTCGATCATCCAGTGGAAGACTTCGAGCTGGCTGTATTGCGCCTGCCAGGGCGGGATACATTCGGCGCGGAGATAGTCCACGAAGGATTGCTGGCTGGGTCCCGCGCCGACGGTGAGCAGGGGGCGCAGGTCTTCATCGAGGAGATTCCATTCCTGTTCGAAGCCGTTCAGTCCGCCGTGCGGCTTTTCTTTGGCGGCTTGTTCGAGGGCAAGGAGGTATTTGTCGGCGAATTGTTGGGGCATGAGGGGGTTCCTTGGCGCGAGATGGGTTGAAGGGTGCAGGGTACAGGTTGCAGGTTGCAGGGTGCAGGTTGCAGGGTACAGGGTGCAGGGTGCAGGTTACAGGTTACAGGGTGCAGGGTACGAGGAAAGATGAAAGAGGGGGGCTTTCATCTACTTTCCACTCTTGACCCGGATAAGGTCAAAGGGTTCTACTTTTTCAAATTCTCCAATCCCTCCATCAATCTAGCAAACGCTCCTTCCGTTCTTTCAACCGGGGTCGCATACGAGAAGCGGATCCATTCGCCGCCGAAGGGCGAGAAGAACGCCCCGGGGACGACGGCGATGCCGTGATTTTCGGCGAGATATTGCCCGAGCGGTTCGGTATCCGGCCACTCCCTTGCTTTGATATATTCGCCGACGTTCATGAAGGCGTAGTATCCCTTGCCGATGATGTGTCCCATTCCGCTTTGGGCGAGGAGTTTTTTCAGCGCGACGCGGCTGGCGTTGGTCGGTTCGACGACAGTTTTCGCGGCTTCGGCGAATCCCGTTTCGTAGGCGGCCATGGCGACGGCGAGCGAGAAGAACGAGGGAATGACTCCGTGCGACGCGCGCGCGGCAATGAACTTGACGACGGCTTCATCCGCGATGAGATGGCAGTTGCGGATGTTCGATCCGCCCAGCGATTTGGTGATGCCGTCGAGGAACATAATCCGCTTGCGTTCTTCGGGGGTAAAGAATTTGAGGAAGGAGTTCAAGTCCATGGGCGCTTCGTCGGTGACGTAGTGATACATCCAGTCGAAGAGGACGAAGGCGGCTCCCGCCTCCAACGCGGCTTTGGCGAGCGAGACTTGCTTTTCAACGGCGATGGTCAAGCCGGTGGGATTATCGGGATTGGTAATGACAATGCCTGCAATCTTGCGCCCCTTGGATTCGGCAAACTTCACGCTTGCGCGAATCGCGTCTTCAGAATATGCCCATCCTTCAGCAGGGTCGCCGGGAGTCCACAAGACATTCGCGCCCACGCCGTACGGTCCCCAGTTGTAGGAAATCCACGGGACGCGCGAGACCATGATCAGGTCGCCCTGGCGTCCATGCCCCAAAGCCAGCATCGCGCCGTACGCCTTGACCAGCGCGTCGCGCCCGCCCGCCGTGCCGAGGACGTTGGCGGGTCCCCAACCGGAGGCGGAGTCCAATTTCCAATATTGTTCGATCACCGCTTTGCGATAAGCGTCCGTGCCGAAGGGCATGTCGTAGGCTGTGCCATGCTCCAGTTGCAGTTGAAGCGCGCGCTCCAGAATAAATTTTGGAACGCCGGGCAGGGACGCGCCTCCGTCCCCTTGCGACGCGTCGAAAATCTTCGCGCCGGGGTTTTTCTCCTGAAAGACCTTTAACGATTTATTGATGAGGAACATGCGCGACGGCGGAATGTCCGCCATCTGTTTGAGGTGTTCGCTGACGGGGATGAGATTCTTGTCTTCGAGGGCGAGGACAGGCGCAGCGTTGGAAATGGTCATGAAGGCTTCTCCTTTGCAAAATAAAAAAATGCCCCGAGGTTTCGGGGCATTGGGCGCTACTATCGAACCAGATTCTGTTCGCCTGACAACCGCCAACGCCCCGACACCAAATGCTTGGCGCGAGTGACGAGGGCGTTGCGATTATTCAAAAAGCGCTGACTGGACATCGGGCGCAAGGATACCACCGCGAAAGGCGAGCGTCAAGAAAACGAAAAATCACTCCCTCAACTCTGACGCGCGTCTCAACTTGAAACCAGTTCGACGCGTTGCGGCTTCGTGTTCGGGACGCGGCGGATCTCCCCGCGCGCCTCGAGATCGAGTTTGACGGTTGTGTAATACCACATCATCGAGCCGTCGAACTGTCCGCGTAGTTGATCTTCGATCAGCGCCGCCAGCTCCATGAAAGGCATCGCCCCATCGCGCCTCAGCGTTTCAAGGATGGCGTTTCGCATCGTGTCGTATTTCGCCTTTTCGATCTTCACGCCTTTCTTCGTCGAATCGGGATGCAGGGTCAAAAAGGATTCCATCATGCCCCGCCTTTCATAGCCTGAAACACCCCAAGAACGTTCCCATCCGGGTCTTGAAAAATTCCCCACCAACCCATGCCGGGGATTTCGGTTTTCTCGTGCAAGACCCTGCCGCCAAGCGTTCTCGCCTTCTTGAGGTCCGCCTCCACATCCTCGCTGTCAATGTAAACCGTCACGCGCCCGGCGGGGCTGTCTTCGGAAATCTGCGGGAAGCCGCCGCCAGAGTTATCGCCCGCCTCCCACATGACGTAGTTCATCTCCGGCATTGGGACAATCTTCCATCCAAATAGTTCGCGATAAAGCTCCCCAGCCTTGTTTTGGTCTGCGGCTGGGATTTCGACATGGACGACATTTCGGTTGGTCATGTTTTTTCTCCTGTAAAAAACGGATAAATGTGATCATATTATAGAACATATTTTCTAATTTGGCAACCCCGCCACTGGATGAAATTCCGGCTCGACCCAAGCCGACGCCGGGTCCCCGCTCCCGGGCTTTGACGCCGCGCCGATAAAAAAAACCCGCCCCATCGAGAGGCGGGTCTGTTTCGCGCTTTTCCTACTTATTCAACGGGATGCTGCGAAGCACGCATTTATCCTCGTTTTCGATCCAGCGACAGTTCAGGTTTGCAATACAACGCGCCTCCGAAGGGATCGGTTCGCAAACCTTGTCCACCCATTCGGAACATTTCACCGTATTCACGCGCACCGTGATGCAACCCGTGCCGCCCAACGCCTCTTCCTTGACAGGCACGCACGCCGCAGAATTCTGGTCGAAGATAAACCCTGAAGCGCAGGTGGGGTTCACGCCCCCCGGCGCGGGCTGGCAGCATTGGAAGCCTTCGTTGTAGGAATAGCCCGCGGCGCATCCGGCATAGGTCTGGCTGGCGAGCGTCGCATTATCAATGCCGAAGGGCGCGTTGGTTTCGCCGTTTGGCGGGGCGCACATCCCCGCAAGGTCATCGAAATACAAACCGATCGGGCACGAGCCGTCCGCGGCGGGACCGACCGCGCAGGATTGTTGCGATCCGCGCATGACGGTCACGTAGCCGATCGGGCAGCCGCCCGCCGTCGGCTGGGCAAGGATCGGGGTGTACGAACACGCCCCGGTCGCAGGGTCGAGCGTATACCCCGAGTCGCAGAAAGCGTTCAGGGAGGAGACATCCGGCTGGTTGGTACATTCCGGGTTGCAAACCACGATCTCATTCGTAGACTCGATGCTGCGCGGTCCGCGGCAGGTCAGGGTGCGCAGTCCGCCCTCGATCTTTTCCTCGCATGTGATGCGCGTGCCGCGTTCCTCCCAGGTTGCGCCGAACGAGATTTGCACGACGCCGAAGCCGTCGCCCTGCTGGCAGTATTGGTTGACCTGCACTCCTTCGGGCAGCGCGCAGGAGTTAACTGCTTCCACCTGGCTGGCAGGGACGTGAGCGGTCAATTGACAATACGGCGCAAACGGCTGCGGGGCGGGGACGACGCACCGAAAACCGATGTCGCGCCCGGTGTCTGTTTGTTCGTTGTAGCGCCGGATGGCGGACGCAATTTGCACATCGTCAGTCTCGAACGAACTTCCGCGCACCACGCGATATTTTCCGCTCGCGGGTCCGGTCGGGTTTTCCGCAGGGGATTGGCTATAGTAATTTGCATCGTACAAATCGAAGATCCATTCGAAGACGTTCCCAGCCATATCGTACAAGCCGAACGGGCTCTTGCCGTCGGCATAGGCATCAACGTGAGTCGTCCGCCCGTAACAATTGGCGAAGTTCAGCAATCCGCAGGTCGGCGCCGCATTTCCCCAGGGATAAGTGTTGCCGTTCGCGCCGCGCGCCGCTTTTTCCCATTGCGCTTCTGTGGGCAGATTGCCTTGAATCCAGTTGCAATATGCCTGGCTTTGATCCCAATTGACGCCCACAACGGGATGGCTGGCAAATTCCGGATTCGTGAAAACGGGACCGCCGAGTTCCTGCGTCGGCGCGGAACATACGCCCGCCTTGACGCACTGGTCGTACATGCGGTTCGTCACTTTTGTCTGTTGGATCCAATATCCGTCCAGCGATATGGAATGTACGGGCGCGTCGTAACCGCCGTCCCCCATGGAAAAATTCCCGGACGGGATGTAAACGAGAACGCTCCCGTCAATCCATTTGATCGTCTCGCCGTTCTGCGGTCCGCCAAGCGTGACCGGCGCCGGGGGCGCGTCCGAGGTCGCGGTCGCCGCTTCGGTGGGGGCGCTTGTCGCCGTCACCACCACGGTGATCACCTCCGGCGTGGGCGAGCCGCACGAAGAGAGGATGAACACCAGGATAAAGAATGTCCCCGCAATCAGGTTTCGTGCCTTTGTCATTCAATCTCCTTTTCCCGAAGTTACGGGACGGAATGATTATAATGCAGACAATAAACAAGGCTGGCGCTCTATGCCAGCCTTGTTTGTAAATCAAATTCGCAGGTTCAGGGTTGGTTGCAGGAACACACGATCACCACGGCGCTCATGGACACATTCTCGCAAACGTAATATTGCGGCGGACAGCCCGCATCCGCCGGGTCTTCGCCGACCATAGCCGGCGCTTGTTGCGGGCAAATGCCCGGCTCGCTCCCCGTAGGTTGAAAACCGACCGCCATGCGGCAGGTGTTATCCACAGCGGAGAGTTCCTTGATGGGATAAAAAATTTCAAGTTCAATCAGGGCGGCGCCGGCTTGTTCGTGAGTAAAGTAGTCGCTCAGATCAAAGAGCGCCGGATCAAGGTCTTCCGTTCCCGACCATAATCCGGCAAGGAATCTTGTTCCGCCGTTCAAGATGTCTTTTTTCACCGCCAGATGAACAACATTCGGGTCTTCGGGAGAAATCCGTACCCACGCCAGATCAGGGTCGCCTTCCACAGCGGGACCAAATTCCATTGTCTCATACCCATTCCCCTTTTGGGCGTTATCGTCCGTGATCATCGGCGTCGCCCCGCCGACATCGTCGTTCGTATCGAACCAGGCTTCCACGCCCCCCGTTGTCCATTCGGCGGATACGGGGTTGGAGGCGAGGATCAACCAGTCGCCGCCGCCGTCCAGATCAAGATCGATCTCCAGTCCGTACTTACCCTTCAATTCCCGGCTGGCATTGTCGCCCTTCAAAGCGATGGCGGCATAAATCCACAAATCATCCACATAAATAAAACCGGACTGGATGTCTATAAACGAAAAGTATTCATCCATGATTTGTGAGTTAAAGGGGCGTTCAAAGCGCGTAAACGTAAACCGGTCGCCTCCCGGCGCGCGATGATCGTCGGCGGTGGCGGAGGAATCCTGGTCGCCGACCGCGCCGCTGGGTTCTTCCGGGAGTTCGCCGGGAACGGTCTTATGCTCCACGGTGGGCGTCGCCGGAATCTCAGTGGCAGTTTCGGTCGCCGGCGGGAGCGTTTCCGCGGCGGGGGTCTCGACAACCGCCGCGGGGCTTCCTCCAAAATTACAAGCGGAAAGCGACAGCATTAAAACAAAGGACAGGACGTTCATTTTCTTTTTCATATAAGAAAATCCTTTCTCCGCGCTCACTATACACGACCGATTGTTCGCAGTGAATAGGAGATTGGTTCGGCTTACGCCTGCCCAATGTCAAAAAGGCGCGGAGCGTCCGTCTTATTTTGCATTTCGTATTTCGTCCACCGCCGCCGGGTTGACCAGCGAGGAAGTGTCGCCCGCATCCAACCCCAAATATGCCGCGCGGATCATGCGCCGCATCACCTTGGCGTTGCGCGTCTTGGGCAGGTCGTCCACAAACAGGATGGCCTTCGGCGCGAGCGCCCTGCCCATTTCCGCCACGACCATCTCATGCAATTCCCGACGAAGCGCTTCGCCTCTTTCCACGCCGGGAGCGGGTACGGCAAAAAGAATCAGTTCGCTCCCCTTGACCTCGTGCGGCGCGCCGATCGCCGCCGCCTCCACAATGGATTCATGCCGGACGAGAATCGACTCCACCTCCGCCGGTCCCAACCTCTTCCCCGCAATCTTGATCGTATCGTCCGAGCGTCCGAGGATGTACCACAAGCCGTCATTGTCAATCGCCGCAAAATCGCCGTGAACCCAGACGTTCTCCCAGCGCGACCAATATGTATCGAGGTAGCGTTGCCTGTCCTTCCAAAATCCGCGCGTCATCCCAATCCACGGCGCTTTGATGATAAGTTCGCCGACCGCGTTGCGAACCGGCCTGCCGTTTTCATCCGCCACATCCGCCGCAATGCCCGGGCACGGCGCGGAGAAGGCGCACGGCTTGAGCGGCATGAGCGGGTTGCCCATCACAATCCCGCCGCTGATCTCCGTCCCGCCGGAGTAATTGACAATCGGAATCTTCGAACCGCCCACTTTTTCAAACAGCCACATCCAGGGGTCGGGGTTCCACGGCTCGCCGGTGGAGGCGAAACATTTCAGCGAACTGAGATCGTGCTTCTTGAAATGTTCGTCCCCATGCGGAATCAACGAGCGGATCAAGGTCGGCGAAACGCCCATCTGGTTGATCTTGTGTTTCTCCGCCAGTTCCCACAACCGATCCGGCGCGGGAAAATCCGGCGCGCCGTCGTAGAGGAACATCGTCGCGCCGAGGATGAGAGAGCCGAAGACCAGCCAGGGACCCATCATCCAGCCCATGTCGGTCATCCAATAAATCACATCCGTGTAGCGCAAGTCCGAGACTTGCGCTGCACGCGAAGCGCCATGCACATCCGTCCCAAAGGCCATATCCTGCGCGGCTTTGACCGGGAATCCGCAATGCGTGTGAAGCGCGCCCTTCGGCTTGCCGGTCGTGCCTGAAGTGTAGATGATCATCAAGGGGTCTTCGGCTCCGGTCTTTTCGGTCTCCGCCGCATCGCTCTGTCCATCAATCAGTTCGCGCCACCACAGATCCCGCCCTTCTTTCATCTTTATCGCCTGCCCCGTTCGCTTCAAAACGATCATATGCTTCAACGTCGGGATTTGCTCCGCCGCCTCGTCCGCAACGGATTTCATCTCGACCGCCTTGCCGCGCCGGAACGCGCCGTCCGCCGCGAAGAGGGCTTTGGCGTCCGCGTCCGCCATGCGCGAGACAATTGCGCCCGCGCCATAGCCGGAGAACAACGGCAGAATGATCCCGCCGATCTTGGCAATCGCCAGCAGGGCGATCACGATCTCCGGCGTCATCGGCATAAAAAGACCGATTGCGTCGCCCTTCCCCAGCCCCAGCGAACGAAGCGCGTTGGCAGTCTTATTCACCTGCTTATAAAGTTCTGCATAAGTCAGGGACTTCGTCGCGCCTTCCTCGCCCTCCCACACCACTGATAACTGCCCACTGATGCCTGATACCCGCCGCTTATCCACGCAATTATGGACGATATTCATTTTTCCGCCCACGCACCATGTGGGGAATTGGATCCCCGCGCTCAAATCCACGACCTGCGAATACGGTTCATAAAATTGGATGTCGAGGAATTTCAAAACGGCGTCGGTGAACCATGCAACGTCTTCCGTTGATCGTTTCATCAACCCGGCAAAATCGGCGACGCCGTGCAGGCGCATGAAAGCCGTCAGGTTTGACTCTGCGATATGCCTGGCGGTCGGGCGCCAGACGATCTCCCCGCCAAAACTGAGCGAAGCATTGCCCTGAGGATGTCGAAGGCTCGAAGCGTTGAATTGTTCAGTCATGGATATGCTCCTCGAATGGATTGGTCGCCCCCGATTCTAATCCCAATACGCGACAATCTGCGGGATTTCCCTACGGAACAGGATGATACGAATGGTTTACCCTCCTCGCAACAACTGGACGTATAATCCCGCAATCGTTCGCGGAGGATGCTGTTATGCCTGAAAACACCATGAACTTAACGTTGATCAAATGCCCCAGTTGCGGCGGACCCAATGACCCGTCCCCGGGCGCAAGCCAAATGCCGTGCGCTTATTGCGGCGCAAACCTGACCATCCCAAAGGAAATGCGGAGAGGCGCAAACCCGGTCGTCGAAAAGAAGCCGTCTGCGGAAAATGCCGCGCATACCTTCGAAAAGAACGCGCCCGACCTTTTACGCAAAGCCCAACCCATCGCTGTCAAAGCATGGAACGCATACGCCTACTGGACTTGGATTCGCCGGCTGTTGCCGACCTGCCTGACCCTGCTCGCGATCGGGTTCATCGCCTGCGTTGCCCTGGGGATCGTATTCGCCCTATTCCAATAACTCCATAACTTGATTCTCGCAAAAAACCTTTCCTTCGCCATCGTTTTTTCCGCCCTCGCGGCGACGAAGTAGATATTAATCCTCTAAAATTCATTCGCTGAATTTTGGTATAATTCCGCTTACACTTATATAAGGAGAAACCCATGCACATTGACTATCAGGAAACCAGCAAGGACCTGCTGACCCGAATTGAGATTCACGAAGAATACGGATCGGCCAACATTGATGTTTGGACGACGGATCTGCTCGACCCCCAGCCTGGCATGAAGATCCTCGACGTGGGATGCGGCGCGGGAAAACTGAGTTTCCTCTTTGACGATTACACAAAGGGAGGGGCGAACATCATCGGCGGCGATTTCTCGGAGGAATTGCTTGAGAAGGCTCGCGCAAGGAACAAGGAACGCGGCTCGCAGGTCGAATTTCAATTTCTCGATTTTAACCAGCCGTTCAACTTTGCGGATAACGCCTTCGACCTTTGCACAAGCGCATTCGCGATCTATTACGCCAGAAATCTGAACTTTACATTTGGCGAGGCGCACCGGGTATTGAAGCCCGGCGGACGGCTCTTCGTCTCCGGTCCCCTGCCTGAGAACAAGCAGATGTTCTACGACATCATCGAGGAAGCGGCGAACGCCGCCATCCCGCCCATGCCCGGCTCCTCGCGCTTCAAGGGCGAGATCTTCGGCACGATTGACAGCATCTTCGCCAGGACCGAACTGCGTACATTTGAGAATCACCTCACCTTCCCCGAAGTCGAGCCGTTCATTGAGTATGTCCGCGCCTCGTTGAACGAAGACCGCAAACTGTGGACTTCGATGTTCGACAACAGGGATGAATACGAGGCGCTGATCGTCAAGATCACCGACGCAGCGAGGCGCCGGTTCGAGCGCGACGGCAAATTGGTGATGACCAAGGTTGTCGGCGGGATTTTGGCGACGAAATAGCGCTGACGATGGGACTCGGACGATGGACGATAAGAGCCATGGTCTGCGGCCCATCGTCCATCGTCCTATGAATTTTCACGGTAAACGAACCCTTTTCCTCGGCGCGCATCCCGACGATATCGAGATCGGATGCGGGGCGTTGATTCACCATATCGTCCACAAGACGGACATCCTGTGCGTCACGCTCTCGGACAATCAGAAGAATCCCGACTTGAAGAATGTAAAGGCGGAACATCTCGCCTCGATGAAAGTCCTCGGCGTGCCGGAGGAGAAGATTATCTTCGGCCCGTTCGTCACGCGCGTCTTTCCCGATTCGCGGCAGGACATTCTTGAGTATTTTCTAAAACTGCGCAAAGACTTTCAGCCCGATCTGATCTTCACCCATTCGCGGCAGGACGTCCACCAGGATCACAATACGATGACCGACGAAGCCCTGCGCGCCTTTCGCGGAATCACCGTGCTGGGTTTTGACGTGGTGCGCTCCTCCTACGGGTTCTTTCCCCACTTTCTGGTTGAAGTCACAGAGCAGGATGCGAATAAAAA
>CAADGT010000084.1 GCA_900696595.1 uncultured Chloroflexota bacterium
AAGATCACCGAAGGTCACGCCCGCGCCCTGCTTGGACTCTCCACCCAAAAGGCGCAGATATCCGCTTTGCAGACCGTCATCAATCTATCATTGAGTGTGCGTCAGGCGGAGGAACTCGTCCGCAAATTGACCGGGCAAAGACCGGTAAAGGTCAGGAAGGTATTCCACAATGCCGATGTCTCGGATGTGGAGAAACGCCTTCAGCGCAGCCTTGGCACGAAGGTCATGCTCAAGCACGGCAAAAAGGGCGGGACGGTGACGATCTATTATTATTCGAATGAAGAATTGGACGCGCTGTTGAAAAAGATGACGTAGGTTTCAAAGGTATAATCAACTTATGCAAAGAACACCTGGCTCTGCAAAGACTGTCAAAAAAAGCCGTCTGACCGGCAGGAAAACCTTGCGGCCGCGCGTGCGCGCTTTAAAACTTGCAAGGGAATTTCGCAGGCGGATATCCAGGGAATTGGGGCTGCCGGTCAAGGTCATTATGTTCGGTTCCCAGGCGCGGGGGGACGCCAGCCGTGAATCGGATATAGACCTGCTGGTGATCCTGCCCGCCATTGATAATCTCATGATCCAAAAAGCGTCTGCCATTGCCTGGGAGGTGGGCTTTGACGCGGGCAAAGTGCTTTCGGTCATTCCAGATACCAGGGAAAATATGAAGAACTACGGTTTCCTGCCCTTTTATCGCAGCATCCGCGAAGAGGGAGTCGCTGTGTGACGGATTACAAAAAGGACCTGATTGCTTATCGTCTCGAACGGGCGCGGGAGTCTCTTCGCGATGCGGAGATTTTGTTCGATAACGGTGGAAGTCCCGCCAGCGTCGTCAACCGCGCGTATTATTCGATATTTTACGCGACCCTGGCATTGCTGGTGACAGCCGAAACCGAACCGTCCAAACATAGCGGAGCAATCTCGAAATTCGATGAACTCTTTGTTAAGCGCGGCGAGTTTCCAAAGGAAATGAGTCAGATCATCCATCGCGCGTTCGATATGCGCCAGGCGGGCGACTATCAGAAATCCATCACCTTGACTCGGGAACAGGCATTTGAGACGCTCGGTTCTGCGAAAGAATTTCTCAAGCGGGTTACAGGTAAAATATCCAACGGATAAATAGCCTGCGGGCTGGTTTCCCAACCCTCGGCATATTCGATCCGGGAAGAAAACCATGAAAAAATACATCTATTTTCTCAGCATAATTTTTTTGACATTTTCCGCCTGCACATCCGTCCCGCAGGTGACTGTCACCTCTGAGGTGACAGTCACCTTAACTGCCATCCCAACCCTCCATCCGCAATTTGCCGCCCTGCAAGAATCAATCGCCGCTTCCGGTGAACGCTTCACGCTCCACGCAGACGGACTGCTCTACGACGGCGAGACCCCCGTCCCCGGCGTGACCGTATCCCCCGATGGGGCGATGACCATCACCGTGGACGGCGAGACCGTGACCCTCGACCCCGCCGACGTGGATTTTGACGATGAAAAGGGAATAACAATAGAAGGCTACGAACTGGACGAAGAAACTGGCGCGTGGGTGGAGGCGATATCCGAAGCGATGCAACAGACAAATAAACTAATCGAGACATATGGGCTGGCGGATGAAGTGGCGGAGGGAAAAATCACTGTAACAGAGGAGGGCGGGGCGGTAAATGTGACAGATAACGAAACAGGCACGGTGCTGATGAGAACGATTGGTGAGCAGACCAAGTATGAGCTTGGCTTTGCGGTGGATGGAATTGCCGCAAAAAGCTGCGAGCCGACTGATTTTAGACCTAACAAACGTGGACTTCTTTTGGCGGAATATGCCAAAGCTTACTTGGTGTATATGAATAAGATAATGAAAGAACTTGGTTTCAAAAAGTATAATGCAAATTTATATAGTATATTGATTGATAGAGAAAAACAGTGTTGGGGTTTAGTCGTTAGTAATGACATTATATTTTATAGAGATGGAGAAGGAGTGGCGCACGGACTCCCCTTGATTGCTATACCAGAATCTAAGATAGAAGATTTTCAAGTGACCAGATAAGTTGATTTCTCGGTTTTTGCAATTGATCGCAGTTGTGCTACCATCGAGGTATGAGTAGGGGAAAAGTAATTGGCATTGGCATCATTCTGTTAATAATTTTATCGCTGATCTCTGGCTATCTTTTTTATGCAAATACTGGGGGCAAGGCGCTATCGCGAGTAGTATGGCACTACTTTTTCCGTGATTTACCAGACAAGAAGTATAGCTGGCAGGACTTTACCGAGCGGGGGGAGGGGCAGGGCATAAGCGGGTTTTATGCCTGGGGGGATGAAGAGCGATTTTACCTATGGACGCTATCGGGGCTAAAGAGATTTGCCCATGTCCCTGGTATTAGTATTTACCAGCATGAGGATATCTGCGCGGCACTAAAGCGGGTGGAGGCAAATCCAGAGGCGGTGGGTAGCGCAAAAGCGAGCAAAACTGTGACGGGAAATATCGAAGCCTGGCAGGGACTAATCAAGCAGGAGAACCTGGTGAGCGTGGTGCGCCTGCCGAAGACAGAACACAGTAATGGAGTAGATAAAGTCTGGTCGTACTCGGGCAAATATAAAATACTCAACAAACTGGAGCGGGGAACATGCGACTAAAGCAGGTTTTGATGAAAACACTACTACTGAGCGTATTTGCCCTGTTCTTTTGGGCTTTGCCGCCAACACCTACTAGAGCGGATGAGTGTGGGGGCGATTGCTCGGTTGTTCCATGTAATTTCGAAACGGTCTGCGATGATGAAACTGGTGACTGCCTTGAAGTGCATGATTGGTGTAGTGCGTGCGGGGGGAATGGGTGTGATAATGTAGGGTGTCCGCCGGGGCAGTATATGGCGAATGATGGGTGTCATGATATCGGGGAGGGGGGCGATGGTGGAGGTGGTGGGGGAATTGTCTTAGCCTCCTGCCCGAGCGGGACACAGCCGACGGGGGGCGTCATGTATCTGCCGGGGACTGCTGATATGTCCTGTAGGACGGCGGCAAACTGTGATCAATACTTCCCCGTTAGGCATAGTGGTAACCCGGAGTGTAGTGGAAGCAGCCAAGGATCCTGCGAGGTTGCACAGCTCTGCTGCGCTCCCGGGCAGGCAGTAGAGTGTGGCGGGATTGTGTCTACTGATGAGGTGCTAAGTACTGACGTGAAATGGGATGGATATAGTAGGTGTCCGGTGGGGACGCGGGTCGCGGGCACCTTCTTCCTTGACTCACCCTCCGTCTACTGTCGCCAGAACTGCTCGTGTGTGACCCCATGCGGCACGCGACCTGGAACTACCGTGAGCTGCCAGGACGTCTCGATGGGGACGTATGAGATACAGACTTTTCTTCATCCGACTGTCTGCTATAACTGGCTAGATTCGCGTACAGCGGATGATCGCTATGTGAGCCATCGTGACTCAAATATTGTGTACGCTCGCTATAAGGATGAGAACGGTGAGTGGGTTACGGAGTATTACAAGATCACGACTTGTGAGCGGATCAACAGAGTATGTACGTGTAATCAGACATGTACCTCGACGGCGCCAACCAATCTGAGTGTGACACAGGGGGCTAGTGGTACGGCAGCGACATTGTCGTGGCGCAGCGGGACGGGGGGGACGTCGCAGGTGGTGTATGTGGGGAGTAACCAGAACTCGGTCAATAATGACTGCGCGTATGGCGGCTGTATTATCAGTGACGTGGCGCTATCGCCGTTTTATGCCAACTATAACTTTAGCTACCCAGTGACGGGGCTGACACCCAATACGACCTACTACTTCCGTGTGGTGACGCAGGAGAACTCGTCGTGTAGACCGAGCGCGATTTTCGACGCCTCTATTGACATCTATTGATTGCGAGTGTAGCGCAAAAGTGTCGGCGATTCGCTCAAGCCGCCGTCCCCGGCGGCGTATTGCGCCAGAACCCCGCGCCGGGGACGGCGCTGGGAGCAGGTTACCGATAGTTTTGCGCTACACCCATTGATTGCGGTTTTTATTTGTAGACGGTTTACGCGATTATAATTGCCCCATGAAACTCCTCTACAACGCGGAAATACACACTCTTGATTCATCCCATCCGCACGGCTCTGCGATCCTCATCGCGGGCGGGCGGATTATTGCTCTTGGGGATAAAAACAAACTCGAAAGCCTCGCGCACGGCAAGGTCGAAAAGCAGGATATGAAAGGCGCGACCATCCTGCCCGGTCTCACCGACGCGCACATCCACATCCAGCATTACGCGCTGGGACTCTCCAAAGTGGATTGCGAGACGAAGACAAAGGAAGAATGTCTGCGAAGGGTTGCGGAGCGCGCAAAAACCTCCAAACCCGGCGAGTGGGTGTTGGGTCACGGCTGGCAACAAAACGATTGGGACGGGAAATTCCCCACCGCAAATGAACTCGACGCCATCGCGCCGAATAACCCGGTTTACCTCACAGCCAAATCGCTCCATGCGGCGTGGGCGAACACCGCCGCGCTGAAACTGGCTAACATCGCAGACGACACGCCGGACCCAAAAGACGGCGCGATCCAACGCGGCGCGGACGGAAAAGCCACGGGCATCCTGCTCGAAACGGCGATGGAACGGATCAGCCATATCGTGCGCAAACCGACCCCCAGCGAGATCGAATCCGCAATCGAAAAAGCCCAACCCATCCTGCACCGAATGGGACTCACCGGCATCCACGACTTCGACCGCCGCGATTCATTCATGGCATTGCAATCCTTGAACGCGCGGGGCAAATTAAAATTGCGCGTGTGCAAAAACATTCCCGTTGAAAGCGTCGAACAGGCGAACGACCTCGGCCTGCGAACCGGCTTCGGGAACGGAATGTTGTGGATCGGCTCGGTCAAAGCCTTCATGGACGGCGCGCTCGGACCCCGCACCGCCGCGATGATCGAACCGTACGAAGGCGAGCCGCACAATCGCGGCATCCTCAACATGGACGGCGAAGAACTCTTCGAACATTGCCGCAAAGCCGCCGACGTCGGACTCAGCATGACCGTCCACGCCATCGGCGATAAAGCCAACCACGAAGTCTTGAACGCCTTCGAACAATTGCGCGAATACGAAAAGAAAAACCGCCTGCCGCATCTCCGTCACCGCATCGAACACGTGCAGGTCATTCACCCAGACGACGCGCCGCGTCTCGCAAAATTAAACGTCATCGCCTCCATGCAACCCATTCACGCAACCTCCGACATGATCGCCGCCGACCGCTACTGGGGCAGCCGCGCCGCGCTCTCCTACGCCTGGCGGACACAACTGAATCACGGCGCGATTCTCGCCTTTGGATCGGACGCGCCGGTCGAATCCCCCAACCCGTTTTTGGGATTACACGCCGCAGTCACCCGGCAAAGGAGCGACGGCTCTCCCTCCGCCGAAGGCTGGTTGCCCGCCCAAAAATTAACCTTCGCCGAAGCCTTGTCCGCCTACACCCTCGGCGCCGCCTACGCCGCCAACGCCGAACATCGCCTCGGCGCACTCGCCGCCAACTACTGCGCCGACCTCATCGTCCTCGATCGCGACCCGTCCGAAGCGAATCCCTCCGACCTGTTGACAATCGCCCCGTCCGCCGTCATGCTTGACGGCGAATGGGTCGTGCAATAAAGTGGATGAATGATGGAATCGAACCAACCGAAACTATCCCCCGAAATGCTCGTGCCGCGCCTGGGCGAATATCTCGTCCAGAAAGGACTGATCAGCGAGATTGATCTCCTGCGCGCCCTCACCTACCAGCAGGATGCCGCCGAAAAAGGCGGAACCGCCCTGCTGGGACAGGCGTTGATAGAGATGAAACTGCTCACGCAGGAGACCCTCGATCAGGTCATCACCGAGCAGATCATCCAGTTGCGCTCCGCCCTGCAATCGGCGAACCGCAACCTCGAACAGCGCGTCCGCGAACGCACCTCGGAGTTGAACGAAGCCCTCAACCGCCTCTCCGAACTCAGCCAGATGAAGGCGAATTTTGTCGCCAACATCTCGCACGAATTACGTACGCCGCTCACGCACATCAAAGGCTACATCGAACTGCTCGTCTCCGAGTCGCTCGGCAGGATCACAGACGAACAACGCCACGCGCTCACCGTCAGCCAGCGCGCCGCCGGAAAACTGGAGGACATGATCGAAGACCTGATCATGTTCTCGCTTGCATCCAAAGGCGAAATGAGCATGAAACTCGCAAACACCGACATCCGCCGCATCGTTTCATTGGTGGCAAAAGGCGCCGCCCGCAAAGCTGAGGAGCGCGGCGTCAATTTGATCGTAAACGCGCCCGAAGACATTCCCTTTGTGCAGGCGGATGGGGAAAAGATCAGTTGGGTCGTGGGACAACTCCTCGATAACGGGATCAAATTCACCCCGTCCGGCGGAAGCGTGACCGTCTCTCTGGAAGAAGAAGGGAATAATCTCATCCAGGTCGGCGTGCAGGATACGGGGGTGGGAATTCCCGCCAGCCGCATGAAGGAAATTTTTGAACCGTTCCATCAATTGGACGGTTCGCCCACCCGCCGACATGGCGGGACTGGGCTTGGGCTTTCGCTTGTGCGCCAGATCGTCGAGGCGCACGGCTCCCTGCTCGAAGTAAAATCCGCCGAAGGCAGGGGCGCGTCGTTCAAATTCCCCCTGCTTGCGATTCGAGATTGATCGCTGAAACGATAAGCAACCGCAAAGACTGCGAAGAACACAAAGGTTTTTCTGGCGGGATCGGCGGTTCAAAAATTCTTGCACAAACAACAGGGTTTAATGCGCGGGATAATATGGCGTCAATTTACATCGGTTATAATACCCTCTGGAGGCGCTTGCTGAATGGAAATCACCTGGTACGGACATTCCTGTTTTAGACTGACAGAACGCAACTACGCGACCGTCGTCACCGACCCGTTCGATCACAAGACGGTCGGTTACGACGCGCTCAAACTCAAGGCGGATATCGTCACCGTCAGCCACGACGCGCCCGGTCACGCCCACCTCGACGCGGTCAAGGGCGCGGAGCACGTCATAGACGGCGCGGGCGAATTTGAGATCGGCGGCGTGTTCATCACAGCCGTTCAAACCGCAGGGGGCGGAAAGAAGACCAAAGACAAAACCCGCAACACCTTGTACGTCTTCGATTACGAAGGCATCACCGTCGCGCACCTCGGCGATCTTCAAGAGGTCCCAACCCAGAGCGAAGTCGAAGCCCTGGGGACGGTCAACGTGCTCCTCGTCCCGGTTGGAGGCGGAAGCAGTCTCAACGCCGCCAAAGCCGCCGAAGTCGTCAGCGTCATCGAACCGAATCTCGTCATCCCCATGCATTACGCCACAGACGGCGCAAAGATCAAACTCGAACCGCTGAATAAATTCCTCAAGGAGATGGGGCTGGGCAAGGTCGAGTCGCAGCCGTCCTTGAAAGCCACGCGCTCGTCCCTGCCGCAGGAGACGAAAGTGGTCGTGCTGGATTACCAGCAAGGTTGATATGACCGTCAAAGTGATCATGACCTGGGACATCGCCGCCGAACGCGACCAGGAATATTTCGAGTTTGTCATCGGCGAGTTCGTTCCGGGCGTGCAAAGGCTTGGCTTGCAACCCGCCGAAGCCTGGGCGACTCTCTACGGCGCATACCCCCAAATACAGGTCGGCTTGCTTGCGTCCGACGCGGCTGAAGCGCGCCGCGCGCTCGCCTCTGCCGAATGGGGTTTGCTGCAAGACCGCCTGTTCGGTTATGTCAAAAACTACTCCTACAAAGTCGTCCCCGCCCGCCTCGGGTTTCAGTTTTAGTCTCCCTCCGTCATTGCGAGGAGCGCGCTCTCCGCGACGAAGCAATCTAATGAGCTAGAGGATTGCTTGGGGCGAAGAACAAGAGCGCCCTCGCAATGACGGAAAACAAATAATGCCAACCAAACTCGCCAACCTCCTGCCGTGGTATTTCATTGCCGCGGCATTTCAGTCTCTCATCGCAATCGCCGCCCTTCTTCGCGTCCCTTCCGAAGGCTTATCAATGGCGCGCCTTGCCCTGCTTGGCGCGATGGCGTTTCTCTTTTTTTCAGGGATTGGATTGGGACTTTATTCGCGCCGAAACCTGATCCGCTTCGAGAAATTTTTTTCCGCGTCCGCAGTTTTAGCCTCCGCGCTTCTTTCCCTGACCTTTGGCTTGATCCTGTTTCTCTTGCGTTATCTTAACCCGGAGCGTTTCCTTCCCTACTACGAACGCCTCAGCCCTCTCCTCTGGCTCCTTTTTTTTCTTGCCCTCGAAGCCGCTTTCTACTTTCTACTTTCCACCAACGGCTTCCATCCTCAATCACTATCCAATCTCAACCCCCTTTCCCCTGCCGCCCTCACCGCCTTCTGCCTTCTGCTTTCCGTTTTTCTCTTTATCTCCTTCACCAAAATCGGAATCACCCCCGACACCGCCTACTGGGGCGAACCCGGCGTCGCCATTCAAGCCTGGCAATTCATCCTCGCGCTCCTCATTGGCTTGATCATATATCTAATTACCAATTACCAATTATCAATCTCAACCCTCCAATCTCCACCCGCCCCCCCTCACGCATCACGCATCACGCATCAACCTCCTTTCATCCTTCATCCTTCATCCTTCATCCTTCCCCTCATTCTCTACGCAACCTCTTCCATTCTCTGGCTCTCCGTTCCTCTCTCCACTCTCGCGAACAGTTTCTATGTCTCCATCGTCCCGCCGACCAACGCCCCGCTCCCATACTCCGACGCCGGTTTTTACGACTTCTCCGCCCAAAGCCTCTTGATCGGCGCGGACTACTTCGGCGGAATCCCCCCGCGCCCGCTGTATGTGATCTTCCTCGCGCTTCTTCATTTCTTCTTCGACCAGAATTATCCCGCCATCATCGCCGCGCAGGTTCTCGTATTGGCGTTCTTTCCCGTTGCCTTGTCTATTCTAGGAAAAAAATTCCATTCCCCCGCCGCCGGCGTGACGGTCGCCCTGTTCGCCGTCTTCCGTGAATACACTTCATTATGGATTGCCTCGAATACCCGCGTTGCGAATTCCAAGACCTTCACCACCGACCTCCCAACCGCCTTTGCTGTTGTCGCCATCTGCCTCGTCGCGCTGTGGTGGCTGGAGCGGCGCGACCTGCGCTCGACGTTGATCGCGGGCGGGGCGTTCGGCTTGTTCCTGCTCTTTCGCGCCCAGTCCGCGCTGACTTTGCCCTTCCTTTTCCTGCTTGTCCTGTTCGCGATGAAATTCAAATGGGGCGAGTGGATAAAAACGGGAATTGTTTTTGCCGCGGCATTGATTCTCGTCGTCCTGCCGTGGTTGACCCATAACTACACCGTCTCCGGTAAATTTTCCTTCGACGACCCCAACCAGGTGGGGGTCATCTTCAACCAATATTCCTTCGACGCCGTCGCAAGCCCGGCGGGATTCGACCCGCAGAAGGACAACGTCCGCGAGCGGATTATCTCCTTTACGCTCGAAAATCCCGGCTATGTGGCGAACTTCATCGCCTCTCACTTCCTCAACACCGAGATCGGCGGCTTGCTGACACTGCCTCTCGTCAAACCATTCAACGGTTTGCAGGAACCGATCAACCTCTACTGGGTCGAATGGGACGGGACTCTTGAATGGTACAACGTCGTTCTCGTCTTGTTCTATCTCTTCGTCATCGCCGTCGGCTTCGGCGCGGCATGGAAGCGTCTCGGATGGCTCTCCCTCATCCCGCTCGCCTTCAACCTGGGGTATGCGCTCTCCAACGGCGTCGCCCGCTTCTCCAGCTGGCGTTACAACCTGCCTGTGGACTGGGTCATTTACTTCTACTTTGGCGTAGGCATCGCCGAAATCTTCGGGGTAATCGCCCTTCTGTTTGGTTCTAAACTGCAGGTCGCAACAACCAAAATTTCACCGCCCACTCAACCGATTACCAATTACCAATCACTGATCACTCTGTCCCTTCTCCTCCCCTTCATTTTTGTTGGCTCCCTGCCCTGGCTTGCGAAAGGATTCGCCGAACCGCGCTATGCCTCCGCGCAGGGCGAACTGGTCTCCCGTCTCGAACAAAAGGGATACGCGCGCGCCGAGATCGAATCCTTTATTGCACAGCCCGACGCCGTCCTGCTCGAGGGCCGTTTGTTGTACCCGCGCATGTATTGGAAAGGGGAGGGGTTGACTTCGACAAATCCCTGGCCCGCATACGCCGCAATGGATTTTCCGCGCATCGGATTTATCCTGATCAATTCCGGCCATCAGAACCTGGTCTTTCCCACCAAAGAACTGCTTGATTTTAAACAAGGCGCGGATGCGACTGTTTTGGCTTGCTCGGATAACGATCTCCTCACCGTCCGCGTGATTGCCTTCGACAACTCGACTTTCCAGAGCGCTTCACTGGCAGAGCCTTGTCCGTGAACAGTGTCTAGTGAATCGTGAATAGTGAATATTTCCCGCTAATCACCATTACCCAATTTACCAATTACCAATCTCCCCTCCCATGCCCCGCCTCTCGACCCTCCTCCTCGGCTGGTACAAAGCCAGTAAACGCGCCCTCCCCTGGCGCGATCATCCCGATCCGTATGCGGTTTGGGTTTCCGAGATCATGTGCCAGCAAACGCGGGTGGAGACGGTCGTTCCCTACTTTGAAAAATGGATGAAGCAATTTCCCAGCGTGAAGGCTTTGGCGTCGGCGTCTGAGCGGGATGTTCTCGCGGTATGGGAAGGTCTCGGCTATTACAGCCGCGCGCGAAACCTGCGCAGAGCCGCGAAGATCGTCGTTGAAAAATTCGGCGGTAGACTGCCGTCAAATCTGGAGGACTTGCGAAGCCTGCCGGGGATTGGGCGATATACGGTTGGCGCAATCGCTTCGCTGGCTTTCAAGATGGACGAGCCGACGTTGGATGGAAACATCCGGCGCGTATTCTCGCGCCTGTTTGATGTGAAGGGATATGCCGATTCGCCTGGCGGTGAAAAAATTCTATGGGCTCTGGCTGGAGAAAATTTGCCGAAGGGCAGGGCGGGCGATTACAACCAGGCGTTGATGGATCTGGGCGCGATGGTCTGCCTGCCGAAGAATCCGCGTTGTTCGATTTGCCCGTTGAAGAATCTTTGCAAGGCGCAGAGGAACGGAACGCAGGAAATGCGCCCGACGATGAAGCCGAAGAAGCGGATACCGACCTACGTCCATGCGGCGGCGGTGATTGTGGAGCGGGGCAGGGTGTTGCTCAGTCAACGCCCGGCGGATGGGTTATTGGGCGGGATGTGGGAGTTCCCAAACGCGAGGATAGATGGCGACCCGGCCAGGGAGTTGGTCAAAGCCTTGAGAGGCGCAACCCGGCTCAAGGTTCGCGTTGAAGCGCGTGGTGGACGTTCTCAAGCGTCCGCGCATGGAAGGCGGGAGTTAGGAACTGTATCTCATGCGTATAGCCATTTTAGGGTGGCGGTGTATCCGTTTTGGTGCGAGAAAGTTGAAATCCCCAAAGATAAGAATCTCAAATGGGTTAAGTTAAAAGATTTGGAGGATTATCCGATGGGGAAAGTGGAACGGCAGATTGCCCGCCAAATAAAGTGACTGTCACCTGCGAGGATACTGTTGGCGAACTCGGCAGAGTTGCGGGTCGGCGGGTTTTCGTGGGTGGCTGTCGCTTGCGCGACTTTCACACAAGCGCCTCAAGTTTTTGGTTATGGCTGGTGAGAAAAGCATGATGAATGACGTATCTCACTGGAAACCTCGCAAGGTTGGATGTAAAATAAGGTTGAAACCGCTTGCGAAAGGAGCGCGACCCATGAACGACAAACGACTCGACTCGCTTCTGGAAAAAGTCCATGCCGAGCTCCAAAATGTGGAACGGGTGGACGAGGACAGTCTCGAACTGTTGCGCGACCTGGAAAAGGACGTGCAGTCCTTGTTGAAAAAAGCCGAGGGGCTTGAAACCCCGTCCATCCTCGAAAGGATGCAGAAGGCGGCTGAAAGGTTCGGGGTTGAGCATCCCGTTCTGACTTCCATGTTGAGCGAGGCGGCTTCCATCCTGAGCAACGCCGGAATTTGATAATCGTTTTCGCCGCCATGCAAGTTTGGTTTTAGCGCCAAACATGAAGGGGCTTTCTTCGCGTTCTTTGCGGGCTTTGCGGTGAAATAAACGGCGGCGAAAATTCATCCTTCACCAAAACGACACAATTCTTTGACGGGTTCTTTATCCTCTTGTTTTAGACTGGAAGCGTAAGAACAAAACGACGGTTCTTCCAGAACAAGGAGATAAATGATGAAAAAGACGATTTTGATCGCAGGTTTGGCGCTTGCGGCTGTGTTTGCTGCGGCGGTCTGGGCAGGCGCGGCTTATGCCCAGGATGTCAACCCGCCCTACGGCGGCGGCATGGCTCGCAACGGGCAGGGACCCCTGCACACCTTCATGGTGACTGAGTTTGCAAAGAAACTCGGCTTGAACGCGAACGACATCAACGCCCGGCTCGCGGCTGGCGAGACCATGTATGACATCGCCCTCTCCGCCGGTGTGAGCGCGGAGGAATTTCCGGCCCTGATGACCGAAGTCCGCGCGGCGGCTCTGGATGCGGCGGTGGCGGCGAACGCCATTACCGAAGAGCAGGCTGACTGGATGAAGTCTCACGGCTACGGGCAGGGCGGTATGTATGGAAACGGAAACTGCGACGGGACGGGTCCGCAGGGGCGGGGCGGCGGCTACGGTCACGGCATGATGGGCGGCGGAGGCAGGCAAAATTGGCAAGCCAGCCCGTAACGATGCAAATAACAAAAGAGGCGGCGCAGACCGCCTCTTTTGTTGCAAACAGGCGATGGACGCGCCTGAAAATATCCGTCAATAACCATGCGCCCGCTTTCGAGACAGGCGCATTTCATCTGAAATGAAACGCGCCCTTTTGATATACTTGCCGCGTAAATAAAAAGGAGAATCATGCCCCGCATCAAAGCAGTTAATCATGTCGCCGTCGTCGTGGAAGATATGGAGAAATCCCTTGCCTTCTGGCGCGACGCGTTGGGGATGGAATTGCGCGGACTGCGCGACGTCCCCGCCGAGAAGTCGCAGGTGGCTTTTTTGCCATTGAGTGGAGCCGAGGTGGAACTGGTCATGCCGACTTCGGGAGATTCCGGCATCGCCAAATATCTCGCCAAACGCGGCGCAGGGATGCATCACCTCTGCCTCGAAGTGGACGATATTGACGGGATGTTGGCGCAGTTGAAATCGAAGGGCGTCCGCCTCATCAATGAAGAACCGCGCATCGCCGTGGATGGGAAGAAGTATGCCTTCATTCATCCGGAGGCGGCGGGCGGCGTGCTGGTGGAGTTATATCAGGTCTAGATGACCGAAAACGTCGAATCAATCCTGTCTGAAGAGTGCGGTCTTTCGAAGGAGCGCCTGACCGTTGTGGGCGTTTCCGGCGGACCCGACAGCCTGTGCCTGATGGAAACGCTGCGGCAGGCGGGCTATCCCATCATGGTCGGGTATTTCGATCACAAACTGCGCCCGGAGTCCGCGTCCGACGCGCGCATGGTGGAGAAGACCGCGGCGCGGCTGATGCTTCCCTGCGTCATTGCCGGCGCGGATGTGCGCGCGCACGCCGATGAGAAGAAAATATCCATCGAAGAATCGGCGCGCAACCTGCGATATCGTTTCCTCTTCGATCTGGCGCGCAGGCATAAAGCGCAGGCGGTGGCGGTTGGCCATACCGCCGACGACCAGGTGGAAACAGTTCTGATGCACTTCCTGCGCGGCAGCGGCATTTCGGGCCTGAAAGGCATGTCTTATCGCTCGATCATCAAGACCTTCGACTCAGACATCCCCGTTGTGCGCCCCCTGCTCGATACCTGGCGCGAGGATACGGTTTTGTTTTGCGCCGTGAACGGCATCCGCCCGCTTTACGATTCGACCAACGACTCGCTGAATTTCCAGCGCAACCGCATCCGCCACCTGTTGATCCCGGCGCTGGAAACCTACAACCCGAATTTCCGCGGGACGATCCTGCGCATGTCTCATACGCTCAAGGGCGATTTCGCCTTTGTGATGGAAACACTCGAACAAGCCTGGGGCGAGTCGGTGATCTCAGCCAACGATGAGATCGTCACCTTCGATCTGCTCCGGTTGACCTCGTTCAAGCCCGGGCTTCAGCGCAACCTGATCCGCCACGCCATGCAGATCCTCCATCCCGGCATGGACATCGGATATCTCACTTTGAAACGCGCGGAGGAATTTATCAAGTCGTCGGCGCCCATCCTGCGCCTGGATTTGAAAGCGGGTATGCGGATGATTCGCGAAGCGGGACATGTGTATGTCTGCGCGCCTCACGCCCAATTGCCTTTCGACCGCTGGCCCCAAATGCCGGATGAGAGATCCATTTCATTTGCGCCCGGCGAACAGGTTATGATAGCCGGCGGCTGGAGGGCAACCTGCGAACACTGGCGACTCCCCGCCCTGGCGAAGGAACAAGCCGAAGCGAACGAGGACCCGTTCCAGGTCTGGTTGGATGCGGCGGCTTTGCCCCAAAAATTCGAGTTGCGGTCCCGTCGTCAGGGGGATGTTTTCTTTCCGCTCGGCATGGATGGACATTCGCAAAAACTTTCGAACTTCTTCGCCAATGAGAAACTTCCCCAACGCGCGCGCGACCGTTGGCCCCTGTTATGCGCGGGGGAGGAAATCGTCTGGATTCCGGGTTTTCGCCCCGCTCATCGCCATCGTTTGAAAGAGGAGACGGCGGACGCGCTATATTTTTCCCTTGCGCGCCCTTCGCCGCAATATTCGAGCGACGAAAATCCCCAGCCGTAAACGACTGGGGATTTTGTTATTTCAACTCGCCGTTCAACTGACGTATCTTGATGAACAACTCGCGCCACTGGATCTTGGACACCCCCAGTTTTTGCCGCACCTTGTCCGGTTCGATCCCGCTTTGATAATCGCGCAGGGCGCTCGTCCAGCGGCACATGTCGAATGACAAATGTTTATTCAAACCCGCTTCGTTGCCGATATCTTCCAGCAAATATTCCAGGCGGCGCGGCGACCAGGGAAATGCCTGGTCGTTGGGATGGTACTGGGAGAGATATTCTTCGTATGCCACAACCCAATCGTCGGTCAATTCGATCTTGCGTTCCTTGTAACGGTTCGCCGGGCTGGCATAGCGGACGAAGAGAAAGGGCCCATTTTTTCCGTCCAGTTCGAAATGGTTGATGTGGATGCCGAGGCACTCGCTTTTCTTGATCGCCGTATGCAGGATCAGGGCGACCAGCGTGTAGGGGCGCGCATCCGGCTTTTTACTCCGGCGGTGACGGTCTGCCGCGAGCAGGACGGCGTCGTATTCGTCGTCGGTCAATACCTGCGGAAGCGGGCTGATGGCGGAGCGCTGCGCGACTTTTTCGGCGGGGTCAACGCTTAATGTCCCATGCTGATGTAGCCAGCGGAAAAAAGATTTGACCGAGGTGATGCGCCGCGAAAGCGTCTTGGGACTGCACGCCACGCCGCGGTCTTTCTCCATCCATGTAAAGAAGCGGTTGAGTTCCTCGGTGGTCACGCCGCCGATGGTCTGGTCTGGAGATAGGAACTTCGTCAGCAGGCGGACGTCCGAAAGAAAGGCTTTGAGGGTGTGATGCGAGCGTCCCTGATCGAGCAGGTACATCTCCCAGCCGTTGATGGCGGCGGGCAGGAGCGTTTTGGCATTGATATGGGTGGGGGGAGTGGGTGTCTTCGCCATAAGATCTCTCTTGCGTGTAGTTGTGCGTATAGTTTAGCGAATTTGGAGGGCGCTGTCAACTGACTACGGCGGCGGCAAAAAATCCCATGGATTAACTTTAACCCCAGCCATGATCTCGAAATGCAGGTGAGATCCGGATGAACGCCCCGATGAACCGATCGCGCCGATCACCTCGCCCTGTCCCACGCTCTGCCCGCATCCCACATTGATCGCGCTTAGATGGGCGTACAACGATTGAAAGCCGTTGCCGTGGTCTATCATCACCATATTGCCATAGCCGTAATCGTTCCATCCCGAATACACGATCACGCCCGCATCCGAGGCGTAGACGGCTTCGCCGGTCTCCCCGGAAAAGTCCAACCCGTTGTGATTCGTCTGCGGCGAAAAATCAAAGCCCGAAAGGTAATGCTTGTTCGCCGGGTAGATGAAATAACCGTAGCCCACCGCGCCGCCGCTGATCGGGTCGCAGGCGCCCTCTCCAAGCACGCGCGCCGAGGCGGGGTTTTCGCGCGTCACGCCCAACGGCGCGGACCAACTCACAAAGTCGCGCTTCCCGCCGGGGATGATCAACCACGTTCCAGGCTTGATGTTCGCGTTCTCGTAATCGCCGACCGCGTTCGGATCGAGATGATTGGCCGGATAATCAATCACGTCCGCCGCGCTCACCCCGTAAAAACGCGCCCACTCGCCAAACGGGATTCCGCCCAGCCATTCCCAATACACGCCGTCCACCGGCATGATGTTCAACTCCTGCCCCGGACGAAGCGAATGAGGATCGTCCAGCAGGGTGTTGTAATTTCCCCACAGAATCGTCTCCGGCTTCAAACCGAACTTTTCCGCAATGCCGAAGACCGTATCGCCGTCCTGCACGATATACTGAGTCAACTCCTTGCGCGGGCGGCTGGGGATGTTGGTATGCAATTGCGCCGAACGATTGACTCCATCGGTGACGGGCAGATTCGGCTCTGTGAGCGGATTGACGCCCGCCGCCTCGACCGTGACCGGGGGCTGGTCTGCCCCATTTGGCGTTTCCTGCGCCTGACGGTAGAACGATCGCGCGAGAATTACGACCAACGCGACGGTAAGGATGGAAAAAAGATTCGCGCCAAACTTAAGCAACGGCTCGCCCAGCCCGATGTCGAGCAAACCCGTCATCCAACGGAAAAGAAGCGGGCGCTTCCCCGGCGCGGTTGCGGAACTTTCCGAATCCGTTTGCGGCGCGTTGCCGTTAAAGTCGTTTTGCATACCGGTCATGATAACACGGCGAAAAAATCGCGGTCAAGCCAAGATGAGACGGCGTTCATTTTTTGCCGTTCTTGTTAAAGAAAACCAGCCATACGACGGCAAACCCCATCAGGCAGGCGATCCCCCCGGCAAAGATCGCTTTTTGCACGCCCCAACCCTGCGCCGCCCAACCGATCAGAATGCTTCCGAACGGAGCCACGCCCTGCAACCCCCAAAAATAAACGCTGAACACGCGCCCGCGCAATTCGTCCGGCACGCGCATCTGGATCATCGTATTCATGCTGATAAGTTGCGTCACCGTCCCCCAACCGGCAAAGATCAATAGAAAGAAAGCCAGCGGCGCATTTGCGACGACCCCCAACCCGATGATCGGCAGGACGAAGAAGACCTGCCCCCAAAGCAGGGTGGAACTTTTATTCGCCGCGGCGAAATACGCCATCATCAACGCCGCCGCCACCGCGCCGATGCCCTGCGCCGCGTAAAGGTTGCTCGTGCGCGCCGCGATCGCCGCCTCCGAGGTCAATGCAGGCTGGAGGATGTCGCGCGCGACCGCTGGGATCTGTTGAATGAGCGGGATGCCGAAGAAACCCAACAGGGCGGACATTAAAATGGCGGACATCACCACAGCGTTGGAGCGAATGTAACGCAGTCCCTCCCTGAACTCGCTCCCCATATCGCGCGACGATTCAGCCTCTTTCTCCGCCTTGTATCGGGCGCGCGCCATGAATAAACCCGCCATCACGAAGATATAACTGATTCCGTTTGCAAGGAAGACCGCGCCTTCATTGGACGTCGCCGCGATCAGCCACGCCGCGCATAACGGCCCGATGACGCGCCCGAGATTGAACGCCGTGGTTTGAAGCGCGATCGCGCTTGGCAGGGCTTCCTTCCCGGCGAGCTCGATCAGCATCGCCTGGCGCGCCGTCACTTCGATTGCGATGGCGCTTCCGTATATGAAAGCCAGAACAAGGATTTGCCAGATCTGAATCCGCCCGGTGAAGGCGAGGAACGCCAGCCCGAACGCCTGCGCCGACATGACCGCCTGGAGCAGGATGACCGCCTTGCGTTTGTCCATGCGCTCGACCAGCACGCCGGCGGGGAGCGCGAACAACAGAGTCGGCAGAGTCTGGGCGAAACCGATCAACCCCAAATCCAGCGGACGGCCTGAGATGCGATAGGCGAGATACGGCAGGGCGGTGGATTGCATCCACGAACCGACGACGGAGAGGAACTGTCCGGCGAGGAAGAGGACGAAATCGCGCGAACCGAGCGCGGGGAAGCGGCCGATGAGCGCGCGCTTGAACGGCGTCATTGTTGCGATGCGGGCGCGATACATTCCGGGCGGTCGTTGCCGGGTTTATTGACCATCGTCGAGACGGGGAACGCAGACATGGCATCGGCGGGGTAGGGCTTGATTAAGTGGATCAACTTATCCGGAGTCTGAGGCGCAGGCTCCAGCCACAGATCGTAATCCCCCGGATTCAAAATCACCGGCATCCGGGTATGAAGCGCAGACATCAACTCGTTCGGCTCGGTGGTGATGATCGTGCAGGTTCGTAAACTTCCGCCGTCGGGCGAGTTCCATTCGTCCCACAACCCGGCGAAGGCGAAGGGCTTGCGGTCTTTCATGTGGATGAAATAAGGCGTTTTCGTTTTCGCCCCGGCTGCGGCTTTCCATTCATAAAAACCATTTGCGGGAATGAGACAGCGTTTATGTTTGAACCCGCCGCGAAAGGACGGTTTCTCCGCGAGGGTTTCGCCGCGCGCGTTGATGAGCTTGTTTCCGATTGACGGGTCCTTTGCCCACGATGGGATCAAACCCCAGATGAAGAAGTCCGCCTTGTTCTTCGCGTCGTTGGGGATGGCGAGGACCGGCTGCGTGGGCGCGATGTTGTAGCGCGGCGCAAACTGCTTTGGGAACGTGTAATTGCTGAAAGCGTCCGCCAATTCGGCGGGGTCAACAGTGAGTGTGAATCTTCCGCACATGGTTCTCCTTCTTGTAAGGCAAGTTTAAACTTGCCTTACGCAACCGGCAGAGTGAAATAAAAGGTCGTTCCAGCCCCGGGCTGGGATTCAAGCCATATCCTGCCGCCATGCACTTCGACGATGCGTTTGACGAGCGGGAGACCGATGCCCGTGCCTTCGCTGTTCGCGTCCAGTTTGTTGAACAGACCGAAGATGCGTTCCTGGAATTGCGGCTCGATGCCGATGCCGTTATCCTTGACGAAGAAGACGGGGGCGCCGTCTGCTCCTGCGAACGAACCGATCTGAATGTGGGGATCGGATTGGTTGCCCATAAACTTGACCGCGTTCTCGATCAGGTTTTGCAGGACCTCCAGCAGGCGCACGCGGTCGCCGACCACGTTGTACCCCTGATCGTCGAATTCGACGCGGACGCCGCGCGCGGTGATCGCCCCGTCCAGCAGGGCGAGCGTGTCGCGCACGAGCGTCTTGAATTCGGTCTCGACCGATTCGTTGCGGATGCGTCCGATGCGGGAGAGTTCGAGCAGGTCGTTGAGCAGGATCTGCATTTTTTTCACCGCCTGAGCGATGCGGTTCAAATCGCGGGTGAAGTTTTCGATATTGCCGGCTTTTGCATCCCGCTCGATGTAACCCAAAAATCCGTTGATCGTCACCAGCGGAGATTTGAGGTCGTGCGAGACGGTATAGGTGAAACTTTCCAGTTCGGCGTTCTTGGCCCCGAGTTCGGCGATGAAGAGTTCCCGTTCCAACTCAGCCGCTTTTCGTTCGCCGATGTCGCGGGCGATGCCCGTGGTGCCGACCACCTTGCCATGCTCGTCCCGGATCGGCGTCTTGGTCGTCTCGATCCAGTAAACGCGCCCGGCGCTGTCCCTCTGTTTTTCTTCGATGGTCTTGCGCTTTCCGCTTTGAATGACCTCCAGGTCGTCTTTGCGGTAGAACTCGGCGAAGGACTTTTCCCAAATTTCGATATCGGTCTTGCCTATTACGTCTTCCATGTTGCGCCCGCAGGCGCGCAGGAACTGCTCGTTGACCGCAATGTACCGGCTGTCGAGGTCCTTCAACCAGGCCATGTCGGGGATGTTGTTCAGGATGGCGGATTGCTGAAGCAGGGTCTCTTGAACCTTTTTCTCCGCTTCCTTTTGTTCGGTGACGTCCTGCACCGCGCCCACGATTCCCACAAGGCGATTCTCTTTTTCATCCCAGATGGGATGGGCGAACACGCGCTCCCAGCGAATTTCGCCGCTTTTCGTGAACGTGCGGATCTCCGACGCGACGACGTCCTGGTTGTTCAATAATTTTTCCATGTCTGCGGCGTCTTTTTCCAAATCGTCCGGGTGAATGTGCCCGTACCATCCCCCGGCGGCGAGGTACTCCTCCGGCGTGTAGCCGGTCATTTTTTCCACCGCTCCCCCCAGCCAGATGGTCTCCCCCATCCCGCTCTCGCCGATTACGCTTTCGAAGGCGTAATCTGATATTACGCTGGATATCAACTTGTATCTTTCCTTGCTACGCCGCGCCCGCTCCAGCGCCTGCCCAACAGTCTGCGCCGCCAGCCATTGCAAGACCGCGCCCATCGGAAAGACCACAAGACTCACCACCCAACTCATGATCGCGGGACGCTCCACATTCGTTTCGATCAACCCCAAGAATTCGGCGCGAACCATCCCAAAACCGGCGGCGAGCGAAAGCAGGGTGACGCCCAGCGCCGCGCGCCCGCCCAGCAGAACCCCGGCGATCACGATCACCAGCGGATGCCCCAAAAGGTACGACTCGCCCTGAACGCCCACGCCCGTCCATGCCGAGACGGTGAAGAACAACCAGATGAAGGCGACCTGCAGGGCGGAGGCGATGCGGACATGCCCGCGCTTCAGCAGAAACAGCAAAAACAGGTTGATCGCCTCCACCGAAACGGTTTGCGGCAGGGCGCGCTCCAACAGCGACGGCATGGAAAACAACGCAAAGGCTGCATAAGGAATTGGGATGGCGATCATGCCCCACAGGATGACGTTGAGCAAATACGCCTGATGCGTTTTCTGCTCGTCTTCGAACACGGGCGGCTTGAATAAGTCGGATATTTTCTTCATCTTCCGGTCACTTTCGCAGTTTTCTTGCATCGCCATCGCGTATTGTCTCCCCATCCGCGTCCAAATGTTCGAGCAGGGCTTGCGCATACTTTCTCGTCGTATCGAACATGTCCCTGGTTTCAGCCAGCGTGATCGTCCCCCGCTCGCCGATCGCGGACAGGACGCGCCGCCTCATTTCGTCGTAATCCGTCTTGCGGAACACAACCTCCTGTGAAACCTGAACCAACTCGCCCAATTCGATCAGCGCGTTATAGATTTCTTCGCCCGCCTGCGCCAGACATTCCTTGACGCTGGGCGGCGAAAAGGGATTCGACTCGACCCCGCGCCTCAACGCCCGGACTTTGGCTTGATTCTCCCCATCGAACCGAATCTCATGCCCCGGGCTGGATACCGCTCCGCGTTCGTCCAGCAGCGAGCGACGAGCGGCGAGGAACGCGATGGCGGCGTTAAAAATTTTAGGCGCGAGGTTTAGCCTGCTTTTCAACTCCTCTCGCGGAACTCCGCGCCGTAACGGAAATTGTCGGAGGTAAGCGTCCACCGTTTCCAGCATGTTCGATTCGAGCGCCTTCCAGACCGGTAGAGCCGCCGCCAGCGTTTCATTCAGCGCGACCAGCCTGCCCGATTCCAACAACTCGCGCAAAGCGGAATCGGCGGATTCGGATTCCAGCCTTGATTTGGCGATCATCTCGTTAATGGGCGCAACCTGCAGGGCAAGCGCGGCTTCAAAAAGCACATCGGCGGGAGAGCCCTGCGCCAGCGCTTCCAACGATTTGACGACGTTTTTGTCGAAGCGTTTATGCCTGCCTTTCGGCTGGTGATCCGCCACCGCGCCGCCGCCCAGCGTTTCGCCGGGCGAGGGTCTTCGCAAAACGTAACGATCTCCGCGCAGGGCGACGACGGGGTCGCGCAGTTCCAGTTGAATCCAACCTTCCTCCCCGGCTTGAATCTCTTCCGCGCCGAGCAGACGCAGGGTTGCAATCGTCTCGCTTGCGCCGACGAAGAACTTGACCTCGTCGTTGTGAGCGATGGACTTGCGAATATCCTTGAGCGCTTTGAACCTGGCATCCAACCGGCGCGTGGCTTGATACTGACCCGGATGGACAAGCACATTTCCGCGGCGGATTTGTTCGGTGTTCACTCCCGAAATATTGACCGCAGTCCGTGAGCCTGAAACGGCAGTCTCTTCTTTCTGTTTGTGGGACTGCAAACCGCGGATGCGCCCCTTTGCGCCGCCCGGCAAAATCTCCACTTCGTCGCCGACGGAGAGACGGCCGTCCTGCAACGTGCCGGTCACGACGGCGCCGAATCCGCTCATGCTGAAGACGCGGTCAATCGGCAGGCGCGGACGGTTGAGGTCGGCGCGGGAAGGTTTATTTTTCAATAGAGATTGGAGATTGGAGATTAGTTCATCGAGCCCGGTTTTCGTCTTCGCAGAAACCGGAATGATCGGCGCGTCTTTGAGAACGGTCTCGCTCACAGCGGAGCGAATCTCCGAGGAAACAAGATCAAGCCACCCTGAGTCAGAAGCGAGGTCCGCCTTCGTCAGCGCGATCAGCCCGCTGTGAATCTGCAACAGGTCGAGGATCGCAAGATGTTCCTTCGTTTGGGGCATCACGCCTTCGTCGGCGGCGATGACCAATAATGCCGCGTCAATGCCGCCGACGCCGGCGAGCATGTTTTCGATGAAGTCGCGGTGACCCGGCACATCCACAATGCCGACCTCTTCACCGTCCGGCAGGGTCAACCAGCCGAATCCTAGTTCGATGGTCATCTCGCGGGCTTTCTCTTCCTTGAGACGATCCGGGTGCGCGCCTGTGAGCGCTTCGATCAATGTGGATTTTCCGTGATCCACATGACCGGCTGTGCCGATGACTCTCATGCCTGTAATTTAACCACACTTTAACCGCGCTCCCGCGACATAAAAAAGCGCGCGCGCAAAGGTTGCCTCACGCCGCATTCGCTTCGATAAACTCAACGCGCGCCCTGCCCCGCTTGCGCCGATTATTCTTCGCCGCGCGCGCCTCTCTTTCTTGTGTCTCGTGTAACGAAAAGCATTCCCGCGTCATCAAAACGGCATGAACATTTTCCTCATCCTGTTCGCCTTCGCCTTGTGGGGATTGCTCCACTCTGTCCTCGCTTCCCGTTTCGTCAAGGATAAATTCCGCGGCTTGATCGGCAGGGGCGGGATGCGCCTGTATCGGCTCGGCTACAACCTTTTCTCCGTCGTTTCTTTCGCGCCTCTTTTATATCTCGCCGCGACCCTTGAAGATCAGCCGCTGTATCGGATCCCTCCGCCGTGGAACTTTCTCTTTTTCGGGTTTCAGAGCCTGTCCGCTCTTTTGCTCTTCGTCGCCGCCTTTCAAACCGACCTCCTTTCCTTGACCGGACTCCGCTCGTTGTTTCAAGAGGAGAATCCGGATCAACTTGTGCCGCGGGGTTTGTACGCCGTCGTACGGCATCCGTTATACCTGTTCAGCCTGACTCTTCTTTGGCTCGATCCGACAATGACCGTCAACTCGCTGGTTTTTTACATCGGCGCGACCGCCTATTTCATCGTCGGCGCATATTTTGAAGAGCGTAAACTCCTGCGCGATTTCGGCGAGGCGTACGCGGAATACAAGCGGAAAACTCCGTTTCTAATTCCGATGATGAAATAGACCCGCTCGAGCCGCTTCCCCGGGAGCAGGCGATGCGTTCTGCCCCGATTCGACGTTCCGCTTCGGGGAAGCCCGGCAACTGGACAATCCCCCCCCTTTCAGGTATCATTGCCCAACTTGTGACCGAACTCACGAAGTCGCAAGAATTCAAAATCATCTTCCCGGATAAGCCCCTTATCCGGGTTGTTGTGCGTAAACGTATTTTTGGCGGAGGCTACCGAATGTCAGATTTGATCAAGCAGATCACAAGCGATTTGCAAAAGCAGATAGATGGTTTCAAACCCACGCTTAACGTCAGCGATATGGGCGTGACGCTGGAGGCGGGCGACGGCATCGCCCGCGTGCAGGGACTTGCGAACATCAAGGCGCAGGAACTTGTGCAGTTCGCCAACGGCGTGGTCGGCGTCGCGTTCAACCTCGAGAAAGACAACGTCGGCGTGATCGTCATGGGCGATTACGAAGGCATCACCGAAGGCATGTCCGTGCGGGGATTAGGACGCATCGCCTCCGTCCCGGTGGGGGATGCGATGATCGGAAGAGTGGTCAACGCCCTGGGCGAGCCGATTGACGGCAAAGGGCCCATCGCCACGACCGGCTATCGCCCCATCGAACGCATTGCGCCGGGCGTGATCGAACGCCAGGATGTGGATACCCCGGTGCAGACCGGCATCAAATCCATCGACTCGATGATCCCCATCGGGCGCGGCCAGCGCGAATTGATCATCGGCGACCGTCAGACCGGCAAGACCGCCATCGCCATTGACGCGATCATCAACCAAAAAGGCAAGGATGTGATCTGCATCTATGTGGCGGTGGGGCAAAAGAAAGCCGCCATTGCCCGCACGCTCGGCACGCTCGAAAAATACGGCGCGATGGAGCACACCATCATCGTGGTCGCTTCGGCGGATGAATCTGCCGCGCTTCAATACATCGCCCCGTACGCCGGGACCGCCATCGGCGAAGAGTTTATGGAAACCGGGCGCGACGCGCTGATCATTTACGACGACCTTTCCAAACACGCCTGGGCGTACCGTCAGGTCTCGCTCCTGCTCCGCCGCCCGCCCGGACGCGAAGCCTACCCCGGCGACGTGTTCTATCTCCACTCGCGCCTGTTGGAACGCTCCGCGCGGCTTGCCAACCAATATGTGGTGGTAAAGAAGGATTACGGCAACGAACTTGCGGAAGTCGCGGACGGCGTGGACGGCAAATCGTACACCGGTCCGCTTTCCAAGCATGAGGCGGAGGAAGCCGCCAAGGCAAAGGGCGCCGACTTTAAGGCGGTCAAGGTCAGGGGAACCGGCGGCTCGCTCACTTCGTTGCCGATCATCGAAACGCTTCTCGGCGACGTTTCGGCGTATATCCCCACCAACGTCATTTCCATCACGGACGGGCAAATCTACCTCGAAAGCAACCTGTTCAACGCGGGCATCCGTCCGGCGGTGAACGTGGGTATTTCCGTGTCGCGCGTGGGCGGCGACGCCCAAACCAAAGCCATGAAGCAGGTGGCGGGACGTCTGCGCCTTGATATGGCGGCATACCGCGAGTTGGCAGCCTTCGCGCTCATGGCTTCAGACCTGGATAAATCCACCCAACAGCAATTGAGCCGCGGTCAGCGGATGCAGGAAATCCTCAAGCAACCGCAATACCAACCGGTCGAACTCCAGAATCAGGTCATGGTCATCTTTGCGGGGACGAACGGATACGCCGACAACGTCTCGCTGGATAAGATGGCGCAGTGGCAGGCGGATTTGATCCGTTACATGGAATCGTCCTATCCTGAAATCGGCAGGGACATCATTGCGAAGAAAACCATCACGGAAGAGAATCGCGCCGCATTGGTTAAGGCTCTCGACGGCTTCCGCGCGGGCTGGGCGGGGTAGTTGGATAGTTGGGATGGTCGAATAGTCGGATGATCGAATAGTCGAATGGTCGGGGTTTCTCCGGTTAATGGACAATAAGACCACCCGACCACCAGACCACCAGACTACCCGACTACCAGACTACCCGACTACCAGACTACCAGACTACCAGACTACTAGACTACCAGACTACTAGACCACCAGACCAAAGGACTAACTTATGGCTTCTGCCCGCGAGATGCGGCTTCGCATCAAAAGCGTCAAGAATATTTCACAGGTCACGCGCGCTCTCGAGACGGTGAGCGCCAGCAAGGTTCGCAAAGCGATCAACGCCGTCATGGCGACCCGCTCCTATGCGACCAAGGCGTGGCAGGTGTTGAAACATGTCGCCGAACAACCGGGGCGCGATTCCCTGCATCCCCTGCTGACCAAACGCCCGGCGGTGAAGAACACCCTGGCGGTGATCGTCACCGGCGACCGCGGCCTGGCGGGCGCGTACAACTCCAACGTGATTCGCTTTACGGCTCAGACATTCGACCGATACCCCCGCCCGGTCAAGTACATCGCAGTGGGGCGCAAGGGCAGGGATTTGCTCTATCGCCGCCGCAAGGATGTTCTGGCGGAGTTCAGCAGCCTGCCTGCGGCTCCCTCTTTCAACGACGTGGCCGCCATCGGAAGACTCGCCGTGCAAGAATATGAAAAAGGCGCTGTGGATGAGGTGTTCCTTATTTATACCGATTTCATCAACATGGGGAGGCAAGCCGCCACGGTGAAGAAACTTCTGCCGCTCGAACTCGAAAGCGGGGGCTTGGTGGAGGATTTTGAACACAAACCGTCGTCCGGCATAGCCGCGGCGTATGAATACGAGCCCGACGGGCGCGAACTGCTGGACGCGATCATCCCGCGTTTTACCGCCCTGCAGGTCTATCAGGCGATACTCGAATCGCAGGCGAGCGAACACGCCGCCCGCATGATCGCCATGCGCAACGCGACCGACAACGCCAAGGAACTCGTCGGCGCCCTGCAACTGGCTTACAACAAAGTTCGTCAGCAAGGCATCACAAACGATATTTTGGATATTGTCGGCGGCGCGGAAGCGCTGGCCGCGAACTAACTGGAGGAATAACCCATGGCAAACGCAAACGGCCGTGTCGTACAAATTTTAGGCGGCGTGGTGGACGTCGAATTTCCCGGCGGCGACATCCCCGAACTCTTCGAGGCGATTGAAGTGGCGCGCGAAGACAAGGAGCCGCTCGTTCTGGAAGTGCAAAAACATCTCGGCGATAACTGGGTCCGCACGGTGGCGATGGACACCACCGACGGCTTACAGCGCGGAGTCCCGGCCAAATCAACGGGCTCCCCGATCACGGTCCCGGTTGGACCCGCCACGCTGGGGCGCATCTTCAACGTGTTGGGCAATCCCATTGATCGCAAGGGCGGCGTCAGCGCCTCCATGTATTATCCCATTCACCGTTCCGCGCCCGCTTTTGAAGAACAGTCCACCCGCGTGGAAGTCTTCGAGACCGGCGTGAAAGTCATTGACCTGATCGCCCCCTTCACCAAGGGCGGCAAGACCGGCATCTTCGGCGGCGCGGGAACGGGCAAGACCGTCATCATCATGGAGCTCATCCGCTCGGTGGCTTCCGTGCATGAAGGCAACTCCGTTTTCGCGGGCGTGGGCGAGCGCACGCGCGAGGGGACGGGACTTTATCGTGAAATGATCGAATACGGCGTGATGAAAGACACCGTGATGGTCTACGGTCAGATGAACGAACCCTCCGGCGTGCGCCTGCGCGTGGCCTTGACCGCGCTCTCGATGGCGGAATACTTCCGCGATCAGGGCAAGGATGTGTTGCTCTTCATTGACAACATCTTCCGCTTCTCGATGTCCGGCTCGGAAGTGTCCGCGCTTCTTGGGCGTATGCCTTCGGCGGTGGGCTACCAGCCGACTCTCGCCACCGAAATGGGCGAACTGCAGGAGCGCATCACCTCGACCCGCACCGGCTCGATCACTTCGATGCAGGCTGTCTACGTCCCCGCGGACGACTACTCCGACCCTGCGCCTGTGGCGACCTTCACCCATCTCGACGCGACCATCGCGCTCGAACGCTCCATCGTGGAGAAGGGCATTTATCCCGCCGTGGATCCGCTCACCTCGACCTCCCGCATTCTCGACCCCAACATTGTGGGCGAGGAACACTACCGCACTGCCCGCGAAGTCCAGCGCGTGCTTCAGCGTTACAAGGATTTACAGGACATCATCGCCATCCTCGGCATTGACGAACTTTCCGAAGACGACAAACTGGTCGTCTCGCGCGCCCGCAAGATCGAACGTTTCTTCTCCCAGCCATTCTTCGTAGCGGAACGCTTCACCGGCATCCCGGGACGCTACGTCTCCATCAAAGACACCGTGCGCGGTTTCCGCGAAATCCTCGACGGCAAATGCGACGACCTGCCGGAGCAAGCCTTTATGATGGCGGGCGCCATCGAGGATGTGCGAGAACGCGCTGAGAAACTGGCAAGAGACTAGGCAGAGATTTGTAACCAGAGATTGATAATTGATCGCAGCAATCTCCAACCTCTAAAAGGGTTTTCCATGACCATTCGTTGTGAAATCGTATCCCAGGACCGCACCGTCTTTTCGGGCGACGTGGATATCGTCGTCATTCCCGGTTCGGCAGGCGAAATGGGCATCCTGCCAAAACACGCGCCTGTGCTGACCACTTTGAAATACGGCGTGGTCAAAGTTCGCGCGCGCGGACGCGAGGAACTGTACACTGTCGCCGGCGGGGTTGCCGAAATCCAGCCGGATGTCGTCACCATCCTGGCCGACCGCGGCTCGGAGAATATCGCAGAAATTGACATTGACCGCGCGCTTGCCGCCAAAAAACGCGCCGAAGAATACCTCGCCAAGGGGTTGCCGGCAGACCTTGACCGCTACGAGATCATGGAAGCCGCCCTGCGCCGCGCCAATTTGCGCCTGGATGCCGTGCGTCGCTATCGCAAGTCCGCCGCGCCGCGCCTCCCGGAGATTTAACCTCTCGTGTTTTCAATGTTCTCCAAGGACCTGGGCGTTGACCTGGGCACCATGTTCACCCGCTTTGCCGATAATAACAATGTGTTGTTAGAGGAGCCTACCATCGTAGCCATCGAGGTTGCGGATCAGAAGATGGTCGCGGCAGGCATGGAGGCGCGGGATATGTTGGGGAAAGTCCCGGTGGAGACCATCGAAGTGGCGCGTCCGCTTCGCAACGGCGTAATCGCCGATTATGAGATCACCGAAACCCTGCTGGCTTACCTGCTCCAGCGCGCGAGCGGCGCAATGCGCATCTTTCGCCCGCGCGTGATGATCACCGTCCCCTACGGCGTGACCAGCGTGGAGCGCAGGGCGGTCTACGAAGCCGTCATGGAGGCGGGCAGCCGCGAGGCCTATCTCATTCAGCAGCCGCTCGCCGCCGCCATCGGCATTGATCTGCCGATCAACTCCCCGTCCGGCAACATGATCATCTGTCTGGGCGGCGGCTGTACGGAATCCGCTGTTATGGCCATGTACGGCGTCGTTTCAGCGGATACCCTGCGCGTCGGCGGCATGGACCTGGACGAAGCCATCGTTAACTATGTCCGTCGCAAATATGGCGTGGTGATCGGCCAGCCGACGGCGGAGCAATTGAAACTTCGTATTGGGGCGGCTGTGCCGCAAGATATCGAGAACAGCATGGAAGTGCAGGGGCAGGACCAGGTCACAGGTCTGCCCCGTCCTGTCACCCTGACCACAGGTGAAATGGTCGAGGCGCTTCAAGAGCCGCTTAAGCAGATTGTGGAATCTGGAAGAAAAGTTTTGGAAAAAACCCCGCCCGAACTGGTCTCGGATATTATTGACCGCGGCGTGGCGTTGTGCGGCGGGGGCGCGCTCCTGCGCGGGGTGGATAAATTGCTCACGAAATCGCTCGGCATCCCCGCCTATCTCGTGGATAACCCATTGACCTGCGTCGTGCAGGGCGCATCCAACGCCTTTGGGATGTTGAACGTCATCCGCAGGAATTTGCCGCAGGTATAAAAAAACAGCCGCGCGGCTGTTTTTTTATGCGCCGCAAAGGTTGCCGCCCCGGACTGCAAAATCTTCAGATTTTGCCTCGAAAGTCGGGAGACGTTCGACTCAGCCCATGACATGTTTTGCGCGCGTACGTTTTTTTGTTCGTCGTTTTTCCTATTCGATAACCCTCACAAATTTATACTCCGCTTTTGCGCCGCTGGGGTCAATGAGGGTGAAAGAATCGGGAAACACCGGTCCCGGGGGAGGCGTAGGGTCTTCGATCTCCTTGAAGTTATCGCAGATAGGAACGCCTTTGTGTATGTAGGCCATCCAGCCGCGTTCGGTCACGTTGACGCCGTCCACAGAGACGACGCGCAGCCACTTATCGCCCTTCTTCACTTCGCTTCCGTCGGCGGGCGCTTCCCAAACCTCGTCGCCGACAACCACCTGTCCGCGCCCGAAGGAAGCGATCACGGCCGCGAAGGTATTGTGGTCTTTCCGCAGGCGCGTGCCGTTGCTGATGGGGGTCATGCTGTATTGGGTCATGAGACTCTCCTGTATTCGACGAGCGTGCCGTTGAAGTTGGCGATCAGCGTCGTCTGGGCCGTTTCCGCATTGTAACGGGCAAGAAAGTCCGACTCGCTGCCGTTGAAATAGTTCAAGTCAATGTCCTGGCTTTCCACGCCGAAGAGCGCGCCGTCGCCGTTGGAGGTGAATTGCCAATAGGTCCAGTCTTCCCAAACGGAGGGGACGAGCGGCTCGGTCGGGTTGTACCATGCGATCCATAGCGGATATTGGGCAAAGTAGCGCACGCCCGCCGCGTTTTCCTGGAAATAATAGTAACCCGTATAAACGCCGAGTTTCTTTTCCGGGAGCAAAACCTTTATGCGTTCCATGAAGTCGAACCAATTGCGCCAGCCGCCGTAGGGACCGCCGTAATTTTCTTCAAAGTCGCCCCACATTTCCATTTCGCCTGTATCGTCGCCGAGAATCTCAACCCATTTCTCCGCCTGCCGTTTCGGGTTCACGCGGCTGTCGTAGAACCAGTACGATCCGCGCAACAAACCTGCCGCCCTGGCGTTCTTCCACGAGGTTTTGAAAACCCGGTCTGCGTAATTCCCCTGCCCGGCGCGGATGATGACTCCGCGAGTCTGGGATGCCATCTTGAAAAAGTTGATCCCCGGCGCGGTGGTTGGGTCATCCTGCCAGAAGGAGACATCCGGCAGTTTGAAGTTCGTGAGAATCTGTATCCTTTGCGGCTGGATGACGGGCGGGCGGGCGGGGCGCGGCGGTTCGGTCATGAGGTTTCCGCTATTATAAAGCATCCCAAACTCCCAGGACGCGAAAATCTCCCGGCTTTCGCGTTCCCAACAATGAGAGTCGTTGGGAACGCGCTAATTATTCAACGCGCCTGCGTTGATCCAATTTTTGATGACCTGCAATTCAGCCTCCGTCACTTTCGGTCCGCGGTCGGGCATCTCTCCTTCCGCGATCAACTGCGCCAGCAGGCTTTCATCGGCGTTGCCGGGGACAATCACTGGCCCGTTGAAAGAGCCAGCCATGAGTTGTTCGTAGGTCAGCATATTGAGACCTTCCTTGACCCGTTCCACGCCGTGGCATTTGACGCACTTCGCTTCGAGGATGGGGTAAACGTCGGAGGCATAACTGATTGCGGTCGAGGCGGATTCTGTCGGGGGAGGCGCCGCCTCGACCGTCGGGACGAGCGTCTCTGTTGGAGGCGGAGTCGTCGTCGGCGGGGGAGGGGTTTGGGTGGACGGGACAGGCTCGGTCGGAGTCTGAGGCGCGGCGCCTGCGCATCCTGCGAGGAATGCGGCGAGAGCCAGGGCGCTCAGGAGGAGGACGGCATTCTTTAGGTTTTTCATGGTTTCCTTTTCCATCTCGATAAAAATTTGGCATACTTTACGCGAAACGAATAAGGAAAGGATGAAGATTGTGTGCGATTTCTTACCGCGCAACCCTGTGAGTTTTGGCGGGAGGAAGGTATAATTCGTCCGCTTCAAAAAAGACACTTCACTTCAAGGCTGAGTATGACCGGCGCAATTTCACTACCCAACGAGTATTGGATCAACCTCCAGGTTACACCCAAAGACATCGAACATTTGCATACATTTCTCTTTGAGAAGGAGACGCCCATGACTGCGGGCGACCTTGTCGCGGAGTTTGTTGAGTCGCGCCTGCGCGCGGAGAAACTTTCGGCGGAAAAGCAAAAACCGGCCGGGAGGACTTTCCTGCCGAAGGAAAAATATTCCGTGGGCGAAGAACTGGTCTTTCCCGCGCTCGGCTGGCGCAGCGGGGCGGTGATAAGCGCGCGCGCGGGCGTAAACCCGGGGGTGGATTCCTTCGATGTCATCACGGTTAAGTTTGACGACGGATCGTCGCGTATGTTTGCGGCAGGACTTGCCTTGCACGCTCTGAACGAATCTCCCGCTGATAAGCCCGTTGAAAACGATTCGCCCACCGCGCAGGTTGTGGCGGAACACGGCGACGCGCTCGATAAAAAACTGGAGGAAGCCTTCGCCGCCGACGAGGGACTGGTAAAGATTGCGGGGCGCTGGTTTCCGCGCTCGCTGTTGATAGACGTTAATGAAGGGCAGTTGAATCTCGTTGAAGCCGCGCTGGATATGGCCGGCGGCGAACCCATGCCAACGAGCGACTTGATGAAGGACAGCGAACTCCCCGTCGGGGCGAATCCAAAACTTGCGGAGTTTTCCCTGAATTATGCCATGCAGGCGGATGGGCGCTTCGATGAAGTCGGTCCTGTTGGGCAGGTGCTTTGGTGTTTGCGCCGCCTCGAGCCGGATTTCGTGCGCGAAGTTCCGCCGCCGCTGCGCTACGTCGAGATTCCTCACGACCGGAGCCTGCTCAACCCTGAAATGATCGCGCTCGAAGCCCAATTGGACGACGAGTTGACCGACGCCGACGGCGCCGAAGCGCGCGATGAAATCTCCTCGGCTTCGATTACGTTGATCTATCCGCATCTGCGCGCCGGGACTCTGCCGGTTTCTCCGCGTACGCGCAAGTTATTCCCGACCGCCTATGAATCGCCGCGAGTGCGCTTCACCCTGGTGGATGGAAAGACGAATCAACGCTTTCCAGCCTGGGTTGTTCTCGAACACGGTTATGTTTACGGTTTGCGCGAATGGTACAAGGCGCATCAGTTGATCCCCGGCTCGCTGGTGCAACTTCGCCGGGGAGATCGTCCCGGCGAGGCGATCGTCGAGGCGCGCACGCAGCGCTCTGCCAAAGATTGGGTGCGCACGGTCATGGTTGGTTCGGATGGCGTCGTCGTTTTTGCTCTGCTCAAACAGCCCATCACAGCCGAATTCAACGAGCGCATGGTCGTGCATGTGCCGGACTTCAAGGCGCTCGACCCGGTCTGGGAGAAGAAACGTCCCTTCGATGAATTGCTCCTGATGGTGACGCGCGAACTGGCGAAATCGAACCCGCAGGGACACGTCCACGCGCAGGAGTTGTACGCGGCGATGAACCTCGTCCGCAGGACGCCGCCCGCGCCGATATTTGCCGCCCTGGAATCAAACCCGGCATTCAAACATGTCGGCGACTTGCACTTCCGCCTCGCCGAGGAGGTGGCGGTATGAGCCTGCTAAAGCCAAACGCTAAAACCCCGTTTCACATTGATTTTGATTGGTGGAAGCAGAACGAGCGCGACTGGCACGTCTTCCTGCGTTCCTTTCTGTGCGCCGACCATCAGGAAACGTTCGCCAATGTCGAGGAAGACGGCTTGATGGATTGGATAGATCCGCATACCGCCGAAGTGAAACAGGTGGACGGCGTGCAGCACGCGCTCATCAGCCACTGCGCGCAACTGCCGGATTTCGTCAACCAGCGCACTGCGCTCGTCGAGGCGATCTTCCGCTTGTTTCTCGCCAACGGCAATATTCCCATGACCGCCGAGGAATTGAGCAAAAAACTTGGGAAGTCAGCCGACACCATATTGCGCACCATCGCCGGTCCGCGCGTGTACCGCGGCTTAAGACCGATCTTGAGCCAGTCAGCCGGACCGCGCGCCGGGTAAAATAAAAATGTGCCCCCGTAGCTCAATGGACAGAGCAGCAGCCTTCTAAGCTGTTGGTTGGGAGTTCGATTCTCTCCGGGGGCGCTGGAAAGTTGCCGGTGCGATATTCAAGGAGTTTCCCCATGCCTACCGTGATTCGAAAAACGCATGAAACACTCATGGAGGTTCGGCGCGGCATCCTCCGTTCGGTCAGTTGGCAGGTCAGGACTGGCGTTTGGGACCCCCCGACGGACGTTTACGAGACCGAAGACGCCTACATCGTGCGCATGGAAATAGCGGGAATGAGCGAGGGAAATTTCGACGTCTCGATACAGGATGACACGCTTTACGTCACGGGTTTCAGACCCGACTTCCCCGCGAGGCGCGCCTACCATCAGATGGAAATCCGTTCCGGAAAATTTACGAATGCGGTGGCCCTGCCCGGTCCCGTCAATTCAGATCGCGCCCTCGCCGAATACCGCGACGGCTTCCTGACCATCACCCTTCCGAAAGAAACGACGAACTGAGGCTGAAGCGATGCCCGCAGAAAAATGGCAGTCCGGCTTGCAAAATTTCCTCCACATGGCGGGCGATAACGAAGGGGATTTTTCCAGATCGCTCCTGTCTTCCTTGATCCCCCAGTTCCAGAAAAAGGGAGACGGCTCATCGTCCGCGTCGGGAGCGGAGGGCGCCCCCGAAAAAATGAGTCTACCCGACATCCTTCCCATCCTGCCCCTGCGCGGCGTGGTCGTCTATCCAAACACCGCCGTCCCGCTCACGGTTGGACAGCCGCGCTCCATCCGCCTCGTGGACGACGTTGTCAGCGCCGACAAACTCGTTGGGCTGGTGGCTGCGATCAACCCCGAATTGGAGACGCCGGGACCGAACGAATTATATAAAGTAGGCACCATCGCCACCGTCCATCGTTTGCTTCGCGCTCCTGATGGGACGGTCAGGCTTCTCGTGCAAGGCATGGAGCGCTTCCGCCTCGGCGAATTTGTCGAAGAGGAACCCTACCTTAAAGCCCGCATTCTGCGCGCGCCTGAATCGGACGAAAGAAACATCGAAACTGACGCCCTCGCCCGCAACGCCCGCGACCAGTTTCAGGCGATCACGCAGATGATTCCCTCCTTCCCGGAGGAACTGGCCAGCTCCATCCTCTCGCTCGAAGACCCGCTTCAGACCGTGTACACCATCGCCAACTTCCAGCGCATCGAGTTGAAGGATGCGCAGGAGATTCTCGACCTCGATTCGGTCTACGACAAATTAAAGAAATTGATCGGCTTGCTCGTGCGCGAAGCCGAAGTCCTGACCATCGGGCAGAAGATCCAAAACGAGGCGCGCGGCGAGATCGAAAAAGTCCAGCGCGACTACTTCCTGCGCGAACAGATGAAAGCCATCCAGCGCGAACTCGGCGAACGCGATGAACAGGGCGTCGAAATCGAAGAGTTTCGCAAGAAAATCGAAGAAGCGAAAATGCCCGAAGAGGCGGATAAACAGGCGAAGCGCGAACTGGACCGCCTCTCACGCCTGCCGACCGCCGCCGCAGAATACGGCGTCATCCGCACCTATCTCGACACGCTCGTCTCGCTTCCGTGGGCGACCGGCACCGAGGACAACCTTGACATCTCCCATGCGCGACAGGTCTTGAACAAAGATCACTACGGCTTGGAGGATGTGAAAGACCGCATCCTTGAGTTTCTTGCCATCCGCAAACTGCGCCTCGACCGGATCAACGACAAGAAGGAAGAATCTACCGATTTAATCCGCCGCGAGCGCGAGGGCGTCATCCTCTGTTTCGTCGGCCCGCCCGGGGTTGGCAAGACCTCCCTGGGACAATCCATCGCCCACGCCATGGGACGCAAATTCATCCGCGCCTCGCTCGGCGGCGTGCGCGACGAAGCCGAGATTCGCGGACATCGCCGCACCTACATCGGCGCCATGCCGGGGCGCATCCTGCAATCCCTGCGGCGCATCGGCTCGCGCAACCCGGTCTTCATGCTCGACGAAGTGGATAAACTCACCAACGACTTTCACGGCGACCCGTCCTCCGCCCTGCTCGAAGTCCTCGACCCCGAACAGAACGGCGAATTCCGCGACAACTACCTCGAAGTCGCCTACGACCTCTCGCAGGTCTTCTTCATCGCCACCGCCAACACGCTCGAATACATCCCCGGCCCCCTGCGCGACCGCATGGAGATGATCTACCTCTCCGGCTACACCGAAAGCGAAAAAATGCACATCGCGCGCGGATATCTGATCCCGCGCCAGATCCGCGAAAACAGCCTGCGCAAGAACGAAGTCACCTTCAGCGACGAAGCCTTGAAGATGATCATCCGCCAATACACGCGCGAAGCGGGCGTGCGCAATTTGGAGCGCAAGATCGGCGCGGTTTGCCGCAAAGTCGGAACGCATATCGCCGAAGGCAAGGCGAAGAAATATCGCATTAACCCAAAACGGGTCGAAACCTTCCTCGACACCCCGATCTTCCTTGGACCCGAAGAACTCAACAAACGCACCTCCATCCCCGGCGTCGTCCCGGGACTCGCGTGGACGTCCTTCGGCGGCGACGTCATGCTGATCGAAGCCACCGCCATGCCCGGCGGGCGCGGATTCCAGATCACCGGCTCGGTCGGCAACGTCATGCAAGAATCGGCCCGCGCCGCATTATCCTACGTCCGCTCCCGCTCCGAAGACTTCAGCATCCCGCATGAATACTTCGACAAGCACGACATCCACATGCACGTCCCGGCCGGCTCCACGCCCAAAGACGGCCCCTCTGCCGGAATCACCATGGCAGCCTCGCTCATCTCCCTCATCACCGGGCGCAAGGCCAACCCCCAAATTGGCATGACCGGCGAGATCACCCTCCGGGGTCAGGTGTTGCCCATCGGCGGCGTCAAAGAAAAAGTCCTCGCCGCGCATCGAAGCGGACTCAGCACAGTCATCCTCCCCAAACAGAACGAAAAAGACCTGGACGACGTGCCGGACGAGATACGCAAATCCATGAAGTTCGTATTCGCCGAAAGCGTGGACGACGTTATTTCCGCCGCATTAGAGAAACCGAAAGGCAAAAAGAAAAAACCGGGCAAAACGGCAAAACCCAAAACGAAGAGAGCAAAAAAGAATGGCAAAACAAAAAATCCTGCTCGCTGAGGACGATCACACCATGGTTTCCCTGCTGACGACGCTCCTGACGATGGAGGGTTATGAAGTGACCAGCATAGACGCCGGCGCGGACGTGGTCGCCGCCGCGCGCTCCATCAAACCCGACGCGCTGATCCTGGACGTGCATCTCTTCGGGCAGAACGGGTTGGATATTATGGAAAAATTGCGCAAGTCGAAAGACACAAACAGACTGCGCGTGTTGATGTCTTCCGGCGCAAACGTGCGCGAGGAATGTATACAACGCGGCGCAGACGGCTTCCTGATGAAACCCTACATGCCCGACGACCTGTTCAACCTGCTTCGGCGGGTCATCTCTCCATGAAGATACGCCAATTCGATTTCGCCGCAGATTACGAGCGCGTCGTCAAATTGTGGGAGACCATCGAAATCGGCATGCGCGTCGGTCCCTCCGACGCGCCCGATGAGATAAAAAAGAAACTCGAGCGCGACCCCGACCTCTTCCTGGTCGCCGAAAACAAAAACGAGATCGTCGGCTCGATCATTGGCGCCTTCGACGGACGCCGCGGCATGATATACCACCTCGCCGTGCGGAGCGATTTCCGTCGCAGGGGGATCGGGCAGGCATTGCTGACGGAAGTCGAAAAGCGTCTCAAGGCAAAAGGCTGCATCAAGTGCCTGCTCATCGTGACGGACGACAACGACGGCGCAAAACATTTCTACCATGAGCGCGGCTGGAATTTGCTCCCCGACGATCGCGTCTTCTCGAAGATGTTCGTATGACGATTCTAAAAATGATCCTGCGTCGTTCCCGGCGCGGGGAGCGGTAAACACATGACGATTCGATTTGGGATCATCACCCTCTCCGACCGATCCGCGCGCGGCGAACGGGAAGACGCCTCCGCTCCCGCCCTCGCCTCTTTTCTCCAAGCCGAAAACTGTTCGGTCTTAAAGCGCCTCATCCTCCCCGACGACGAATCTGCGCTGCGCCAGACCCTCGCGGAATGGGCGGACAGCGACGAACTCGACGTGATCCTCACAACGGGAAGCACCGGCTTCTCGCCCCGCGACATCGCCCCCGAAGCGACCAAAGCCGTCGTTGAAAAAGACGCCCCCGGCCTCGCCGAAGCGATGCGCGCTCAATCGCTCACGAAAACCAAACACGCCATGCTCTCGCGCGCCGCAGCCGGTATCCGCGGCAGAACCCTGATCATCAACCTGCCCGGCAGCCCCAGGGGCGCGCTTGAGAACCTGGGCTTTATCTTCCCCGCCCTCCCGCACGCCGTCCAACTCCTGCGTGAAGACCCGCGCTCCGAAGCGTCGCATTGAAGCGCGGGACGCAAAGCCCCCGGATTTTGCCTCGAAAGCCGAGAGACTTTCGACTCCGCCCCTGACAACCTTTGCGCGCGTCTTGCCCGGTGTGCAAGCAAAGGTTGTCAGCGCCTCCGCTCAAGCCGCCGTCCTGTGCGAAGCCCCCTGTGGGCGGCGGTTTACGAGGGAAATCCCGCGCCGAGGACGGCGCTGGGAGCAGGTTACCTGACATGTTTTGCATGCACACTTGCCCGGTCTACTAGCCATGAATCGCAACTCATTGGTATAATCCGCCCGCTTTCATAAAAACCAAACCAAGGAAATACAATTGTATGATAGATGTAAACGAACTTCGCAAAGGAGTCACCTTCGAACTCGACGGCGGACTCTATAAAGTGGTGGACTACAGCCATAACAAGACCGGGCGCGGCAATGCCAACATCCGCATCAAGGCGCGCAACCTGCTCACCGGCGCCAACATCGAACGCACCTTCAATTCGGGGCTTTCCGTGCAGGATGTCAGCCTTGATTTCGCCAACGTCTCCTACCTTTATAACGACGGCGACCTGTACTATTTCATGGATAAAGTCACCTTCGAACAGCCCGCCATCAAAAAAGAATCGCTCGGCGAAAGCGCGCAATACCTCCAGGAAGGCATGGAGGTCAAACTGACCTTCTACAAAGGCGAAGCCATAGACGTGGAAATGCCCACCTCGGTGGATTTGAAAGTCGTCGAAGCCGAAATGGCGATCCGCGGCGACACCGCCACTGGTGTGACGAAGAAAGTCACGACCGAGACCGGGTTGACCGTGCAATGTCCGAACTTCGTCAACGTGGGCGACACCATCCGCGTGGACACGCGCACGGGCGAGTACGTCACGCGCGTGTAAAGATGAAAACCCCCTCCGGTCAGGAGTGCATACACTTCTACGGCGACTACTTCCGCGGCAAAAACGTGGAGGAATGCCGGTTACTCAAGGCGCAGAACCAGCCGTGGACGCGCGACCTGTGCGCGACCTGCCCGGTTCCGGCGATCGCCCGCGCCAACTCCTGCCAGCATATGAAACTGAACGCCGTTGTCGCGCGTCCTTTGACCGCCCTTTTTCAACGCCGCGTCCAGGTTCAGGCAATTTGTGAAAAATCGAAACAAAACATCCCAGAACCTCAGGTAGGGTGCGGCGAATGTCACGCCCTGCCGTTCAAGTTCGAGATCCGCGAAAATTGAATCCGCTAAAAGAACGTTTCTTGAGTCATTCCTGCGCGCAGAATTGACCGATTGCGCCGACAAACACGGTTTTTTTTTGATTGTGATAATTCCGCAAGGATGCGCGCCTTCCGCGCGCCCAAGAAAAAGTCTTTAAAGCGGGGGAAATTTCACCTCATGACCCTGACCCTCCTGCTCGACCTCGACGACACCCTGCTCGGAACAAACCAGGACGTTTTCATACCCGCCTACTTTCAGGCGCTCTCAGCCCGCCTTGCGCCGACCCTCGCCCCGGCGCTCGTTGCGCGCGCGCTCCTCGCAGGCACAAGCGCCATGAACGGAAGCGAAAACCATTCGCGCCCCTTGAGCGAAGTATTCGACGACGTCTTCTACCCGACGCTCGGCTTGCAGAAGGGGAATCTCGATTCTGCGATCGAAAAATTCTACGACGAAACCTTCCCCACGCTCGAACCCGTCACACAGAAAAAGCCCGATGCGAAACCGTTCGTGGAGTGGGCAAAGACGCAGGGCTTTCGACTCGTCGTCGCCACCGACCCGCTCCTGCCGCGCAAGGCGACCTATCACCGCATTCGCTGGGCGGGCTTCGACCCGGCCGAATTCGAGCTCATTTCCAGCTTCGAAGATTTTCATTTTTCCAAATCCTTCCCCGCATACTACGCCGAAGTCCTCGGGCGCATCGGCTGGCAGGAGGGACCCGTCCTGATGGTGGGCAACGACCTGCAACGCGACATCCTTCCGGCGAAGCGGCTTGGGTTGCAGACCTTCTTCCTGGACGGCGAATCCGCCTCAAATCCCGGACCCGAGGCGGGGCTGCGCGGATCGCTGCCTGATCTCCGCCGATACCTTGAGTCCGCAGATCACAGCGTTTTGAATCCGAATTTCACGTCGAAGGAATCCATCCTGGCTATCCACGCATCCACGCCCGCCGTATTGAACGGACTGACGCGCGGCTTGTCGCCGGAACAGTGGACGCGAAAACCTTCGCCGGCTGAATGGAATCTGACCGAATTGATCTGTCATTTGCGCGACACCGAGCGAGAGATCCATCACATGCAGTTGAAGTTGTTCGACGCGGGCAGCGAGCCTTTCATCCCGCGTCCCGATACCGGCGTTTGGGCGAGCCAGCGCGATTATCTTCATGAAGACGGCGCGTCGGCTTTGCGCGAGTTTAACGAAGCGCGACAAGACACGCTCGAAATGTTGAAGAATATGCCGGGCGCGGGCTGGGAGCGCAGGGCGCGCCATGCCATCTTCGGACCGACCAACTACCGCGAATTCGCCGGGTTCATGGCGGATCATGACCGGATGCACATCCAGCAGGCGTGGAAGTTGTTGAAAAACATTTCTCGCGAATGATTCGCCGGTTGTGCGGGGGCGGGATTTTTGCGCGTGTCTATTCCCATTATTTTGTGTTAATGAGAGCAAGTTCGTTTATACAGGTGTACAGCCCTTTGAAGGAGTTCCCGGTAAATGAGAAAACGAGTGGTTGTGACAGGTCTGGGCTGCGTCAGCCCGCTGGGGAATAATGTCCAAGAAACGTGGAGCGCGCTGCTTGCGGGGAAATCCGGCGCGGCTCCGATAACTTCGTTCGATACCGGCGCGCACAAGACGAAATTCGCCGCCGAGGTGAAAGGCTTTGACGGCGCGGCATTGCTCGGCGGACGCGAAGCGCGCAAAATGGATCGCTTCGCGCAGTTCGCCATCGCCGCCGCCATCGAGGCGCTCGAGGGATCCGGTTTGAAGGTGGACGAATCGAACCGCGACCGGGTCGGCATTCTGATCGGCTCCGGCATCGGCGGCGTCATCACGACCATCGAACAGTATCAGGTCTATCAGGCCCGGGGGCCCGAGCGGGTCAGCCCCTTTTTAGTCCCCATGATGATCTCAGACAGCGCGGCGGGGAATCTAGCCATCCGCATTGGAGCGCGCGGCCCGAACATGTCGCTGGCGACAGCCTGCGCCTCCGGCACAAACGCCCTGGGCGAGGCGGCGGAGATGATCCGGCGCGGCGCGGCGGACGCGATGATCGCAGGCGCGTCCGAAGCGGCGATTCACCCGCTGACGATGGCGGGCATGAACGTCATGACCGCCCTCTCGACCCGCAACGACGACCCCGAGCGCGCATCCCGCCCCTTCGACAAGGATCGCGATGGCTTTCTGATGGGCGAGGGCGCGGCGATTCTTATTCTTGAATCGCTCGAAAACGCTCAGTCTCGCGGCGCGAAGATTCTTTGCGAATTTACCGGCTATGGCACAAGCGACGACGCGCATCACATTTCCGCCCCGGCCGAGAACGGCGAAGGCGCGGCAATCTCGATGACCAATGCCCTGCGGGATTCCGGCTTCAAGAAAACGGATATTCAATACATCAACGCGCACGGCACATCCACACAGTTGAACGACAAGAGCGAGACGGCCGCCATCAAGACCGTCTTCGGCGAACAGGCGTATCAACTTGCCGTCTCCTCCACCAAGTCCATGACCGGGCATCTGTTGGGCGCGTCCGGCGCGCTGGAGGGCGTCATCTCCGCGCTCGCCATCATGGATCAGACCCTGCCGCCCACCATTAATTACGAAACGCCCGACCCGGTCTGCGACCTGGATTATGTGCCGAACCAGCCGCGCAAAACGAGCGTGGAGAATGTCATGTCCAATTCGTTCGGCTTTGGCGGGCACAACGCCACATTGATCCTCAGCCGATTTCAGCAAGGAGAATAAATGCCATACGCGCATATCACGGGCTGGGGCGTCTCCGTCCCCGAACCTGTATTAACCAACGACGATATCGCCAAGATGGTGGATACGAACGACGAATGGATCCGCGAACGCACGGGCATCCGCGAAAGGCGCATCGCCCGCGAAGACCAGTACACCTCCACGCTCGCAATCGAAGCCTCGCTCAAAGCCCTGCAAGTGGCGAACCTCGCGCCCACCGAACTGGACTTGATCATCGTCTCATCCTCCACCCCCGAGCATATCTTCCCCGCCACCGCCTGCATCGTGCAGGACGCAATCGGCGCGACCAAAGCGGGGGCGTTCGACCTGCTGGCTGCCTGCACAGGCTTTATTTACGCCGTGAATATGGCGGGACAGTCCATCCGCAGCGGCTCGATCAAGAATGCGCTGGTGATCGGCTCCGAGACCTTGTCGCGTTTCGTGGATTGGAAGGATCGCAACACCTGCATCCTGTTCGGCGATGGGGCGGGGGCATTCGTCATGCAGGCGAGCGACCAGCCCGGCGGTTTGCTTTCCGCCGTCATGCGCTCGGACGGTTCCGGCGCGGATTTGCTGACCCTGCTGGGCGGCGGCGCGCGGTATCCCGCTTCCGAGGCGACTGTCCACGAAGGCAAGCATTACATCCGAATGGAAGGGAAGGCGGTCTTCCGTTTTGCTACACGGGCGGTGGGGAGCGTCACCCGCGAAGCCCTCGACCTTGCCGGTTTGAAGGTCGAAGACGTGGACTTGATCGTCCCGCACCAGGCGAATTATCGCATCATCGAGACTGCCGCGAAATACCTCAAGATGCCGCTGGAGAAATTCGTAGTCAACGTGGACCGCTACGGCAACACCTCCACCGCCTCCATACCCATTGCGGCGGTCGAAGCGGTTGAAAAGGGCAAACTGAAAGCAGGGGACAAGGTCGTCTTTGTCGGCTTCGGCGCGGGACTGACCTGGGGCGCCCTCGCCGCCGAGTGGACGGGACCCGTCCCGACGAAGAAACACGTCCACCCCGAACAATACCGCTTCTTCGCCCGTCTGCGCTCGCTCGCGCGCCGCGCCCTGCGCTTCATCGAAGGCTTGTTCTCGCGCCGCGAACTTTAACCGCTTTCTCAGCCTTTCGTGGTACGATGGGCGCAAGATAAAGAATAGGAGCAATCACATGCCATTTCGATTTGGACCCCTCGAACTGATCATCCTGCTGGCGATCATCGTTCTGCTCTTCGGACCCGGGCGCATCGGCAAGGTGGCGGGAGAGATCGGCAAAAGCATCAAATCCTTCCGCGACGGCTTGGGCGGCAGGGACGACGATGAAAACCATCCCCCCGTGACCGACGAAAAAAAGACGTAAGTTGAATTGTCAGCCCGACACCCTGCAATAGAAATAAAAAAACAGCCCCGCGAATCTTCCGCGGGGCCGTTTTTTTTTACGCAACCATCACCGAACGCTACCCGCCCACTTGAACGCCGCCCCCGGCGTACGCGCCGCGCGTCTTCTCGCGCAGCGCCCGTTCGAAAGCCCGCTGTTCCGCTTTCAACGCGTCTATCTTGCGCTGGACGTGGGGAGAAAAATAGCCCGCGTATCGTTTCTGGAGTTCCGGCTTCTGCCAGTCCGCGCCGCTTACTTTACCGCGACAGTTCGGCGCGCCGCACAGGCAGTCGAACTCGTCGTAAGGCGCGGTGTCGCTCATGGCATAGTCGAAACAGACTTCCTCGCCGATCTGAATGTCTCGCATGGCAACGAGTATGATCTGGCCCGAAAGACCTGCGTTCGGGTTGCACGAGTGATTGACAAAATCTCCCTTGCCGATGGGGCGCGGAACCAGAAAGTGCCGGTCTTCGATCTGAAGACTCAGACTGCGTTCGCGTTCGGGAAGGCAGATAAAGGTCTCCCATTCATACACAACGCCGCCGAAAACAGCGAGCAACCCGCCCTTTTGAACGGGCTCGCGGGCGACAACGCTGTTTCCGCTTTTATCGGCTTTCAGGCGACCTTCCAACTTAGAAGACAGATAGGAACTCGGTTGCTTGGACATTCATATAACTTCCTTTCGTTTTTGAGGGTTAAAGATGAACAGCGCCTCCCGCGGTGGACGAGCCGCGAAAAACGCCATTGACGGACGTATGATACATCAAACAGCCCGCGTGTAAAGGTTTTGCGCCGCGCAGATTTTTTTTCCTGCGGTGACGATTCGTTACTGCAACCGTCCCCGCAATACATAAACGACATCGCGCAAACTTTTAGGATGCAAAAACCTCACGCCGGATTCCTGTCCCGAATCGCGCCTCACGACTCCGCCCCGGCTTGATCCTCCCCATTTTGCCTTTTCCTCTGTCTCCTCGCTCTCTACTCTCTATTTTCTACTCTCTACTCTCTATTCATCCTTCATCCTTCATCCTTCATCCTTCATCCTTCATCCCTCACCCTTCCCTCACTCTCCACTCTCTATTCATCCTTCATTCTTCTCAAATCCCCATTCCCCAATTACCAATTACCAATTACCACCCTATTCCCCCCACCGCGCCCCCCAATCCGGTTCAGGGTCGTTCGTCAACTGCCGCATCCCGGAGCCGTCCGCCTCCATGATATACAAATCCGCCTGGTCGTCGTTGCGCAGGGAATTGAACACAATATATTGACCGTCCGGCGAATAGGACGCCCCGGCGTTATTCCCGCCGAACGTCAATTGGACGGATTTCCCCGTCGCGGCTTCGATCTCGAAAATATCCTTATCCCCGAATGGGCCGGCGTACACCAACAACGACCTCCCGTCCGGCGACCAATCCACGCTGCCGCCGATCCCCTGCAAACCCTGCGAGACTTTGAGATGGTTTCGCCCGCTTATGTCCATTGTATAGATTTCATATTCCTGCGGTCTTCCGGCGTTCATGGCGTAAGCGATCCTCTCCCCGTCCGGCGACCAGGCGACAGCGACGATATCCCTCGCGCCCGTATAAACCAGCCGCGGGTTCAGCCCGTCGGCGTTGACCATCCAGATCGCGGTGGGCGCGTCCCCGACCTTGTTCGCAAAGACGATCGCGCGCCCATCCGGCGAAAAATCCGGCGAGACGACGTCGCCGACCCCGTCCGTCAATTGATATACCTCGCGTTCAACGAAGTTGAGGATGAAGAAGTCGAAGTTCGGTCCGGCGCGATTGGAGGCGAACAATATCGAACTCGCGTCGGTTGTGAAAATTGGATAGTAATTGTTCGCCGCCATATCCGTCAGTTGGACAAGGTCGCTGCCGTCGCGGTTGATCATGCACAATTGGTTGTAGTCGCCGCGCGTGCAGGTGAAGACGATCCGCCCGCCGCTTGTCAATGTCGGTCGCGGCGTGGGCGTGGACGAAGGCTCAGGCGTGATGTTCGGGACGAATTTGGTGAAAACGATCGGCGTCGGCAGCGGCGTCTCGTCTGCGGGGCGGACGAGGAAGAACAGGGAGAGAAACCCGGCGATGATGACAAATAAAAGAATGGGGACAAAAGCGGGTCGAGCGGGCGTTTTCTTTTTAGGCGCGGATAGCGACGCGAGTCTTTCATCGAGGGGAATCGTATCTTCGCCGACGGTCTTCGTTTTGGGCGGCGGCAGGAACTCCCAGGCGCTGAGCGCGGCGGAGATCACCGGCGCTGTTTTCGGTTCGGCGCGCGGCGGAATTTTATCCGGCGGGACCCCGGCGGCGAGCGCGAGCGACGAGGTCAATTCTGTGGCGGTCTTGAGGCGGTCTTCGGGATTTCTTCTCAACGCCCAGAGAATCATGCGCGAAAACTTGTCGGGTAGATTCTTGTTCAGGGTCGCAGGAGCCGGTATCGGCGAGGCAAGATGCGCGGCGCGGATGGAGTCGAAAGCCCGGGGCGGAGTCTTCCCGTTTATCCACGCGCCGGTTGTTAATTCATAGAGAATCACTGCCAGGGCGTAGAAGTCGGCGGCGGGGGCGGCGTCCTTTCCTTGAATTTGTTCGGGGGCGAGATAATGCGGCGGATATTTCGCCGCGCCGATCTGTCGCGTTCCTGCCGCGCCAATGCCGCACACGAGGATTTCGCCGCGTTTGACGATGCGGATAAGTTCGGGCGCGAGATGCAGGTGTGGGAGATTCAGTTTGTGAAGCGCGGTCAATCCCTTGCAAACCGCATCTGCGACGAAGAGCGCCTCCTCCGCGTCGAGCCGCCCGCGCTCGCGGATGTGTTTCAGCGTCGGACCGTCCGCCCATGTTTCGAGAAAAAATGTATGCGTGGAGGTTTTGTGAATCCCAAGATATTCGTTGATGTTCGGATGCGCGATGCCCTGCAAACGAATCGCGTTCGATTCGAGTTCTTTGAGGGCTTCGGTATTTGCGGCGACAGTTTTGGGAAGGAGGGTGAGGGCGAAGGGTTTGTTTGCGCGCTCGTCCACGGCGCGATACAGTTCCCCCAGCGGCGTGTTGGCGATGAATTCTTCGATGCGATATTGATGCAGGAGGGTTTTGACGGCGAGGGCGGGCATTAGTGTGGGCTTGAAAATCTTCCGATTTTCGAAAGCCGGCGACGGAGGGCGTTGGATGCTTTTACAACGCCCACGCCAGCATCAAACCGAAAATGGCGATGATCAGGCCGAGGTGCAGGCAAAGGTTTGAGGCGACGATGATCGAGCCGGGCAGGATGAATTGAAGCGCAAGATTCAAAGCGATAAAAACCAAACCGACGATGGGTAGCAGACCTTTGCGGCGGGCAAGATAATTGGAAAGCGCATCGAGCAGTTTCGAGATCATGCTTCCTCCGGGTTGGTTTCGTTGCGGCGCGGGGCGTTCCCGTTCGTTTTGATCTTCCAGGGGGCAAATTGCGCCAGGAGCCTTCCAGGCAGGCTGCCATGGATGACGACCCCGCCGCGTTCGTGTTCGAGACGTTCGACCTGACCCAATTCGTGATAGAGCGAGATTAACGCGCCTTCCTTATATGGCAGGCGTACGCCGATGGGTTCAAAGGCTTCGAAGAGTTCTTCCTGCGCGAGCCTGAGCAGGTCCGCGATGCCCGCGCCTTTCAGCGCGGAGACGGCGACCGATTTGGGGAAGTTTTCCAAAACGCGCGCGGCGTTCTCCGGGTCTTTCAGGCGGTCGGCTTTGTTCAGCGCGGTAATCATGGGAATGTGACCCGCGCCGATCTCTTCCAGCGTTTGCAATACGGCTTGGTACTGACCGAGCGCGTTCGGGTGAGAAATATCAACCATGTGCAGGAGCAGGTCGGCTTCGGCGATCTCTTCAAGCGTGGCGTGGAATGCCGCGATCAATGCGGTGGGGAGTTTTTGGATGAACCCGACGGTGTCGGTGAAGAGCGCGGTGTGATCGCCGGGGAGTTGCACTCTGCGGGTCGTCGGGTCGAGCGTGGCGAAGAGTTGGTCGGCGACGTAGACGTCGGCTTTGGCGAGACGATTCAACAGCGTGGACTTGCCCGCGTTGGTGTACCCGACCAGGGCGACGGTGGGGATGCGCGAACGCTTCCGCTGGGCGCGGTAACGGTGACGATGTTCTTCGACCTTCTCCAATTCTTTCTTGATGCGCGAGATGCGCCTGCGGATGGCGCGGCGGTCAACTTCGAGCTGGGTCTCGCCGGGACCGCGCAAGCCCACGCCGCCGGTGGAGCCGGCTCTTCCGCCGCCGCCGCCCGCCTGCCGTTCGAGGTGAGTCCATGCGCGGGTCAGACGCGGCAGGTTGTACTCATATTGCGCGAGTTCCACCTGCAACATGCCCTCCTTTGTGCGCGCGTGTTGGGCGAAGATGTCGAGGATCAACGCGGTGCGGTCAATGACGCGCACGGTTTTGCCGAGCGCCTTTTCCAGTTCGCGCTGGTGACGCGGCGAGAGTTCTTCGTCGAAGATCACAACTTCGGCGAGCGTTTCCTCTGCGAGTAATTTCAATTCCTCCACTTTGCCGGGACCGATGTAGGTTTCGACATGGGGGCGGTTGAGGCGTTGGGTGAGTTCGCCGACCACGTCCACGCCGGCGGTGTCGGCGAGCAGGGATAACTCGGCAAGAGAATCTTCAAGAGGCAGGATGTTCTTGTGATCGTGGAGCGCGACGCCGACCAGAAAGGCGCGTTCACGCGGGGGGGTTGTCGGTTGGGGGATTTTCTTCGCCACTGGTTTCCGTTTCTATTCTTTGTTCTTCGAGGTTTCCGAAAAATTTGAGCATGACCGGGTTGTCCGGCTCGGTGCGCGTAGGCAGGAGGATGTGGAAGGTGGCGCCGGGCAGTTCTTTTTCATCGTATCCGGGCGATTCGACCCAGATCGTGCCGCCGTGCGCCTCGATGATTCCGCGCGAGATGGAGAGTCCCAGACCGGGACCGCCTCCCTTGAATTTGGTCTTGCCGCTCGAGTGCAGGTCTGTGCGTCCCAACAGCCCGAACTTTTCGAAGATGAGCGTCTGCTTTTCGGGCGAGATGCCGATGCCGGTGTCTTTGACAGTGATCTCGACGAAGCCGGGCAGCAACCGCCCGTCAATGACGATCTGACCGCGGTCGGGCGTGTATTTGATGGCGTTGGTGATGACGTTGTTGAACGCCTGATACAGCCTGCCTGAATCGCCGTAGATCATCAAATCGCTTCCTTCAAAGTCGTTCACGATCAGCGTTTGTTTGCGTTCGGCGATTGGCTTGCGGAATTCGTTGCGCGCCAGGTCGAGCAGGTGGCTGATCCACATCGGCTGGACATTGAGCGTGAGCAGATTGTTGTCTATCAGCGAGACGTCTATCATGTCGTCTATGATGTCGGCAGGCGCAGGATGCCGGTATTGACGCCGTCGAGATAATTCTTCATCGGCGTTTCGCCGTCGTCCGACGCCAGGTCCGCCATCATCGAGGCATAGCCTTCGATCAGGGTCAGGGGCGTCTTTAGTTCGTGCGCCGCCACCGAGATGAATTTCGATTTGTTCTGGTCGAGCGCCTGGAGTTTCTCCTGCACTTCGCCCAATTCCTTCGAGACGTGCGCCACGCGCGTCTCCATTTCGTAGCGGATGACCACTCCCAGGCTGTGAGCCAGCACGGGGACGACCGCGCCAAGCAAATCCAACGCCTCTTTCGGTTTCAAGCGGTCGCGCGCGATCTCAATGGTGAGCGCGATCATGCGGTTGAGGATGAAAGAAACGGAATAATCGGCCGCTTCCAGGTTCGTTTCGGTGGGGGAGCGTCCCCAATCGTACAGGATCGGGTCGAGCCACGCCATGTCCCCGGTGACGATGGATTGTTCGAGCAGGTCGAAAAAACGTTCCAGCTGTTCGTTAAATCCCGCGCGCACGCCCTCTCCAGCCGCCATTTCGCGGGAGACGCGTTCAACCCAGATGGTGCGGAGTTTTTTTAACGACGCCTGTACTGTCATTGCCTTAAGTTTACGCCCAGTTTCCGCTTTTTGGGTAGGTTGGATTGCCAATCCGACCTATTTGGGCAATTGCTGATCCGCCGCCCAATGCCAGAGGGTGTCGCCCACGACTTGCAGACTCTCCGGCGAAACTTTGTCCGGCGTATCGGCGACCGTATGCCAGTATGGATAATCGAAATCAATGATGTCCACAGCCGGGATGCCTTTTTCAAGAAATGGCGTGTGATCGTCGAGCATGTTGAATCCTTCGTCGGGGATGAAGACGCCGCCATGTCCCAATCGCTGCGCCGTCCCCCAAATTTCCGCGCGGATGGCTGGGTCGGAATTCGCCTCGTAATGGATGTTCAGGTCTGCGTCGCCGACCATATCCACGACGACGACCGCCTGCGGGGCGACGGGGATCTCTTCGACAAAGGCGCGCGAGCCGAGGATCCAATCCCAACCTTCGATGCGCCCGTTGTCTTCGGCGTCGAAGAAGACCAGCCAGAGGGGAACTGTGTCTGTGGGCAGGGTGCGCGCAAGCTCGATCAAGACCGCCACGCCGGATGCGCCGTCGTTCGCGCCGGGGACGGGTTTGTTTTGATTCGCGGGGTCGGGATCGTGATCGGCGACGAAGCGCGTATCGTAGTGCGCGGCAAGGATTATTTGCGGCGGCTCGCCGCTCCGTTTTGCGATGTAGTTGTAAATGGGATGACCGAGCCGTTCACTCTCATGGATTTCCACCGTCCATCCCGCATTTTCCAATTCCACGCGCATCCACTCGCGGATTTGGGCGTGACCCGGCGACCCAGGCGTGCGCGGGCCCATTTCCACCTGACGTTTTACATCTTCATAGGCGCGATTTCCGTCGAAGAGTTCCGGCGCGCCGCCGTATACCTTGAAAGAGAAGGCATACCAGCCCGACACCCCCAGAAAGAGCAGCAGGATGACGCTCAGGTAAACGAGAACGCTTCTTTTATTCATTCCAAATTGCCGGACAGGAAATCATCCAAAGCCCGCGAGGAACGTTCGGCATAAGCCTGTCCTTTTTCCCGTTTGCCGATCTTTTTACCGAAATTCAGTTCCGGCAGGATGCCGAAGTTGGCTTTCATCGGTTGGAAGTCTTTCAGGTCGGCATGGGTGATGTAATGGCAGAGTGAGCCAAGCATGGTCTCGCGCGGAAGTTCAAGCGGGGTTTTTCCTTGCGCCAATCTTGCCATGTTGATTCCCGCAAGCAAGCCCGTGGCGATGTTGCCCATGTAGCCTTCCACGCCCGTGATCTGACCGGCGAAGAACAGGTCGCCGCGTTTCTTGTGTTGAAGCGTGGGTCGCAATAATTTCGGCGAAGCGATGAAGGTGTTGCGGTGCATCTGACCGTAACGCTCGAACTCGGCGTTTGCGAGTCCGGGGATCATCCTTAACACGCGGCGTTGTTCGGGAAATTTCAGGTTGGTCTGGAAGCCGACGATGTTGTATAAACTCCCGGCGAGGTTGTCCTGGCGCAACTGCGCCACCGCATGGGGGCGCTTTCCTGAGCGCGGATCGCGCAAACCGACCGGACGCATCGGGCCGTACGCCAGCGATTCGTCCCCGCGTTCGGCGATGATCTCGACCGGCAGGCAGCCCTCGAAGAAATGACCCGCCTTCACGCCGGTCTTGATCGCGTCTTCGAACGAGCGCAGTTCGATCCGTTCCGCCGCGCGCAACGCTTCGAGGAAGGAGTAATATTCCTCCTTTGTGAACGGGCAGTTGATGTAGTCGCCGTCTTCTCCGTCCTGCGAAGCCCCCGAAGGGGGGGCGGAGGATGGCGCGTTCGTTGCGGCGTCCGTACTTGAAGGACGACTGTTTTTGTCGTAACGCGAGGCGCGGAACGCGACGCTCATGTCTATGCTTTCCGCGCGGACGATGGGCGAGATGGCGTCGAAGAAGAAAAGATGCTCGTCCCCGCTTAGAGCCGCAATGGATTTTGAAAGACTATCCGAGGTGAGCGGTCCGCTGGCGACGATGACCGGTTCGGGCGGAATCTCCGTCACTTCTTCGCGGATCAACTCGATGTGTGGGTGAGCCGCGATTTTTTGCGTCACTCGTTGCGCGAAAGCCTCACGGTCCACGGCGAGAGCGGCGCCGGCAGGCAGGGCTGTCTCTTCGGCGCACGCCACGAGCAGGGAATTTAATCGGCGCAGTTCATTTTTCAGGACGCCCGACGCCCTGTCAGCCTGGTTCGAACCGAGCGAATTGGAACAGACCAATTCCGCAAGTTGATCCGTCACATGCGCCCCGGTCGGGTTGCGGGGGCGCATCTCGTAAAGTTTTACCTTGATGTTGCGTTCGGCGATCTGCCAGGCGGCCTCGCTCCCGGCAAGACCGCCGCCGACGACGATGACATGATTCATGGAACAGTTATTTTACGCGAGGTTGTAGAACAAGTCTATAGACTTGGTTCTACTGTATAATTTGCAAAACAACCGCCATGCAGACCGATACGAACATCGAGACCCAGCTTAAGGACGCCGCGCAATTGACCGGCGCGAATTGGGTTGCGCTGGCGGAGCGGGTGGGGGGCGTGTGGCTGGCGCGGGCTTCATATCGTTTGAGCAGGGCGGCGCAAAACGAATTGACCGGCATCATGGCCGCGGCGATGGACGCCTGGTTGTGCGGCGCGCTTTCCGGCGGACATGCGCGCTCGGCTGAGATGGGCGAAAACCGCTGGCTGGGCAAGGGGAGATTCTACGCCTTCCCGATCCTGAATTCATCAAAGCTAATTCTCGTCGGCGCGGAAGAATTGACGCCTGAATCTCAACGGACGTGGCGGCTGGTGACTTCCCTGTTAACCGGGCAACCCGCAAAGCGAGTTCAACCGCTTCTTCCCGATCTGCAAACGGGTCTCGCCTTCGATCTGCCGGTCGCCCTCGACAAAGTCCTCGGCAATTTCGTCCAGGCGGTGACCTGTCAGGGGGCGTGGCTGGCGATCCGGCGCGGAGATACGCTCGATGTGCAAGCCGAATGGAACGCCCCCAGAGCGCGCGCTCAATCGCTTGTGATGGACGACAACCCGATCTTTCGGCGGGTAAACCGTTCCTTGTCAGACTTGTTGCTCACACGCGGACAACCCAACTTCGACCAACTTCCGTTCATGAATTTGAAACCGAGCGGCGGTTCATGGATTTGCCTGCCGCTGGTCGTCGGCCAGCGTTTGATCGGACTTGTGGCGATGTGGCGTCAGAAGGATTTTACCGCCGCAGAGCGCGGGCAATTGCGCGAACTGGCGGTGAGCGCGCCGCAGACGGTGGATATCGTCGTGACATTCTCGGAAATGTCCTCTCACTTGCGCCGCCTGGGCTTGCTGAACGATTTTGTGATGACGGTTTCCTCCGCGCAAAACCTCGACCAGATCGCGCGGCGCATGTTCGGCTTGCTTTCGCGCGCCTTCAACACCGAATTGATCGCGCTCTTCCTGCGCTCCAGCGACGGGCGCATCCTGCGCGACTATCGTTTGTTTGACGGCAAATTGAACGTCGTCAGCCTCTCGGTCGCGGATCATCCCATTCAACCCCTGCTCAAGGAAGGGCGCGCGCGGCGCGTTTCGGATGCGACCCGCGAGGGTTATGCCGGCATTCATCGGGAAGCCCGATCCCAACTGCTCATCCCTTTGCGTTTTCGCGGGCAGGCGACCGGCGCGTTGGCGATTGAAAACGCTCAGGCGGAGGCGTTCAGTCAGTATGACGAGCATCTCATGGTCGTCATCGCCAGCCATCTTGCGGGTTTAATCGAATACACCCGCTTGCGCGAAGAGGCGGAAGGACGCGCCAGGAGCCTGGGGTTGATCCATGAAGTCGTTCAGCAGGTCATCGGCTTGAACGACAAAAAGGAAGTCGCCTCCATCGCCGCCGAACTGGTGGCGCAATACTTTCGCTACGAACTCGCCGCCATCATATTGCTCGACGCTCGCAACGAATTTTCCATCCGCGGCATTGGCGGGACGCAGGCGGAAACCTTTGCCGAATTGTTGGGCGGAGAGGATTTTGTCGTTCTCGAAAACGCGACCGGGTACGTCGCCCGCAGCGGCGAAAGCGTCCTGCTTAACGATACTTCGCAGAGCGACCTTTACAAACCGACCAAGGGCCGGAGGGCGCGCTCGGAGATCTGTGTGGCGATAAAAGACGGCGGGCGTATCCTCGGCATCATTGACGTGGAGAGCCGCGAACTGAACGCCTTCTCGCACAACGACCTGATCGCCATGGAGGCGTTGGCGGGCATCCTCGCCTCGGTGGTTACGAGCGCGAATCAATATCAGCGCTTGCAGGAGACCGTCCATCAATTGCAGATGACCGAACTGGAATTGAAGGAGCGCATGGAGGCGCAGCGCGCCGCGGAAAACCGACTCCTGCAAACGGCAAAACTTGCCGCGGTGGGCGAAATGGCGGCAAGCGTGGCGCACGAGTTGAACAACCCGCTGACGACGGTGACCGGATTTGCCGAACTCGCCCTCGAAGACCTGCCCGAAGATTCGGCGCATAGACACGAACTGCTCATGGTCTTGCAGGAAGCGCGGCGGGCAAGTTTGGTTGTGCGCCGCCTGCTCGACTTCTCGCGCCCCGGCGAACGCAACCGCGCCAGCGCGGATTTGAACGAAGTCGTCAACGACGTGATCGCCCTGACCCGCCATTTGATCCAGACCAACAACGTGGCGTTGATCCTCGAACTCGACGCGTCCCTGCCCTGGGTCTCGATAGATTCGAACCAGATGAAACAGGTCCTGCTCAACCTCATCCACAACGGATTGCAAGCCATGCCGAAGGGCGGCGAGATGCAAGTGCGCACCTTCGCGGGCAAGCGCGAGAACCGCGATTGGGTCGTCATGTCCGTCAAGGATACGGGCTTGGGCATCTCGCCTGAGGCGCAGGCAAGAATCTTCGAACCGTTCTTCACCACCAAAGGCAACAGCGGCGGGACGGGTCTGGGGTTATCGGTCACGTATGGCATCGTCGCCGATCACGGCGGCACGATCGAAGTGTTGAGCCAACCCGGTCGCGGCTCGGCATTCGAGGTCTGGCTGCCGTTGTAACAGATTTACCGCGTAGGGCGCGTTCTCTTAGTACGCGCCTGCGGGCGTTGGAGAACGCCCGCAGGCGCAAATTGGAGATTATGGAATCCCCTTTCATTTACGTCGTGGACGACGAACCCGGAATTGCCATGCTGTGCGAGCGGGTGCTTTCGCGCGCCGGGTATCGCGTCGCCACCGAGACCAACCCGCGTAACGCCGTCGAATATTTCGAAGACCATCCCATTGACCTTTTGCTGGTTGATATTCGCATGCCCGAAGTGGACGGTTTCGAAGTCATCCAGCACGCGCAACGCTGGCAGCCGGATGCCGCCACTTTAATCATGACCGGTCACGGCACGGTGGACACCGCCATCCGCGCATTGCGCCAGGGCGTGGACGGCTTGATCCTCAAACCGTTCAAACAGGGCGCGGAACTCGTGGACGCCGTCAAACTCGCGTTCGCCGACAATCAAAAGAAACGCGACGCCGCGCGCACGCAGGCGCTCCGCCCGTTGTTCGCCGTCACCGAAGCGATGCTGTCGGAGATCCGCCGCGCGCCGTTGCTCGATCTCATAATCAAAGCCCTCATCGCGCAGGTCAATTGTTCGCAGGCGGCGTGCTACCAAAAACCAAAAGACGCAAAAGAATACTCGCGCCTCGCCGCAAAGGGAATCTATGAGTCGGATTCATTATTGGAATTGATCTCACGCGCAGGCGACTCGGACTCCCCGATCTTGATCAATGCCTCCGGGCCGGGCGACCAAGCCCTGAAAACGCTTCTCGCGGACCTCGGGCTGGTTTCGGCGATTCTCGCGCCGGTCCATCACCCAAGCCTTCACACGATCTTCTACGCCGCGCGCGGAAAGGAGGAACTTCCCTTCCGCGAGTCCGATCTCGAGATGTTCCAAATTCTCGCGCGCCAGGCCGCGACCGCTCTTGAAAATTCCCGCCTGTACGCCGAACAATTGGAATACGTCCGGCAACTTGAAGCCTCGCAGAAAGCCCTGATTCAGGCGGAGAAGATGGCGGCGGTGGGAAGACTCTCCGCGTCCATCGCGCACGAGTTGAACAACCCGCTTCAAGCCGTGCAGAACTGCCTGCATCTCGCCGGGCGCGAGGACCTTCCAGAAGAGAAGCGCAGGGAATATTTCGACCTGGCGCGAACCGAACTCGAACGCCTGATGATCACCGCCCGCCGCATGTTGGATTTCTACCGCCCGAATGCCTCGACCCAGACCCAGGTCAACCTGGCGGACATGCTCGATTATGTGCTGAGCCTGATGTCCAAGCAGTTATCCGAGGCGAAGGTGAACGTCCTCAAGGACATTCGCGACGACCTGCCGCTTGTTTCGGCGGTGGGCAGCCAGATCCAGCAAGTCTTCATTAACCTGATCCTCAACGCCGCGGACGCGATGGCTCCGGGCGGCGGCGACCTGCGCATTACCGCGCGAATGTGCGAGGGCGGCGTGGAATTGTTCTTCCAGGACAGCGGCAGGGGCGTTTCGCTCGACGCGCAGGGAAATGTCTTCGAGCCGTTCTTTAGCACCAAGGACGGCGGCACGGGGTTGGGCTTGACCGTGAGTTACAATATAATTACCGCGCACGGCGGTTCGCTGGAATTGCTCCCAGATCGCGCGCCCGGCGCCTGTTTTCGAATTATTCTGCCAACCGGAGGAACCCAATGAAGTCGAACATCCTTGTCGTTGACGATGAACCTGTAGCCCGGCAATCCCTCACGGATATTTTGAAACTGGAAGGATTTCTCGTCATGTCTGTCTCAAACGGGCAGGCGGCGGTGGAACACATCCGCACTCACGCCGTGGATTTGATGATCGTGGACCTCAAAATGCCCGGCATGGACGGACTCGAAGTGATCCAGGTAGTCAACCAGACTTCCCCCGAAACAGAAATCATTTTGTTGACGGCGCACGGCTCTATTGAGACCGCCGTCCAGGCGCTGCGTTTGCGCATTCACGATTATTTGTTGAAGCCCGCCTCTCCGGCGCAGATCCTTGCCAGCGTAAAGAAAGGCTTGGGGCGGCGAACCAAACTGCGGGCGGGGAATGCGGCGGTGACCGGGTCTGAATCCGCCCAGGATGTGTTTACCCTCAAGGATGGAACCGTGGTTGATTTGTCGCGGCGTCAAATCAAATTCAGAAACAAGGTCGAGCATCTTACGCCCGCCGAGGGGCGTTTATTGCGAATCCTGATGGAGAATGAGGGCAAGGTTTTCTCGCACCGCGAACTGGTGTTGCTTGTGCAGGGATACGACACGTCGCAACGCGAAGCCCCCGAGATTTTGCGCCCGCTCGTCAGCCGCCTGCGCCATAAATTGGAAACCTTCCCCGCGCTTTCGGAGAAAGTCGTCAGCGTGCGCGGGACGGGGTATTTGTACGAGGGGGGATAGTATTGCAGCGCAAAGCCGCTCCCAGCGCCGTCCTTCCTGTGCGACACGCCGCCGCCCGCAGCGGGCTTCGCGCAGGACGGCGGCTTTGAGCGTGACCTTGCGCAATGATGGGACGCCGGTATAACGCCTATTTTTCGAATAGGAATAGCTGCTCGCCGTCGTCAATACCTCCCACGATTATTCCGTTGTTGACCGCGGCTCCGCTGGTGGCATAAGGAGCTGTGATGACCGGCTCGATCTTCGCGTCCAGAATGGCTGCGTCTCGATAAAGATAAGCGAACACCGCCGGAAAAACATCCTGTAAAACGGTTATGTCGTCGTATTTTTCGTAATCTCCCGTCGGCCACCTGATCGCAAGAAAAGAGCCGTGCCGGTCTTGAATGTCCAGGCGCGATATTTCCGATATGTCGTTTGTGGTTTCGAAGCAGTTCTTGGTCAAATAGGGTCCGTGATCGCCGGCGATGATCACAACAGCCCCGGGATCGTTCTCGATAATCAAATCCACATCCGCCCGCATTTCAATATTGGCGTCTTTGAGTCTTGCTTCGAACAATTCAGTCTCATCCGGCAGGCAGGCGCCTGAATTCTGGCTGTGGCCGGGAAAGTTCGTCTGCATAAAAAGAAAAACGCGCTGTTTGGGGAGTTCTTCGAAAATGCCCTGTTTCGCTTCGATAAATTGCTCTCTGGTCGTTTTACTGAATCCGACATCCTCCATGTCGAACCTGAATTCGCCAAGAAAAACCGCTTTCAGCAATTGGACATAAGCCGGAACGATCTTATCGGGATATGAATAATCATAGCTGTCCTCGTAACCCCGAAAAAAATAATCGGACCAGAATACGCCGTACGTTTCGTATCCAAGTTCTTTGAATATCTTTTGCGTTACGCCGTCCCCGGACGCCGCCCTTCTTTCGTTCCCATAATATTCGGACGAAGCGTTCAGGACTCTGGACATGGTCGGGATGGTCGCCGCGCCTATGGAATACGTCTGCGGGTAAAGGACAAATCCCTGCGCGGCCAGGTATTGCTCCTGGGCGCCGTTGTCAATGCCGTACGCCAGCATGGTCTCATTGGAAACATAGGAGTCGTACACGAGCAAATATACATTCGGGGTGGAGGCGGGGGTTTTGCCCTCGACGAGAGGCAATAATGCGTTTCCTTCGAACGAAGATGATTGGGCGACTTCTGCGACGGGTTGCGAGACCAGTTGAAAGACGCCGACGACGATAAAGTTGGCGGCGATGAATAAATGCAACAGCCGCTCCGCCCGATATTTGTTCGAGAGCCATGCCGCCAGCAGGACGGCGAAAAAGAAGGACGCCTGAATCCACAGCGCCCCTTTTTCGAACCATGCAAATTGGCGGCTGAGCGCCGCCATGTTGACGATGGTGTGCGAGAAAGCCAGCCCCACTGCGATCATCAGCCTCTTCGGCGCCAGTCTGCCGAGGAGCGCGGGAACCAAAAACATGTAGAGACCCGAAAAAAGGGCAACCAGCGTCAACACAAGCAATGAGTCTTCGAGAGACAGGATTTTCCGGTTGCTCAAAACGTATTGAAGCGCGGGAGTTAAGGGAAGCAATAAAAGAAACAGATCCCCGGGTTTGAACCTTTCGGGAAACGCCTTAAATCTCAAGCGCGCCGGTTTGTTCCGCGCAAGGAGCGCCCCAAAAAGGAGACAAGCCGCAATCGTTGCGACCAATACGATTTTCCCGAAACGGTCGGCGAAGTGATAGTTTACGCCCGTAAGTAAATAGCGGGATGAAAGATATGAAAACGACCCGCAATACAATAGCAGCGCCGCCGCGGGCATGATGACAGCCGGGAAAAAATCGTTGAGGTCGAAGTTTCTTTTCAATTTCGACAAAATGACGGGAGTTTTCATTTGTTTGCGCCTGAATTCAATCTCGAAACTTAGTTTCCGCTGAACTGCCCGCGATCGTCTGCGGACGGTCTCCCCTTTGGCGGAGGCGGGTTAATCATCTGCTTCTTCGCTTTTTGCAAATCCGCTTCGTGCTTAAGCAATACCGATAACGTATCCTCCAAAACATCCTTGTCCAAACTGGAGGCGTTCAACGCCAGGAGCGCATTCGCCCAATCCAGCGTCTCGCTGATGGACGGAGATTTGCGCATGTCCGCTTTGCGAAGTCTCTGGACGAATTCCACAGCCTGCTGGGCAAGTTTCGGATTCAGGTCCGGAACTTTGAGGCGCACGACGGCCAGTTCCTCCTGCAAGGTCGGGTAATCAATGAAGAGATAAAGACAACGCCGCTTCAACGCTTCCGAGAGTTCGCGGGTGTTGTTGGAGGTCAATACTACAAAAGGCTTGTGTTTTGCCGCGAGCGTCCCCAACTCCGGCACGGAGACCTGGAAGTCGCTCAAAACTTCAAGAAGAAACGCTTCGAACTCCGCGTCGGCGCGGTCAATTTCGTCAATGAGCAGAACCGTCGGCGCGTCGCTCAGGATCGCCTTCAACAGCGGGCGTTCGAGCAGGAAACGCTCCGAGAAAAAGACATCTTCTTCTTTTGCAAGTTTATCCGCCGCCTCGCTCAGGGATTCGGCTTTGCCGAGCGTGTCGTTCAGTTTGTCGCGCAGCAATTGCGTGTAAAGCAACTGCTTGGAATATTCCCACTCGTACAACGCCTTCGACTCATCCAGCCCCTCATAACATTGCAGGCGGATCAACTCGCGCCCGGTCGCGGCGGCGATGGCTTTGGCGAGTTCGGTCTTGCCCACGCCCGCGGGTCCCTCCGCGAGGAGCGGCTTGCCCAGTTTCTGCGCGAGATAAACGATGGTGGCGATTTCGTCCGAAGCGATGTAGTTTTTCCTGTTGAGCTCGGATTTTACGGTTGCTGTCGTGTCGAAAAGATTTGCCATTTGTCACCTATGGTGTTGCTCTTTAAAAACCACGCCAGCCGCGAAGATGTGGCGCGGCGCTGCGAACTTCAGTTTGATTCTGGCGCAGGCGCAAACTAAAGTTTGCGGTACGAGCCGCGCTATGGTTTCAAGCCGAGAATTCGATATGCCTGTAGGTTGGCTTGCAGTTCATTGTCCAGCGCAAACCTTGTTGCGGCGGTCTCTCGCGCATGGATTCCGAGCGCGGCTTGTTTTTCGGGATTTTTCAGCGTCGCGAGAATTTTTTCAGCCAGATCGTTTGGATCATTGACGTTGACAAGCATACCATTCTTTCCATCTTCGATTATGTCCAGCGCGCCGCCGGCAGGGGTTGCGATGACCGCCTTTCCGCACGCCATCGCCTCGAGCAGGGCGTTGGGCATCCCGTCGCGCAGGGAGGGGTGGGCGAAGACATCCATCAGCGAGTAATAGGCGGGCATGTCTTTATGGGAGATTTGTCCGGTAATTGTGATTGGTAACTGAGGATTGGTAATTTTGAATTCGTCGAAAAATTTCTTATCTTCGCCTTCGCGGACTTCGCCGACAATAAGCAATGACAAAGACAATTTCTTCGCCGCCTGCGCGCAGCCGGATAAGAGAGCCGCCATCCCTTTTTTCGCGCGCAATTCACCCGTAAAACCGACGGTAAAGGTTGAAGGTTGAAGGTTGAAGGTTTCCGCCAGCGACTCGTTTTTCTCCATTGGCTTGAATCGTTCTGCGTCAACTCCATTTGGGATGACTTGAATATCCCTGTCAATAAATGCATGCGCCTTTTGCGCCAGACTGCTTGCGTTGGTCGTCAATGCGCTTGCGTTTTGCAGCGCGTACATTACATGCGAGAATTTTCCCGGGTCGAACGCCGCCCGTTCGATGTCGTTGCCCCGAATTGATACCACGCTGGGGACGCTCAAATATTTCCCGGCGTACGCGCCGACGAAGCCAGCCATTGGCAGAAAGAAGGCGTGGATCAAATCGAACGGCTCGCGCTTGTGTTCTGCGACGATCAACTCGAACCAGTCCACAAGCGTGTCGTCCACGCGTTTGTGCGCGCCGAAGCGGGCGACGCGGACTCCGCCCGGGCGTTGACTCTGCTCAATGGACGGAGGCAGGCTGGGGGTCGGGGCAAAGAGGCGGACGTCATGTCCGGCAGAGACAAGCGACTCTCCCAATCGTCCCGCCGAGATTGCGAGACCGCCGAGGTCTGGTGTATACTTTTCCGAAAGCAAGGCAATTTTCATTTTCAATTTCCATCATTGCGAGGGCGCTCTTGATTTTGCCCGAAGCAATCTCCTGATTTGTTCCGAGATTGCTTCCCTTCGACAGGCTCAGGGCAGGCGCTCCGGCTCGCAATGACATCAGAGGCGCTATGGCGAATCAATGTGAAATGGTGATCGGCTATCTCATTCCGCATCGCTGCGAAAACCCGGCGTTGGGGACGTGCGCGAAATGCGGGCGCGGATATTGCGAGGAGCATACCAACGCGACCGCCGAGGGGCGCGTGTGTCTTGCCTGCCAACAGGGGCTCGACATGCCCGTCGCCCTGCCGATTGCCGCCGCCACATTCACCGCCGCCGACTTGAATACATTCGGTCGTTCCAGCAGGTGGGACGATGACGACGACAGCGGGGATATGTTTTCCGATTTGAGTTAATACGGTCCGACCGTCTCCCAAATTTTTTTGTTCTCTCCTATAAAATCGTCGCAACGCTGACATGGGCGCAAGGCGGGCGGGTGCATCTTTAAGCGCATCCGCCGATACGCCGCGCCTTCCCAAATTTCCTGGAACGATTGATGGATGATGTTTCCCAGCGGGGGGATTTTCTCGCGGGTCATGCAGCAGACATAAACATTGCCGTTGAAATCAATCATCGCGTGCGTCCACGGCGCGTAGCAGGGATGATCGTTGTAGTAGCCGAAAGCGTACCTGCCCGCGCGTCCCAGGCGGACCTCGGACTCTTCGCGCCCGAAGGGGAAGGCGTCGTCGTTTGAGAGGATCAGCCCCAGTGCGAGCGCGCGTTCCGCGATGCGCGGCGCGATCTCTTCGTTGAATTTGGCGATGTCTTTCTTCCGCATCGAGAGCATTTCGCCGCAGTGATCGTCAACCGGAATCAGGTTGATTCCGTCCGCGCCGAGTTCGTAAGCCAGGTCGGGCAGCGCGGCGAGCGCCTCGTAATTTGTGCGGCTGACCACGGTGTTGATGCGGATGGTCAATTTTCCCTTGCGCTTGTAACGGCGAAAGAGTTCCACGGCTTTGCTGGCGGCTTTGAAAGAGCCTGCGACCCCGCGGATTTTTTCGTGCATCTTGCGGATGGGCGAATCCATGGAAATGTTCACTCCGCGCAGACCCGCCTCAGCCAGGCGTTTGGCTTTTTCCTTGTTGATGAGCGTGCCGTTGGTCGTCATGGTGACTCTCATGCCGAGCGAGGAAGCCAGTTCCACCATGTCTGGAATCTGCGGTCGCAACATCGGCTCGCCGCCGGAGATGTGAATTTTCTTCGTCCCCAGCCCCGCCAGTTCGGCGATGATTTCCTTGAACCTTTCCGCGCCGATGGGCGGCTCGCGCGTCTCGCGCCAGTGATTGCACATCTCGCATTTGAGGTTGCATCCGTAGAAAACCTTGATCTTGACGTATAGCGGCTTGAACGGGCGCGCGTTCAGGACGGCGTTTTTGAATTCTTCTTTTTCGCTGGCGATGGATTCGAGGCTGTACATATAGGTTCTTTGCTCATATTTACAAATTAACTTTCAGTCCTATCGTTACGTTGCCGCCCTCTTTGAGATTTTCCGCCTTCTGCGCGCTCATGCGGATGGGGACAAGATAACGCCCGTCTTTCGGGAAGAGGGAGGTCTTCCATTCGGTTTTGCCCACGCTTACCATCACGGGAATAACCCCCCAGCCGTAGGTCACGAGTTTGGAAACCGCCTTGATCGCGGCGCTTTGTTTATCCGGGACGGCCACGAACAGGTAGGGAGCCGGTCCGCGCCATTGGAAGATTTTGCCTTTGAACTCGATCTTCATATTTTGCAGTATAACAAACGTTGCCGCCTTTATCGTGTACAATCTGGCGCGCTTAAAGGTTGTCACCGCAGATTGCAAAACCTGAAACCTGAAACCTGAAACCATCCATGCGCCTCAAAGCCGACCTGACTCTCTTTCTCATCTCCATCATCTGGGGCTCCGCCTTCGTCGCCCAGCGCGTCGCCGGGCAGGCGGGTGGAGTTTACATCTTCAACGGAATCCGCTATTTGCTCGCCGCGGTGGTCGTCTTCCTCTTTGTCTCCCTTCGCGCAGGGCGGATTGCCAACCCGACCCACTCCCGCGGCCAATATAAATGGATGCTCATCGCCGGGTTCTTTCTCTTTCTCGGCAGCGCCCTCCAGCAAGCGGGGATGCAATACACCACGGCCGGCAACGCCGGATTCATCACCAGCCTGTACGTCGTGCTGATCCCGCTTATCCTATTCGTTTTATGGGGCGAGAAACCGCACTGGCTTTTCATACTCGCAGTCGTCCTTGCAATGGCGGGCGCGTTCCTGCTTTCCACGGGCGGCAAAATCAATGCGATGCAATTCGGCGACCTGCTGGAACTGATCGGCGCGTTGTTCTGGGCGTTCCACGTCGTCATCCTCGGCAAATACGCCGCGCGCTTTGAACCCATGTCCTTCTCAGTCGGTCAACTCGCCGTCTGCGGATTGTTGAACCTCACCCCCGGCTTGTTCCTCGAACCCATGCCCATCTTCGACGCAAATCTGCTGTTCGCAATCGGCTACACCGCCGTTCTTTCGCTCGGCTTGTGTTACACGCTCCAGGTCTGGGCGCAGAAGCACACCCCGCCCGCCGACGCGGCGTTGATCCTCGGACTCGAATCCGTTTTTGCGGCCCTCGCCGGCTGGCTGATCCTCGATGAACGCCTTACGCCGATCCAAATCCTCGGCGGGGCAATGATCTTCGTCGCCGTCATCCTCTCGCAATTCAAAGAGTGGACTTCGGGTAAAATGGACACCGAACATTTGGTGGAAGGCAGGTAAATCAATGTTATACATCACGGACTTTATAATTCATAATCTGTAACGCTTAATCCGCATCTCGCATCTCGCATCTCGCATCTCGTACCTCGCCCCCCATGCCAGCCTCCCTCGACCTTTCCTTCCATCCCCTCACCCAAAAACTGTGGCGCGACTTTGAGATTCTCTTTGGCGAGAACGGCGCCTGCGGCGGATGCTGGTGCATGTATTGGAAGTTGCGCGGAAAAGCCTTCAGCGAAAACAAAGGCGGGGGAAACAGGCAAATGCAAAAGTCCATAGTGGATGCGAAAATCGTCCCCGGCTTGCTCGCATACTCCGAAGGCTATCCCGTCGGCTGGGTCGCAATCGAGCCGCGGAGTCAATACCCAAAACTTGCATCGTCCCGCATCCTCAAACCGATTGACGATAAGGAAGTCTGGTCGGTCACATGTTTGTTCGTCGAAAAAAGACACCGCAGAATGGGCGTCGCCGTTGAGTTGTTGAAAGCCGCGCTGGATTACGCAAAGGATAACGGCGCGAAAATCGTCGAAGGCTATCCCGTCGAAACAAAAGGCGATGCGCCGCCTGTTTTCATTTTCACCGGAACATCGTCCACATTCCAACAGGCGGGGTTCAAGGAAGCCGCGCGCCATGCGCCCACGCGGCCCATCTTCCGATATGTTGTGAAATGAATTTTCAACCCCCATCGAAATCGCTGACGACTCGCGATTATGTTTTTATTTTCATCGTCATTCTTGCGTTTCTTGCCGTTTCCGTCGGGCTTGTGAGAGTCAATCTTTCGTTTCCCGGCGGCGGCGGCGAGTTTTTGCGTCATTGGGTTGGAGCGCGCGCGTATCTCTTCGATCGCATTGACCCATACACAACCCATGTTCCCGATACCGTTCAAAGACTGGCGTATGGGACTCCAGCCGCGGCGGGGGATGAACCCTATGTGCTGGATACGCCCTTTCACCTGCTCCTCCTCTATTTCCCTTTTGCGCCTCTCGCGGACCCGATGCTTGCCCGGGCGATATATGCCTTGATCCTGGAGTGGGCTTTGTTCGCGCTCGCCGTCCTCAGCCTGCGCCTTGCCGAATGGAGCGTCCCGCGCTGGTTCGCCCTTCTGTTTGTATTCTTTTCGGTCGTCAATTTTTATTCCTTTCAAGCCATCCTCGAAGCCACCCCCGCGCTCCTGCTCGGACTGCTTTACGCCGGTATCCTGCTCGCGTATCGTAACAACGCCGACGAACTGCTTGGGGCGTTGATGGCTGTCTCGTTCTATTACTGGGAGGTGGGGTTTCCCTTTCTGGCGCTGATAACCTGGCGGTGTTACCGCGAAAATCGCTCCCGCGTCCTGGCGGGTTTCGGCATGTTCTCGTTCGTGTTGCTCGCCCTCTCGTTTCTTTTATATCCCGGCTGGGTGATCCCCGCCCTGCGCGCCGGGATGCACAACCTCCGCGCCGATTACGGTTATTCGTTGTTTTCGATCCTTCGCCATGCCCTGCCGGGATATGGGAATGTTCCCGCCTGGGGGATCCTTCTCTCGTTTGTCATCCTCCTCGGTTACGAATGGAACGCCAGCCTGCGCGGCGATTCCCGCCGCCTGTACTGGACGGCCTGCCTGACGCTCGCGCTCACTCCTCTGCTCGGCTTCCGCACCGAAACGGAAAACCTCGCCGTGTTCGTCATGCCCCTCGCGTTGGTCTTCGCAGTGATCCACGATCGCTGGAAAAGCGTGGGCGTTGGTTTGACCTTTCTGCTGGTTCTTTTCCTGTCCGCTGTTCCATGGTTTCTATATTTCTATGCCGTCCCGCGCTACGGCAACCTGGCTGAAGAAATCCTTTTCCTCTTCCTTCCGGTTTTCACCGTCATTGGTTTATACTGGATTCGCTGGTGGGCGATCCGTCCCCCGCGCGTTTGGGCGGATTCGTTGAAGTGATCGGTAGATAGAGAATAGAGAATAGAGAATAGAGAATAGAGATTGGTAATTCGTAATTCCCCGCTCGTAACCTGTAACCTGTAACCTGTAACCTGTATCTTGTAACTTGTAACCTGTAACTTGTAACTTGTAACCTGTAACCTGTATCTCGACACCCGCATCTCGTATCTCCCCCCTCTCCCATGACCTTACGCTCTTATCTAACCCTCTTCCTCCTTTCCCTCATTCTGCAAATCTCCGTCAGCCGCCTGCAAACCATCCCCGGTTATCTCGACGCGGATTATTACTACATGGGCGGCGTCCAACTGGCGAAAGGGCAGGGCTTCAACGAACCGTTTCTGTGGAATTACCTCGACGACCCTGAAGGCATCCCGCATCCCTCGCATGGATACTGGTTCCCGCTGGCGTCCATCCTCGCCGCGCTGGGAATGTGGCTCACCGGAAGCGTTAACTACGAATCGGGGCGAATCTTTTTCATACTGCTGGCGTCGCTCGTCCCGCCGCTGACCGCCGCCCTGTCGTACCGCTTCTTTCAAAATAATGCCTTCGCCTGGGTTTCGGGTTTGCTTGCGCTCTTTCCCGTTTTTCACCTTCCGTTTTTGCCCGTCACGGATAACTACGGCATCTACATGATCGCGGGCGGATTGCTGTTCTACATCGCCGACCGTCCGCGCCCCTGGTTCTGGATGGGGCTTCTCGCGGGCATCCTCTCCCTTGCGCGCAGCGACGGATTGCTCTGGCTGGCGCTGACCTTTCTCTTCATCCTCTGGCGCGTGAAAGACCAAAAACTGCCGCTCGCTTCGTTGATTCAGTTTTGCGTCCTTGCATTTTTCGGTTTTATCCTCGTCATGGGACCCTGGTACGCCCGCAACCTGAACGTGTTCGGCGCGATCATGTCGCCCGCCGGAAGCAAGGCATTGTGGCTGACAACATACGAAGAGACGTTCATCTACCCCGCCTCCAAACTGACCTTCGACTCGTGGATCGCAAGCGGCTGGCAATCAATCCTCAAAATCCGCTGGTGGTCGTTCAGGACAAACCTGATGTCCGCGATCGCGGCGCAGGGACATCTCATCCTGTTCCCGTTTATCGTCGTCGGAATAATTCAGATGAAGAAAGACCGCCGCGCGCAGTTGGGCGTCGCGGCATGGACGATTCTGTTTCTCGTCATGACGTTCATCTTTCCGTTTGCCGGGGCGCGCGGAAGTTTCTTCCATGCGGGCGCGGCGTTACAGCCGCTCTTCTGGTCCCTCGCTCCCTTCGGCTTGGAACACACCGTCGCCTGGGCGAGGAAAAAGAACCGGTTCACCGACCACGCCTACGTCGTGTTCCGAATCGCGTTGATCCAGATCGCGGTCATGCTTTCGGCGTGGGCAGTCTGGGCGCGCGTCATCCAAGACGGCTGGGACGAAGGCGAATTGGAATACCCCGCCGTGGAGCGTTTCCTGGTCGAACACGGCGCGCAGCCCGGCGACTCCGTCGTCGCGCTGAGCTCGCCGGGATATACCATGATGACTGACCGCCCGGCATACGCCCAACCCTCCGGCGGCGTCGAAGCCTTGATCGAATTGGCTGAACGATACGACATTGAATACTTTGTTTTTCAGGAGCAGGGCGCGGTCGAACCGTTGCGCGATCTGTACGAAAATCCGCAGAGCGGCGGACAATTTCTCTATTTGGGCAGCGTGAATGACATTCGTATCTTTCGATTTCCTTAAACCGCTTGCAAGGCGCGACCTTCTGAGTCTCGGCGGCGCGACCCTGGCGGCTGGCGCGCTCTATCTCGCCGCGTGCGCCTTTGTTTACAAGATCGGCTTTCCGCTCGACGACGCCTGGATTCATCTGACTTTTGCGCGCAACCTTGCGCAATACGGCGAATGGTCGTTTCGTCCCGGCGTTCCCTCCGCCGGTTCCACCTCGCCGTTATGGTCGGCGCTGCTCTCCATTGGTTTCTTTCTTGGCATTGCGCCTTACATGTGGGCTTACTTCCTCGGGCTTCTCGCTTTGTTCACATTGGGCGTTCTCTGCGAATTAACCGCGCGAAGAATGCTTTCGACGTATTCGCCGCGTTTTCCCTGGGTTGGCGTTTTCATCGTCCTTGAATGGCATCTGGTTTGGGCGGCAATGTCGGGGATGGAAACCCTGCTCCACGCTTTGATCGTCACTGCGGTCTTGTCTGCCCTGATGTTGAACTCCCGCCGCTTTCTCAGCCTGGGCTTGCTCGCCGGTCTCAGTGTCTGGACGCGCCCCGACGGTTTGACTCTGCTCGCTCCGCTCGCGTTGATGATTCTGTTCACGGAAAACAATACCTCCTCGCGCCTGCGCGCCCTGACCCGCATGTTCATGGGCTTCGGGGCGATTTTTCTTTTTTACTTACTGTTCAACCTGATGATCGGCGGTACACCCATGCCGAATACCTTTTATGCCAAACAGGCGGAATACGTTCGTTGGCAGGAGGCGGCCATCATCAAACGGCTGGGCGACCTTGCGTTTCAATTATTTTCTGGCGCCTATCTTCTTCTTGTGATCGGCTCGGCGGTCTGGGCGGTTCGCTCCGTTCGCCGGAGGGCTTGGGGCGGCATCCTTGCCCTTCTATGGGCGCTGGGGTACATGTTCCTTTACATTTTGCGACTGCCGGTTTATCAACATGGGCGTTATGTCATGCCCGCCATGCCCGTACTCTTCCTGACAGGCTTGCTCGCCATGGCAGAATTTTCCGCGACGAAAGTATTTGCCCGGTATCATTGGTTTGTTAACACGCTCTGGCAGGCGGGAGTGGGCGTGTTGTGCGTCCTCTTCCTTTTTCTCGGAGGCTATACCTACGCGCGGGATGTCGCTTTCATCGAGCAGGAGATGGTCGTTTCGGCAAAATGGGCGGCGGAAAACCTTCCGCCCGGCGCCGTGATCGCCGCGCACGACATCGGCGCGCTGGGGTATTTCGACGATCACGCCCTGATAGACCTCGCAGGGTTGGTTTCGCCTGAAGTCACTCCCTTTATTCGAGATGAAGCGCGCCTGGCGGAATACCTTGACGCAAAAAAAGCGGATTATTTGATCGCCTTTTCCAATTTATACGAAGATTTGACGGCTGGACGGGAAATCCTGTTTGCGGCGGGCGGCTTTATTGTCGAGGAGGAGGGTTTCGCTCCCATGACAATTTACCGTTGGAAGTGAAAGAATGGGTTAAAATACGGTTGTCAGCCGCAATGACCTATAAAATCTAAGAGAGTTTTCCATTTCAGTTGAAACCGCCCCGCAGGTTGTTGCAAAAACGCAGCGCCTCTCACGAAAACCTTTGGAGCGTTCTTCCTTCAACTTATTTGAAATGAATCCGAATCTAAAGGAAAAGAGAGAACGGGACTGACATGAATCAGATCACCCTGCTAGTTGTTGACGACCATCCGCTCTTCCGCCAGGGCGTGGTGGATGCCTTGTCGCTGGAATCGGATATGCGGATCATCGCCCAATCCGCGACGGGGGACGAGGCGTTGGAATTGATCCGCGCGAAGAAACCGAACGTCGCCGTGCTGGATGTCAATCTGCCGGGCATGAACGGACAGCAGATCACACACCAGGTCTCGCAGGACAGGGTCGGGACGCGCATCATACTCATGACCGGTTACGACGACGTGGAGCAGGCCATCCATGCCGCGCTCGCCGGGGCGCACGGTTACTGTTCCAAGGATATCGAGCCGCAGAACCTGACCCGCATCATCCGCGAGGTGGCGGAGGGAAAATACGTCTTTGCCGATAACGTCTTTACGCGCCGCGAGCTCGAACTGTGGGTCGAGGAAAGCATGGAGGGCGCGCGCCGTTCCTACAGCGAACCCGGCGCGCCGTTCCATCCGCTATCCGAGCGCGAGATGGAAGTCCTCGGCTGCGTCGTGCGCGGCATGAGCAACAAGGAAATCGCCGCGCTTTTGGGAATCAGTCACCAGACTGTCAAGAATCACGTCACCGCAATCTTGCGCAAATTCGGGGTGGAAGACCGCACGCCAGCCGTCGTTTATGCCTTGAAGCGCGGCTGGGTCACATTGCGCGACACGGATATCAAGCCCTAGGAGTTTTTCATGACGGACGAGTCGGTTGATTTTAAATCTGAACTGGATGAAACCCAGCGCGCCCTGCGCGAAATTACGCTGATGATGGAACAAAGCCAGGGCGAATTGAACAAACTCGCCCAGCGCAATACGGCGATCACGTCGCACTTGCAACAGGTCCAGAAGCAGGGCGCGGCGGTGGAAGATATCAAAATGGCGTACGACTCGGCGCTCGACGCCCAGCAGAGGCTTCTGGTGATGCGCGGTCAGCTGGAGAAGCTTCAGAACGATAAATCTCACCTGGAAAAATATAAGGCGATACTCGAGCAGGCGGTCAATCACGGGGGCGAGGCGGGCGGCGCGGCGAGCGCTTCGGCGAAAGAACAGATGAGCGGCATCGAGATGATTGTCAACGCGCAGGAGGCGGAGCGTCAGCGTTTATCCCGCCAGATGCACGACGGGCCCGCGCAGGCGCTTTCCAACTTCATCCTCCAGACTGAAATTGCCACGCGCCTGCTGGATGTGGATCCTTCGCAGGCGAAGGAGGAATTGTCGAACCTGAAAGCCTCCGCGATGGGCACATTTCAAAAAGTGCGCAACTTCATCTTCGAATTGCGCCCCATGATGCTCGACGACCTCGGGCTGGTGCCAACCTTGCGCAAATATGCCGACGCTTTCAAGGAGCAGAGCGGAATGGATATCGGCGTGACGGTCTCAGGGAACGAGCGCCGCTTGGAGCCGTATTTGGAGGTGATGATCTTCCGCGCCGTGCAGGAATTGCTTGGGAACGCCTCCCGCCACAGTCAGGCGACCCTTGTCAAGGTGCATCTCGACCTGGGCGCCGACATCTTGCGCGTAAGCGTGGACGATAACGGGCGGGGGTTCGACCCTGAAACCTTGAATGGATCGAGCAACCTGGGTTTGAAGTTGATCCGGGAGCGTTCCGAGATGTTGGGCGGAAAATTCGAAATAGACAGCGCAATCGGGTCTGGCACAAAAGTCTCATTCACAGTGCAGGCAAGGACCTGAATCTGCGCCGCTAACAATATTGTCAGGAATAACCCGCCTGGAGTTTGCTTTTATCCGCCCCCTGCAGCGGCATGGTTCGATGTTTTCCTGTATAATGAACGCGATATAAAACGCCGTATTAATGCGGTGTTTGTCGAGAGGAGAAAATTATGCGTCGCGGTCGTACCCTGATCTTGGTGCTTCTGATAGTTATCATTGGGCTGGTGGTCGCGTTTGTCGCGCTTCGCCAGATAATTACGCCTCCCGCAGAGGAGGAGCAGACCTTGTATGTAGATATATTCTACGCCGCCCAGTACATTCCCCAGGGAGGAAAAATCACCGAGGATGTGCTTGGAACGTTGCGCATCCCCCAGGAAAATGTGGTGACGGTTATGTACACCCTCGATGAGATGACTTCCTTGGTGGGCAAGATGGCGAAACTGCCGCTCGAACAAGGCGTGGTGATTACCGAAGGTATGGTTACAGATTCGTCTGCGGGCTTCACGGTTCCAGGTCCCCAATGGGCTTCGATCATTCCGCCGGGCATGACGGCGATGGCGATCCCAATTGACAGGCTTTCAGTCTCGGGGTATGCGATCAACGATGGGGCGCATGTAAACGTTAACGCCTGCCTGCTCTTTGTGGATGTAGACCTTAACTTCCAATCCATCCTTCCCAACCTGACCGCCGTGTTGACCGGAACAGGCCTGGGTTCTGTGCAAGGCGCCACCGGGACCGGTTTCTCCGTGGATGGGTTGCCCATTCTTTCGCTCGGCGTTGCCGGAGCGGGTTCTCCTCAGGGTCGGTTGGAGCTGGAACAGGCTGTACAACAACCGTACTATCTGGTTCCGTCCGAACCGCAACGCCCGCGGATGGTATGCCAGACGATCTTGCAGGATGTGGTGGTATTGCGTTTGGGCGATTTCCCCCTTGCGGGAGCGCAATCTCCGGCTCAGCCTGCGCCAGAAGCCCAGCCGACGGCTGAAGGGGAGGCGCCTCCGCCCGCCGCGCCAGACCTCATTACACTGATCGTAGAGCCGCAACATTCGATCACTTTATCCTACCTCGTTTATACGAATGCAAAGCTTTCTTTGACGCTGCGCAACCCTACAGATCAGGGACGGCTTGCCGTTGAGGCTTCCACGCTCCAATTCCTGCTCAGCCAATACAACATCCCCGTCCCGGCGAAGTTGCCGTACGCCATGCACCCGGCGTTGATTGCGCTCACGACCCCGACGCTGCCCAACGACTTGCCCCAGGAACCCCAGCCCTAGCCGCCGGTTTGAATCAATAGGATGAATCGCTGGACGATTTGAATATGGCAAATAAAATCCGAGTGCTTATCGTTGACGATATTGCGGAAACCCGCGAGAATGTGCGAAAACTGCTCCAGTTCGAGTCCGATGTCGAGGTGGTCGGCATCGGACGCACGGGCATGGAGGGAATTCAGTTCGCCCAGGAAATGAATCCGGACGTGGTGTTGATGGATATCAACATGCCCGACATTGACGGAATCTCGGCGACCGAACAGATCCGCCAGCGTTCCCCGCATATTCAGGTCGTCATCCTTTCGGTCCAGGGCGATCAGAATTATATGCGGCGCGCCATGCTTGCCGGCGCGCGCGACTTCCTTACCAAGCCCCCCATGGGCGATGAGTTGATCTCCGCCATCAAGCGGGCGGGCGAGATGGCGCATGTCGAGCGCGAGAAGAGCGCAAAACAGCAGATGGCCATATCCGCCATGCCTGGTTCTGCGCAGGGGTTTGGCGGACTTCCCGCCGCGCCGCAGGGGAAAATCATTGTCGTTTATAGTCCTAAAGGCGGAACCGGATGCACCACCATTGCCGTTAACCTGTCCATTGCTTTGAACAACGAGGACACTCGCGCGGTTCTTATTGACGGAAACCTGCAGTTCGGCGATGTGGCGATTTTTGTGAACGAACATGGCAAAAATACGATCATAGACATCGCCCCCCGGGTGGACGACCTCGACGCGGAAATCGCGGACGAGATTTTGATCAAGCACGAAGCCTCGGGCATCCGCATCCTGGCGGCGCCCCAAAGGCCCGAGATGGCGGAGAAAGTTTCTCCCGATCAGTTCGTTAAGGTCCTGCAATTCATGCAGAGAATCTACTCGTATATCGTCGTTGACACCTCCTCCATCCTGACGGACGTCGTCCTCTCCGCAATTGATATGAGCAACGTCATCGTGCTTGTCACCACCCAGGAGATTCCCGCGATCAAGAACTCGCGCCTGATTCTGGATCTTTTGAACACCATGAGCATTGACAAGGAACGGATCGTATTCGCAATGAACCGATACGATAAACGGGTCGCCATTACACCCGAAAGGGTTGGCGAAAACCTCAAGCATGGGATTGCCGCCGCCATTCCGTTCGATGAAAAGACCGCCGTCAACGCGGTGAACCGCGGCGTCCCCTTCATGCTGGATAATAAATCGCAGCCGATCGGGAAGGGCATTTTTGCGCTTGCCGAGATTGTGCGCGCCCGCTTGAACGTCATGGAGAGCGGGGACGAATCCCCGGCGGCGAGGCGATAAGGAGCAGGAACATGTCTTTATTGAGAAGAATTGAACAGAGCCAGGGTTCCGGAAACCAGAAAGCGCCAGCCCCGCCTGCGCAAAAACCCGCCGGAGACGGACAAGGCGCTTCCGGCGGAGGAGGCGAATCGTCCCGCTTATCCACCCTGCAAGCCCGCAGAGTCAGCGCGCCGATCACTTCGCCGCAAGCCGGGTCGTATTTTGATCTTAAGACTCGAGTGCAAAACAAACTCCTTGCCGAGATTGACCCCTCCATGGACGTCACCCGGACCGACGAAGTCCGGCGCACGATTCAATCCCTCTTTGAACAGATCCTGACCGAAGAGAATATCGTCCTCTCCCGCCCGGAACGCGCGCGGTTGTTCGAGCAGATCTCGGCGGAAATTCTCGGCTTCGGTCCTCTACAATCCCTGCTCGAGGACGACACCATCACCGAAATCATGGTGAACGGTCCCAAGAATGTATACATCGAACGCAAGGGCAAGGTGCATCGTGTGCCGATCACTTTCGAAAGCAACGACCATGTCATGCGCATCATTGACCGTATCGTCGCTCCGCTTGGACGTCGCATTGACGAATCCAGCCCGTATGTGGACGCGCGTCTTCCCGACGGCTCCCGCGTCAACGCCGTCATTCCCCCGATTTCGCTTGTGGGCCCGGTGCTGACCATCCGTAAATTTTCCAAGAACCCCATCACAGTGGACCAGATGATCCAGTTCGGGTCGGTCAGTCCCGAGTCGGTGCAGTTTCTTAAAGCCTGCGTCGAATCGCGACTCAATATCATCATCTCCGGCGGCACTGGCTCTGGCAAGACCACGCTGTTGAACGTCCTGTCGAGTTTCATTCCCTCCGACGAGCGCATCATCACCATTGAAAACGCGGCTGAACTGCAACTGCGGCAGGAACATGTGGTGACGCTCGAATCCCGCCCGCCCAACATCGAGGGACGCGGCGAGATTACCATCCGCGACCTGGTCATCAACGCCCTGCGTATGCGCCCCGAGCGCATCATTGTCGGGGAATGTCGCGGCGGCGAGACGTTGGATATGTTGCAGGCGATGAATACCGGCCACGACGGCTCGATGACGACCGCTCACGCCAACTCTCCGCGCGACGCCCTTTCCCGCATCGAAACCATGTGTATGATGGCGGGCATGGACCTGCCCATCCGCGCGATTCGCGAACAGGTTGCCAGCGCGGTGGATGTCATTTGTCAGCAGGAACGTATGCGCGACGGGACGCGCAAAGTGACCACAATTACCGAAGTCAGCGGTATGGAAGGCGATGTGATCACCATGACCGATATATTTGTCTTTGAACAGACCGGCACGGAGAATGGACGCATCGTCGGGCGTCTGCGCCCGACGGGCTTGCGCCCCAAGTTCATGGATAAGATCGAAGCGGCTGGAATCCACCTGCCCCCCTCCATCTTTGGCATCGGCGAGCGCAGGCGGTATTAGTGGAACGTCTTCAAGGTTAACGCGCAATGGATTTATCTGCCTCGATCATCATCATCGGCGGGATTATATTGATCATCCTGCTCATCGTGGGCGTGATTGTTTCCTCGAACAGCGAACGTTCGATCGTCGAAGAGCGCCTCAGCCAGTATATTGACGAGGGCGACGGCAAAGATGTGGACAGGGAAGCCCAGAAATACGTCCTTACAAACTGGGTTTCAAAACGGGTTGAAAAAACATCGTTTGGCGGAAAGATCGCCCGCGATCTCGCCCGCGCCGATATGAAATTCAAGGCGGCGGAATACCTGGCTTTGATCGTTCTCAGCACTTTGCTTTCCGGCTTGATTTTTTTCTTCCTCGGCAACCGTCATTGGATATCGGGTGTGATTGGGCTTGGCATTGGGGCCGTCGCTCCCCGGTTTTATATGAAATCCCAACAGCGGAAACGCCTGCAAAAGTTCAACGACCAGTTGCCCGACATGTTGAACCTGATGGTCAACGGATTGCGCGCGGGGTATTCCACCATGCAGGCGCTGGAGGCGATCAGCAAGGAGTTGCCGCCGCCCATTAACGACGAGTTCCGGCGCGTCGTCCAGGAAATGCAGATCGGCATCCCGATGGAAACCGCTCTCGACAACCTGTTGCGCCGCATCCCCAGCGACGACCTGGATTTTGTCATCACCGCCATCAACGTCCAGCGCGAGGTCGGCGGCAACCTGTCTGAGATTCTGGGAAATATTTCCTTCACCATTCGCGAGCGTATCCGCATTAAAGGCGAAGTGCGCGTGTTGACGGCGCAGGTGCGCACGTCCGGCACGGTGCTGTCCCTGATCCCCTTCGGGCTTACCATCATCCTCTGGTTCCTCAACCAGGATTATCTTCTTTCGGTGACTGCCGGAGGACCGCTCTGCACGGCGATCATCATCTGCGTGGTGCTCGGTTTGATTTTTTCCAGTTATTTCATCATGATGCGCATTGCGGATATCGAGGTATAGCATGGACATCATAACGATCATCGGCATTATCGTCGGCGTGGCGCTCGTTGGCGGGATCATCTTCGTGGTTGTGATCGGCGCCCGGGTCGCCCGCGAGACTCGGGGCGGAGAATCAGACCTGGTGATGGCGCGGCTTGCCGAGGCGACACAGCGCGGCGAGAACGTTTCGCTCGAAGACATCGAACTTCAACAGCCGTTCATGGAGCGCGTCGTCATTCCCTTTGTAAAAAGGCTCGGCGAATTTTCCGCCCGTTTTACCCCGGAAAAACTTTTGCAGGAAACTTCGCTTAAACTTGAACTCGCAGGAAACCCCGGGCGAATAGATGCGCCGACATTCCTTGCGACCCGTTTTATCGGCGCGGCTTTGTTCGGCGGGTTGCTTACCCTGATCTCGAACCTGCCCCAGGTGACGTGGCCGACGGGACGCATCATCCTCATCGTGGGCATATTCACCGTCCTGGGTTTTTTCACCCCCCAGATGTATCTTTCCAGCCGAATCACGCGGCGGCAGAACGAGGTACGCAAAGCGCTTCCAGACGCGCTCGACCTGTTGACCATCTGCGTCGAGGCAGGGCTGGGTTTCGAGGCGGCGATGTCGAAAGTGGCTGAAAAATGGGAGACCGAGCTATCCATCATGTTCGGGCGCGCCATACGCGAGATACAACTCGGTAAGACTCAGCGCGAAGCCTTGCGCGATATGGCGGATCGCATCGGTCTGACGGAATTGACGAGTTTTGTCGCGGCGGTCATTCAAAGCCAGCTCCTCGGCGTGAGCATGGCGAAAGTCCTGCGAATTCAATCCGACCAGATGCGGATGAGGAGACGCCAGCGGGCGGAGGAGGAGGCGCACAAAGCCCCGGTGAAGATGATCATCCCGATGGCTTTGCTTACCTTTCCTTCGATCATGATCATCCTCATGGCGCCCGCCGCCTTTCAGATTGCGGACGCCTTCGCTCCCTTTATTCGCTAGCCCGATTTCGACCCAATTCTTATTTAACGCCGATGAAAGAGGGTTCATTGACGAATTGGAGATATAAAACCTATCGCGCTGTTTGGGGCGCGCTTGACCTGCTCTTTCCGCCGGATTGCGCAGGATGCGGCAAAAAAGGAACGCGCTGGTGCGGCGACTGCCGGAGCAGGACGATCGTACTCAACGGCCTGTTGTGTGAAGTGTGCGGGTTGCCGCAGAAACGGTCCGGATTATGCGAAGCCTGCGCAAACGAAAGACCGCCGTTTCGATCCCTGCGCGCGTGGACAGTCTTTGGGGAGCCGGTCAGGTCTGCATTGCACAGATTGAAATACTATAAAGACCAATCCCTGGGAGATATGCTGGCGGCGGAGATGCTCCCATTTACGCGCGAACTGGGCTGGAAGATTGACATGATGACGCCCGTTCCGCTGGGGAAACAGCGAAAACGCAAACGGGGCTATAATCAGGTTGCAATGATTGCTATTCCTCTGTCCTTGGGCATGGAGTGGAAATATGCGCCGCGCGCGCTGATGCGCCGGAAGGAAACCCGCTCGCAGGTGGGACTGACCTATGAGGAACGCCGCGCAAATATGCACTGCGCGTTTGAAGCAAAGAGGTGGGTGAGCGGAAAGTCCGTTCTCGTCATGGACGATGTATCCACAACCGGTTCAACCTTGTCTGCTGCGGCGGAAGCCCTGTATCAGTCCGGCGCCAGGGACGTTTACGCGTTGACAGTCGCGCGCGCATTGCCGCATCATGATTTGGCGGCGGCGTAGCGCGTTTGTGTTTGAAACTTAACAATAAAAAGGAGCGCATCATGACGAATAAAGTGGAAGTTCAGACACGTCACATCCGTTTGACCGAACACATCGAGGAGTATGTCAACAAGAAGGCGGGCAACCTTGACCATTACCTCCCCGCCATTGACGAGGCGCGCGTGGAACTTTCGCATCATCGGGCTGCGCGCGACGCAAACGACCGCAACGTCGCCCAGGTTACGGTCTTTGGCAAGGGGTTTACCCTGCGCTCGGAGGAACGCGCAGACGAAGCGCTCGCCGCCTTCGACAAAGCCATGGATAACATGCAGCGCCAGATCGAACGATACAAGGGCAAGCATTATCACGGACGCGGCGATGGACGCTCCGCATCCGAGGTGGCTGAAGAAATCATTGACGACGAGACGGGCGAACTTTCCCCGCTGTTTGCAAAGCGGAAGAAGTTCACCCTTTACCCGATGTCCGAAGATGAAGCGCTGGTGCAAATGCGCAACCTGGGACACGATAACTTCTTCATCTTCTACAACGTCGAGACCGGCAGGATTAACGTCCTGTATCGCAGGCGCAACGGAAGTTACGGCTTGATTGACCCCGAAGTAGGCTAACCCGCAGGACAAGTCTGCGGCACACGGGTTTGACGGACTGCACGGACTGGCGCGGATTTAATAGGAGGTTTTTCCCGTGAGAATCCGTGAAATCCGCGTAATCCGCGTCCAAAAGGACTTAAGAAACACTCTCTAACGAAAAGCGGGCTGACCTCGTTTCAGCCCGCTTTTTGATTCTTCGAGGAAGATCGCGCTTCGATCAGGACGAAGGAAGTTGCCAGCGCGACCCATGCCATGACCTGTGACTGGCGAATGCCGCCGAAGATGAGGATTGCGTCGGCGCGGAAGGCTTGCAGGACGAGTTGGGAGAAAGCCGTCAGCGCAGAGAAAGTAAGGAAGAGAAGCCCGGGGCGAAGACTCGGCTTGAAGCGCCAGACCAAAGCCAAAATCAGGGAGGAGGCGAGCGCGTCGTAGATTTGAGTCGGGTGGCGGGTCGCGTTCCAGAGATGAATCCCCCAGGGCAGGTCGGTTGGGATTCCAAACGCGCCCCCCGAGGCGAGGCGACTCAGCCCGAGTCCGATCCCGATCGCGGCAAAGAGGGGAGTTAGCGCGTCCATTGCATTCCATGCGCCGATGTTGTTTCGTTGAGAGTAAACCAAAACGGCGATGAAACCTGCGGCGATGCCCCCCAGCGGGTCGAAGAGATCGGGATTGATGGAGAGGATGTCGGCCGGGCTTTTGCCGAAGATGCCCATGTGTTGCAGCGCATAAGAAATACGCCCGCCGACTACGAAGGCGATGAAACCGTGAAAGGCCAGGTTGTTGATGTCCGCTTTGCCGACGCCGGTCGATTCAGAGTTGCGCTCGGCGAGCGAGACGCCCAGCCATGCGGCGATGATAAGCAGGATCATGTGGCGCGGCGGCGCGAATATGGTTTGAAATGCTTCGAGCATATTATTTCAAGGCCTCTTCGATGCGCGCGCGGAGCAGGGCTTCGGACATTGGCCCGCCGATGACCACTTCGGTAATGAGACCTTGCGGGTTGACGAAGTATGAAGAAGGCATGGAAGCGACCCGGTAGGCGCGGCTTGCTTCGCCCGCTTTGTCGAGCAGAATGGGAAAGGTCAGCCCGTATTCAAGCGCGAAGGCGGGAATATCCTGCGTCTTGTCTTGAAAGGCGCTGTTGACGGCGAGGACGACGAATCCTCGATCCTTGTATTCCCGGTACATTTTTTCAATGGCGGGCATTTCGGCCCGGCAGGGCGGGCACCAGGTTGCCCACATATTAATTAGAAGCGCCTGCCCTTTGAAGTCCGAAAGCGTGTAGGTTTCTCCCTCAAGGGTTTGGAGCGTGAAGCCGGGCGCGTAAAATCCGGTTTGGGGCGCGGACAAGGTTTCGGCCGGGGAGGCGTCGGAGGCGAGGGCGATCCATGCCGCTCCGGCGATTAGGATAAGGGTATAAAGAATTACGCGGTGGGTTCTATCCATGAAATTTAGAAGTAAAATTGAGGTTGTTTCTTTCCTTTCTCATCGTTTGCTCATACCGCGCATTTTGGGAGGGGCGGACAATCTCCGCATTCGATTATGCCTTTTACCGACACGCTCTTTGTAGGAATTGATATATCGTCATCTCGCAAACCCTTTGCCTATGCGGCGCTGGATGGAGGGCTGAACCTTGTCGCGCATTCAGACGGCGGGCTGGATGAGACGCTTGCCTTTCTCGTCGGGCAACCTTCGGCGGCAGCGGCCGTCAATGCGCTGTCGGAAGCCGGGCGCGGAACTGCGCGCGAGAAGAAAAAGGAAATGGGACTGACCCTGGCGCGCAAACTGGAGACCATGGGCTTTCAACAATATCCGGCAGAGAATGCGCCCCATCAGTTCATGAAAACGCGTCCGGCCGCCGTTTATTCCGCGCTGGCTGGTTGCGCGCTCCTGCCGAAATCCTCCGTCGAAGGAAAACTTCAACGACAACTCCTGCTGTATGAGGTTGGCGCGCGCATCAAAGACCCGATGGATTTCTTCGAGGAGATCACGCGCTACAAAATCCTCAAAGGGCAATGGCCGCTCGACCTGCTTTACCCGCCGGGCCACCTCGACGCGCTGGCCGCCGCCTACCTTGCCTGGCTTGCCTTTCATAAACCCGAAAAAGTTTTCATCCACGACGACCCGCGCGAAGGGATCATTGCCCTGCCGGAAACCCCAAAGGAAAAATATTAAGCGAAGCGAATGGTAAAATACCGCCCATGACAACTCCCGAACTTCAAAACAAAGCCATCAACACACTTCGTTTTTTATCCGCCGACGCGGTGCAAAAAGCCAACTCCGGCCACCCCGGTTTGCCGATGGGCGCCGCGGCGATGGCCTTCACGATCTGGACGCGCCACCTGAGACACAGCCCCCGCAACCCAAAGTGGATGGGACGCGACCGCTTCATTCTTTCGGGCGGGCATGGTTCTGCGCTTCTCTACTCGCTCCTCCACCTGAGCGGATACGACCTATCCCTCGAGCAATTGCAAAACTTTCGCCAGTGGGGCAGTCTCACGCCCGGGCATCCCGAATACGGCTTGACCCCCGGAGTCGAAGTCACCACCGGCCCGCTTGGGCAGGGATTCGCCAACGGAGTCGGCATGGCCATCGCCGCCGCGCACCTCGCCGCAGTTTTCAACAAACCCGGTCACGAACTGATTGACCCGTTCATCTACGCCATCGTCACCGACGGCGATCTGATGGAAGGCGGCGCCGCCGAAGCCGCCTCGCTGGCGGGTCATCTCTCACTCGGAAAACTTATTTACCTTTACGACGACAACAACATCTCCATTGACGGCTCGACCGACCTGGCATTCACCGAAGACCGCGCCAAACGCTTCGAAGCCTATGGCTGGCACATCCAGCGCGTGGACGACGGCAACGACGTGGACGCGATTGACTCCGCAATCAAAGCCGCCAAAGCCGACCCGCGCCCGTCGTTGATCCTTTGCAAGACGGTCATCGGCTTTGGCTCGCCGAACCGACAGGGGACGCAAAAAGCGCACGGCGAACCTCTCGGCGACGACGAACTCAACGCCGCAAAAGAAAATCTCGGCTGGGAGAAAGAGCCGCGCTTCCTCATCCCTGAAGACGTGTTGGCGTTTTATCGTCAAGCCGTGGATCGCGGACGCGAACTGGAAGCCGACTGGAAAATGCGCCGCGAAGCCTACTCGCGCCTTTTCCCCGACCTCGGCGCGGAATTCAACCGCCGCGTGTTGATGAACAAACTGCCCGCAGATTGGGAAGCGTCCCTGCCAACCTTCCCTGCCGACGCGAAAGGCATGGCGACCCGCGCCGCCTCCGGAAAAGTAATTAACGCCATTGCCGCAAAACTTCCCGAACTGATCGGCGGCTCGGCGGATTTAGCCCCATCCAACAATACAAAAATCGAAGGCGTTCCCGCCTTCCAAAAAGAATCGCCTGCCGGGCGCAACTTTCACTTCGGCGTGCGCGAACATGCGATGGGTTCGATCCTCAACGGCATGGCGGTCTTCGGCGGCGTGATTCCCTACGGCGCGACCTTCCTCGTCTTCGCCGATTACATGCGCGCCGCGATTCGCCTCGCGGCTCTTTCGCATTACCCGGCGATTTTTATCTTCACCCACGACTCGGTCGGCTTGGGCGAAGACGGACCGACTCACCAGCCCGTCGAGCATTTGACCTCCCTGCGTTTGATCCCGAATCTCGTCGTCATCCGTCCGGCCGACGCGAACGAAACCGCGCAGGCTTGGAAGGTTGCCATCTCGCGCCGCGACGGGCCCACCGCCCTGGCGTTCACCCGTCAAAACGTGCCGACGCTGGACGTAGGACATGCCTCCGGCTTGTCCCGCGGCGCCTATGTCTTGAAAGACTTCGGCGATCCTGAAATCATCCTCATGGCATCCGGCTCGGAGGTGAGTCTCGCCCTCGAAGCCGCGCAAAAACTGGCGGAGGAGGGCAAAGGCGTGCGCGTTGTCTCCTTCCCCAGTTGGGAACTGTTCGAGAAACAGGACGAAGCCTACCGCGAGTCCGTGTTGCCGAAAAACATCCAGAAGCGACTCGCCGTCGAAGCGGGATCCAGCCTCGGCTGGGAGCGATACGCGAGTTCCGTCATAGGTATTGAGCGCTTCGGCGCATCCGCCCCGGCGAAGGTCATCTTCGAGAAACTGGGATTTACGGTTGAAAATGTTGTGGCGAAAGCGAAGGCATTGTAACGCCGACTTAAGTCGGCGCTACGGGAGAATCAATGAAAGTGGCAGTCGGTTGCGATCATGCGGGTTTCCCGCTCAAGGATGTTGTCATCGAATCGGTCAGGGCGTTGGGGCATGAAGTCCTCGATGTCGGAACGTATAACACGGACGCGGTGGATTTCCCCGATTTTACAAAAAAAGTCGGCGGGAAGATTCAAAGCGGCGAAGCCGAGCGCGGAATTTTGATCTGCGGCTCCGGCATTGGCGCGGCGATTGCGGCGAACAAGATGAAGGGCGTCTTCGCCTCGATCTGCCATGACACCTACTCCGCCGCGCAGGGCGTGGAACACGACGCCATGAACGTGTTGTGCATGGGCGGGCGCGTGATCGGGCCCGAACTGGTGAAAGTTCTTGTACCCGCATTTTTAAATGCCAGGTATCGCGGCGACGACCCCGGCGGCGAACGCCTGGCGCGCCGGGTGGGGAAGATCAAAAGGATGGAAGAGAACCAGTGAATAGGGAATAGAGAATAGGGAATAGAGAATAGGGAATAGGGAATAGAGAATAGGGAATAGGGAATAGGGAATAGAGAGTAGAGAGTAGAGAATAGAGAATAGTTATTGGAGATTAGCAAAACCATTCACCATTCACCATTCACCATTCATCATTCATCATTCACCATTCACCATTTCAAGGAGCAATCTTTAGCATGCCAGAACCCATCAAGAAATTGACCGCCCTCGGCCAATCGCTGTGGTACGACAATATTCAGCGCAGCCTGCTGGTCAACGGCGAACTGAAAACCATGATCGAGCGCGGCGATATTTGCGGCGTGACCTCCAACCCGACCATCTTTCAAAACGCCATCGCAAAGACGAACGATTACGATGCGGCGCTGACTCCGCTTGCCTGGGCGGGCTGGGACGCGGAAAAAATCTTCTGGCAACTCGCCGTCGAAGACATTCAGGAAGCCTGCGACCTCTTCCGCCCGCTGTACGACAAAACCAACGGCGGCGACGGATTTGTCAGTCTCGAAGTCAGCCCATATCTCGCGCGCGACACGGAAGGCACAATTCGCCAGACGCGCGAACTGTGGGAGCGCGTGAACCGCCCGAACCTGATGGTAAAGATCCCCGCCACAAAGGAAGGCATCCCCGCCATTCGCGCCGCAATTGTCGCGGGCATTAACGTCAACGTTACGCTTATATTTTCCCTTGCGCGCTACGCCGAAGTGATGAACGCCTATCTCGAAGGACTCGAAGAACGCGTCGCCAACTCCCTGCCGGTTCAACGTGTCGCCTCTGTCGCTTCATTCTTCGTCTCGCGCGTTGATTCCAAGGTGGACCCCCGACTGCCCGAAGACTCGCCTCTGCGCGGGAAGGCCGCCATCGGCAACGCCAAACTGGCTTACGAACAATTCGAAGCCTTTTTCACTTCACCGCGTTTTGCGACTCTCAAAGCCCGCTTTCGCGCGCGCGTACAACGTCCGTTGTGGGCCTCCACCGGCACAAAGAACCCGAACTATTCCGACACGCTTTACGTGGACGAACTCATCGGCCCCGACACGGTCAACACCGTTCCGCCCGCCACGCTGAACGCCTTCCGCGATCACGGCACGGCCCGCATGACCATCACGCGCGATCTGGAAAAAATGCAAAACACCTTTGTCGAACTTAAAGCCATCGGAATTTCCATGAGCGCCGTGGTCGCTGAATTGGAGGCGGAGGGCGTAAAAGCCTTTGAAGACGCCTTCCGCGCCCTTCTGGATTCCATCGAAGAGAGACGAAAAACCGCTCTCGCCTCCATCGGACTTTTGGCGGATTCTGTTTCCGAACGTTTAACTGCGCTGGAAGCGGAATCTTTTCCCCGCCGCCTTTGGGCGCGTGACGCCGCGCTGTGGGCAGGCGACCCCACCGCACAGAAGGAAATCTCAGCCCGCCTCGGCTGGCTGGATTCTGTGGAAGACGCGCGCAAACGACTCGATGGCTACCGCTCCTTCGCAAAGGAAATCCACGACGAAAATATTGACCGCGTCCTTGTCCTCGGCATGGGCGGCTCGTCGCTCACGGCGGAAGTATTCAGTTCGTTGATGGCGCATTTCGGCGGGGAGTCCAAAGTATCGCTGGCGATTCTCGATTCGACCGACCCCGTTCAGGTTGCGCGGGCATTCGAACATTTCCCGCCCAACAAGTCGCTCTATATCGTTGCCAGCAAATCCGGCGGGACGGCGGAACTGATGGCGGCCTTCGATTATGTTTGGAAGGTGAGCGGCGGAAACGGCGCGCGTTTTGCCGCCATCACCGATTCCGGGACATCGCTGGAGAAACTGGCGCAGGAACGCGGCTTCCGAAAGATATTCAACGCCGACCCGAACGTCGGCGGACGCTTTTCCGCGTTGACGGATTTTGGACTCGTCCCGGCCGCCCTGCTCGGCATGGACCTGGAAAAGTTGCTTAACCCGGCTGACCGAATGCGCCGTCAGTCTTTGGAGCATGTCCCTGCGGCGCGCAACCCGGGCATGGCGCTGGGCGCCCTCCTGGCAGAATCCGCTTTGATGGGCAGGGATAAACTCACGGTGTTGGCTGACGCGGGCGTATCCGCTTTGGCGGGATGGGTGGAACAGGTCGTCGCGGAATCCAGCGGCAAGCAGGGCAGGGGAATCCTCCCCGTCGCGTTGGAGCCGTTGGGCGATCCCAAAGAGTATGGAGACGACCGCCTGTTTGT
>CAADGT010000085.1 GCA_900696595.1 uncultured Chloroflexota bacterium
CGAAAGATCAGCGACGCGCTAAACTCCCAGTCCGGCGGCGAATTTGCATCCGCAAAAATCAACTCCGTGCATCTTTACCAAAGCGACCTGCGCGCAGACGGGTCGGTTTACACAAAACTCCACTCTGCGTCCATGAGGTGACTTCTGAATACATTAAACATGGCGCGCGATATCGTCCGCGCTCTCGAAGATAAAAAGGGCGAAGACATCGTTCTGCTCGACATCAAAGACATCGCCTCCTTTACCGACTATTTCGTCGTCTGCACCGGAGCCAGCGACAGGATGCTGGACGCCCTCGCCTCCGCCGCCGTGGACGAGATGAAAAAGAAGCACAGGAAGAAAGCCAGAAAACAGGGACTCGCCCGCGACGGCTGGGTGGTCGTGGACTTCGGCGACATCGTCGTCCATTTGCTCTCCCCCGACCAACGCGAATATTACCAGATCGAAGAACTCTGGGCGGACGGCAAAGTCCTTTTGCGATTGAAGTAGCCGATAAGGATCACTCGACGAACTCGTAATGCTTCGTCAGCGTGTAGGTTATGTAGTTCTCCCAGAGCGCCTCGACCAAATCCTGTTTGTAATCGTGGGAGGAAAAGGTTTGAATGACCATGCGCCCGCCCAGACACGAAGCCAGCGTTCCGTAGTCGTTCTCGCGGTTCGGGAATAAACCGCCGATCATGACGGCGTCGCCCCCTGCGCCGTATTCGAGCAGGTCGCCCGCGTCGCCGAACCAGACCGGGTAGGGATAGGACGGCGCCTCGACCGCGTTCGGGGTGGACAGCAACGGATGGGTCGTATCCAGCCAGTAGATCGAATATTTATAGGGGTCGAAGTCCCGGTCGCGGGTCCAGTCGCGGAACAAGGTCACGCCGCAATCGCGCAGGATCGGCGCAATCTTCCCGCTGACCACCTGATCCAGGTACCAGAGTTCGATAATGACCGCGCCGCCATTGTTGATGTGGTCGTACATCATCTCGAACATCTCGCCGCTGAACGCATCGCGATCCTCCGCCGCCACGATCATCAAGTCCCAGCGCGTGGCGGAATTGGCATGACCCCGAAAATCGCCCAGGGCGTCGCCCACATTGATCACCTTGCCGCCGGAGAAGTTCATTGCCGTCACCGTATTGGCGACAATGGGAACATGCCTCGGGTCGCCCACAATATCCTCGTAGATAAGAATATTGGACGCCTTGATGCGCTGACCCATATCCATCTCGGGCGGCGGCTCGGTCACAACGACCGATTCAGCGGTCGCGGAGGCGGGCGGCGGCTGGGGGCTTGGAGCCGCCTGCGCCGCGTTCATTGTCGCTTGCTGAATTGCCATGCTGGTTTGTTGAACCCCGATTGCCATTTGTGTGGCTTGCAGGGAAACATCCTCGCCGGGCTGGCTCCCGCCAGGAACGTTGCACGCCAGCGCCGCCGCGACAAACACAGCAGCCGCCAAAATGGTTTTCGATTGTTTCATTTGCCGCCTCCACAAAAGATCGCGAGAATGCGCCTGCATACGCCCAAACCCATTATAAGACATCTGTCAGGAGTAAAACATTTCAAATGGGATAGCGAACCAAGAAACAAAAGAACCGCAACCAGAGATCGCGGTTCTCTTACACATATCATATTCCCGCCCTGCAAGGTCCCCGAAGAGGGGGGCAATATCGAAGGGACGAATTACGTCACTTCTCGAATACCCAGCGATCCGCTTCGCGTTTCCAGTCAACCAACTCATCCTTCTTGAACCACAGTTCCACTTCACGGGCTCCTGTTTCAGGTTTGTCCGAGGCGTGGATCAGGTTGCGTCCCACTTCGAGCGCAAAGTCGTGACGAATGGTTCCCGGCGCGGCTTCGACCGGCTTTGTCGAGCCGACGGTCTGGCGCACAGCCGCCACAGCGTTGGGACCTTCCCATACCATCGCCATCACGGGAGCGGAGGTGATGTAGGCGATCAAGCCGTCGTAGAAGGGTTTGCCTTTGTGTTCGGCGTAATGCGTTTCCGCCAGCGACGGACTGACCTGAATGAATTTCGCGCCAACGAGCCGCAATCCGCGGCGTTCGAAGCGGGCGATCACTTCGCCGATCAACCCGCGCTGGACTCCGTCGGGTTTTACAAGTACGAGCGTTCTTTCCACTGAATTCCTCCGAAATTTATGTTTACAAAATCTGACAGGTCTTCGAGACCTGTCAGATTTTTTTATCGAATCAACTCTTCCGCCTTGTTATAGGCTTCGAGCGCTTCCTTTAGACGGTTCGCGCGCATATAAGCGTCGCCGAGCGTCTGCCAGATGCCGACCTCCACCGGGTAGCGGTAAATCGACTCGGACAAGTGCCCGATGATTTCTTCGAGATGTTTTCCCTTTTTGATCAATTTTCCGTAATGCATCAGCGCCTCGGGGATGTCGCCGCGGTCCAACTCGGCTTTGGCGGCGGCGATCACATTGACGGCAATCTGTCCTTCGGATTTTTTCGAACGCGGCAAGCCCTGCCTGGACGAAGATTTTTTCTTCGCGGCGGGCGCGGACGGTTCCGGCGGAGGCGGGCTTTGCATCAAGCGCGGCTCATGCGCAGGTTCGCGCGAGGCGGGCTGAGCCTGTGAAATTGGATGCCAGTCTGTGGGGGAGGTTGGCTTGGGCGCAGTCAAGAAGCCGCCTTCGGCTTCCCATTGCTCGCGGTGCGCCCAGGGAGGCATGTCGTCGCCGGACGCGGCTGTCGATTCTGTCTGCGGCTCGTCCTGCAACCAGTCGGGCAGGTCGGCGCTGAGGGAAACAGGAGCAGGCTCGGGCGCGGAGGGAGGCGTCCAGGAATCTTCTTCGGCTTCGTCCAAGCCTTTCAGCCAATCTGGCAGGCTTGCGGGTTCTTTTTCAGGCGGGCGGTTTTCAAGCGGCGGCAACGGCGCGCGCAGTGTTTCGGGGTCAATATCCAGACCGGGCTCGTCGTCGAGTCCGCTCAACCAGTCGGTGAGGTCTTGATTCTTGACAAGGGATTCTTCGGGTTCGGCGGCGGTCTTTTCTCCCGGATCAAGATCGCTCAACCAGCCCGGCAGGCTGGATGTGTTGAGGGAGCGCGGCTGGGCTTCTGCGGATTCGGGGTCGCTCAGCCAATCGGGGATGGCGCCTTTCTCAAGCGGTTTTTCATCCCTGGGCGTCATCCAATCGTCGAAAGCGGCAGGCGCGGTCTCTTCTTTCTCCGCCTCCTCCGCCAGGTTTTTCAACCACATGCCGGTTTCGTCAGCGGCGGGCGCTGAGGATGCTTTTTCGAATTCTGCGAAAAATTCCTCGCCGATATCCGCCGCGTTCGCGCTCCATTCGGTTTTGACGGGTTCCGGTTCGGACTCAGCCGGGGCGTTTGCGCCGATGTTTTGGGCTTGAGCCACCCATTCGGGCGGGGTCTCGCTGCGTTTGTTCGGGTCGGTGACGAGTTCTTCGGGTTTCGCGCCGTGCTTTGCGGCGAGAGATTCAAGCCACGCTACAGCGTCGTCCTGTTCCTGAGCCGACGAGCCGAGGTTTTCCACGC
>CAADGT010000086.1 GCA_900696595.1 uncultured Chloroflexota bacterium
AAGATGACTCCGCTGGGAAGCAGGGCGCGTTCGATGTAAACCGGAATCCACTGCGAGAAAAGGAAAAGAAACAGGGGCGGCGCGAATGTGAGATACAACAGCCAGAACGCGTTTTCATCCCGATTCCCGGCGCGAAAGGTTTGCATGACGCCGATCGAGACCGCCGCCAGCGCGATGAACAAACCCGCAAACAGGGCGGTTGTATTGGGCAGGGGCAGGTTCGTCACATAGACCAGCAGAAGGGTCAGTATTTTATCGAGGCCGGGACGATCCACCCAGTATGCGGCGGATATTTTTGCAACTTGCGAAGGAACCCGTATCAGCCACGGCAGGTAAAGCAGGACCGCGCACAGCCCGGCGAGAAAGACGGCGCGCAGGCTTTTCCAGTCGCGCCGCATCAGGGGAATCGCCGCCAAAGGCAGAAGATGGAACGCCGCCAGATTGTGCGTATATTGCGCCAGCGCGGCGGACAATGTAAATAAAACCCACCATTTTATTTCCCCTGTTCTTATGCCGCGAAAAAATGCAAGCGCGGCGAGCGTGAGCCACAACGCCAGGAATGAATACATGCGGATTTCCTGCGAGTAATGGATGTGGAACGGCGACAACGCCACGAACATGGATGCCGCCAAAGCGGCGCGCTCATTGAAAAAATCCCGCATCAGGAAATACACAGGCGGGATGGTCAGGACGCCCGCGATAACCGAAAGCGACCGGACGGCGACCAGCGATTGCCCGAAGATTTTCATCCATAGCCAGAGCAGGGTGTAATATCCCAACGGGTGAATGTCGGACGCCCCCGCGCCGGTCGTCGTCAACGTGCCGTAAAGCATCGCCGCCGGTCCCTTCGATGAGAAAAGAATCGCAAACGCCTCGTCGTACCAGATGGGGCGCGCGGCGATCCCGATCAGGCGGACGAATGCAGCCAGCGCAAGTATGGCGGGGAATACGCGATTGAGTCTTGGAGAAGGCATGTTATTTTCGCTTGAAGACCGATGCGATTGCGTCGGAGTATATCAACTCCCATGCGCGGTCGCGGCTCAATGCTTTTGCGAGCGGAGAGTCCGCCCGGATGATCGTCCAACGTGCGGCGTATTTCTCCAAAACGGATTCCCAGCCTTCCCCCGCCGTCAGCGCGGTTTCATATTCGCGCGCGAGCGCTTCGCCATAGAAATCCGTCTGACTGTCAAGAAAAACCTTGTCGCGCGGCCACACCCGAAATAACAAGTAACCGCCCCAGTTGAAGTCGTTGAACATATTTCCGGATTGTGGATGAGTTTCGAGCCAATCGGATGCGGCGACGGGGAAAACCTTTGGATTGAATTGCGCGTACGCCTCTCCGCGGACCTCGAAGCGGATCCACAAAATCAAGGCGGCGGCCGCGCAGACGGTTAAATTCCACAGCCCGCCCCGGAGCGTTTTTTCGACGCCGACGATGTTCGTTTCCATTGTTTTCCACCGCGGCGCGGAAGCCGTCCACGCGCCCAGCCCTTCCGCAAGAATGGGGGCGCAGGCGATTGCAAAGAGAGGGATATTGCGCGCCATGAGCAACCCCAAAAGGGCGAACCCGCCGAGCAGGAAATAATGGGCGGGCGGGATATTTTTTCCGTTCCTCGCAAAGAGGACAAGCGTGAGGCAAAGCAACGCCGCGAAGGGCAGCGCCCCAGGCTGGGTGAAATCCGCCGGCATGGTTTCGATTGTGCGGCTCAGTATGTAACGACTGTTGTTGTTCAGCACCGCTTCCCAATTTCCAAGCCCGCTGGGCGTGAGAATCGTCATCGGCAGGGAGGCGGCTCCGATCATGGGTGTTTTCCAGTTGGTTTTGCGAAAGCCTGCAATTAGATTCTCCCAAACCCACCCGGCAAAATAAGCAAGCCAGACCAGCGCCCCGAAGATGAATCCTCCGTGCATATTGACCCACGCCAGCATGAGGAGCGAAAAATGCCATAAGGGGATCGCTTCCCCCCGTCTGGCGCGTTCGAGGCGTTCGATCCACAGCGCCAGGAACAGAAACGTGAATAAATGCGGTCTCGGGAGCCAGTGCAGACTTGAAGCCGCCATCGCCAGGATCATGATCAAAAGCGTAAGCAACGGCGTTCCGCTTCGCTTTTCGGCGTCGGCGTGGGTAAGTGAAAAGGCAACCCCGAGGATCAGGGCGCACAGCAGGATCGTTCCGTCCAACCCGAGGACGCGATACGCCAATGCGAATCCGATTTGACTCAGCCATTCATACGCGGGGCGCGGTTCTCCGCTTAATGTGTGTGAGAAGATGTCGCGGGTCGGTATTGTATGCCGGTCGAGTATATAACCGCCGAGCGCGAGGTGGCGTCCCAGGTCGCTATCCAGCGACATCATCCGCGGTCCGAGCAGGACCGCGGCGATAAACACCGCAAGGAAGAGGACATCCCGCAGGCGCGGAATCGCGTATGGACGAAACATGCGGAAATTTTACCTGTTTTCAATACGGGGCAACGCAAACGCATTTTTTTCGTAAAGAAACGCCAACTTCTTAAATCAATGATGCGCGGGGAGTCGCCTGCATCATATCGCTTGCTTGAAGCCAGAACGCTCCCCCCGCCGGAAGCAGGGTCAACCGGATAGACTCTTATGGGCCGCTGTCCGAATATCAAAACGCGAAAGAATCAAAAAAAACAGCAATGCGTCTCACGACGCATTGCTGTTTTTCTCTTTTTTTATTCGCCCAGATAATCGCGCAGTTTTCTGCGGATGGAGGGGTGGCGCAAGCGGCTGAGCGCCTGGGCTTCGATCTGTCTCACGCGCTCGCGGGTGACGCCCATTTTGCGCCCCACTTCTTCGAGGGTGTAGGCCTGTCCGTCGAGCAAGCCATAGCGCAGTTGCAGGATGCGCACTTCGCGCGGCGGGAGTCCGTTCAACACTTCGCCGAGGTGTTCGCGCAGAAGGTTGTAGGTGGCGGTGTCGTCGGGCGGCGGCGCTTCGTCGTCTTCGATGAAGTCGCCGAGGACGGAATCTTCCTCGTCGTCGGTCGGGGTCTCCAGCGAAAGCGGGCGGCGCGCAACCTGGATCATGTTCTCCACTTTTTTGGGAGGCACGTCCAGCGCTTCAGCCAGTTCCTCCACGCTCGGTTCGCGTCCGAGGCGCTGGGTGAGTTGATGCTGGACGCGCAAGAGTTTGTTGATCTGGTCGCCCATGTGAACCGGCACGCGGATGGTGCGTCCCTGGTCGGCGATGGCGCGGGTGACGGCCTGGCGGATCCACCACGTTGCGTAGGTGGAGAATTTATGTCCGCGGCGGTAGTCAAACTTCTTCGTGGCGCGGATCAAGCCGATGTTGCCTTCTTGGATCAAGTCAAGGAACGGCACGCCGCGCCCCATGTATTTCTTGGCGACGGAGATCACAAGGCGCGAGTTGGCGGTAATGAGGTGTTCGCGCGCCGCCCAGCCGTCTTCGATGAAGCGGCGCAGTTCCAGTCGGCGTTTGGGCGAGACGCCGCCATGCGCCAGTTCTTCGCGCGCGGAACGCCCGCGCTCGATGCGCTGCGCCAGTTGAACTTCTTCGGTGGCGGTCAGCAACGGGACGCGGCTGACCTCTTTGAGGTACAAGCCGATGGTGTCGTCGGTGTCTATGTTGGCGAGGTAATCGTCCAGCGCGAGATCGGGCTCGGGTTCGGCTTCGCCGCTCTCTTCCACCGCGACCAATTCGTCCTCGGTGGGCTCGGGCATCAGGCTTTCTTCCACAAAGGGGATGCCGGCGCTTAAGAGGGCTGAAAACGCCTCTTCCAGTTGTTCCACGTCCTGCTCGGCTTCCGGGAAGAAATGTAGGATGTCATCCAGTGTTACAAAGGATTTTTGCCGCCCCAGTTCGATCAAACGCGCTATTGCGGAATATTCTTCTTCATCGTCTTCGCTTATCAGTATTTTATCTACATCCATTCACTCATCCAACTTTCGATAAGATTTGTCGCGCCAGAGCGCGCGAACTAACGAAACTTACGTGATTGTCTAACAACTGCCAAAATTAGAATACACGTTTTTTAACCGAAAAGCAATAGCCTCCTGATTAACAGATGCCTTGCAATGATTTTGTATTACCGCCCGTCCCTCTGCGTAGGGGCGACCCGTCCACATCCCAAAGAAACACCGGAAAATAAGGAAGGGTCGCCCTGCGCAGACGGAACAGATGTTACGTCCAGTCCAGGGCGACCCACCCATACACTAAGAATCTATCCGGTTAACCATGCTCCTGGCGCCGAGGATGGCGGCTGGCGCTTTATTCGGATAGGTTCTAAGAAATGTCACGGGGTCGTGGTCGGAGTCGCTTCCGGCGTGGACGAGGCTTCGGTCGTCGGACCCGGCGTTTCGGTCGGGAGAGGCGTGGAAGTCGCCGTCGGGGAGGGAGTGGGCGTGTTCAGGTACGGCGGCGCGGTGATCAGGGTATTGAGCGCGTCAATTCCGCTGATGGTTACGACATAGGCCTTTTCGTCATCCAAAAGCGCGTAATAGCCGGACTCGGTGGGGGTTTTGTCTCCCACTTTGAGGACGCTCGTCTTTCCATCCTCGAATTCGACAGTGATGACGTAAGCCGGCGCGTCGAAGCCATAGGTGGATGGATCGTCCACATCTTCGATCGGGGTGACGATGCGCAGCGCGCCGATTTGGGTTGCCGCCGCCTCGGACTCATCCTGGTTTGCTTCTGCTTCTTCGGGTTTGGACAACGCCCAGGCGTTTTCCGCGTTGCGTTCGATGCGGGTTGTGTTGCCTTCCGCGTCCGCGACTTCAATGGCTTGGACGATGACGGATTCGTCGAACACAAAAGTTTCTTCGGCGGCGGGGGTTTCTGTGGCGTTCGCCCTTTCCTCCGCCTGGCGGTTCATGTAGAGCGCCGCTCCAATCGTTGCGGCGAAGAGGGCGAGGGCGATCCACGTCCCCATGCCGAAGACGGGCTTCGACGGTCTCGCTTCGATCTTGACCCGAGGCGGTTTGATCGCCCGCGCGGCTTTGGCGGTTTTCTTTGATTTCGGAGCCATGTATTAACCTCGTTTGCGGCGCGCGAACCATGTTGAGACGCCGAAGAAGACGACCATACCCGGGATGACGATGACCATCGCGAGAACCAGCAAAAGGAAGCGCCAGGTTTCTGTGGGCGGCAGGAATGTGCGCGGCGTGCTGGGGCGGGTGGACAGGCTGAGAATGTCTGTCTGCTCTGCGGCCCAATCCACGGAGGTGATGAAGAAGTTGCCGTTGCCATATACGTCGAAGTTGCCGTCTATGGCGAAGAGCGAGTTGCCCACGACCACCACGCGCCCTTTGGTTGCGGAGTTTTCCCCGGCGACCGCCATGTACAGGGGTCCCTGCGTGTCGGTCTCGGAATTGAAGTTGGGATTTTCGCTCACGTTGGCGTTGGGTCTCGACCACGAATTTTCAGCGGTGCTGATCAACCCGGTGGACGTGACGTTTTCCTTCTCGCCGGATATGGTCAGACTGCGCGCCTGCGGCATGATGACGATCAGGCTGTCTGTCAGACCCTGCGTGATGGGATGGTCGTTATAGCGCAGGGAGACTGCCGCGTAGGGATTTTGGGGATTTGACCCGTCAATGATGACGTCTTTGTTGAGCGTGATGCCCCATTCCTCGGCGAGGTAGTCGGCGAGGGGGTCGTCTGCGTCGCCGAATTCGGTGAAGAAGAGCGGGTCTTCCAGCACGACCAGCGAGCCGCCGTTGTCCACATATTTCTTGAGCAGTTCCACTTCGTCTGCGCTGACAGGTTTCTGCGGTCCGGCAACGATGATCGCAAGCGCGTCTTCGGGGATCTCGCGCGTGGTCAGCAGGTTGAGCGTGTTCACGGTGTAGTTCTTGGCTTCGAGCGTGCTTTTGGCGACGCTCAGCGCGAGTTCCGCCGATTCCAAGGAGACTTCGCCGTGTCCTTGCAGGAAATAAACCGCGCGCGCGCCGGGGCTGATCAGCCTGAGCAGGGCGCGGGCAAGTTCGGTCTCGGTGGCGAAGTTGGCGATCTCTTTTGTCTCTCCCATTTGAAGTTGTATTTTGCCGTCGCCGGTCACGCCCGCCGCGCGCGCAGAGACCGGGTCGAGGTCGGGGTTGACAAATTTATAGGTGAATTTGCCGTCGCTGTTGTTTTCGAACTTTTCGAGGAGTTCTTCCGCGCTGGTTGTGTTCGAGTTCGTGGCGTAGAAAGCCGTGGCGGTTACCGGTTCTTTCAACTCGCCGAGGATCTGGATGGTCTCCTTGGCGAGCGTGTTGGACTTGTCCTCGGTCAGGTCGTAGGGCGAGCCGAGCAGGTCGGTGTTCTTGTACACGATGTAGTTGACGGCGAGCAGGATGCCCACAAACGCGATGGTAAGGATCAACGAGTTCGAGCCGTAGCGCGCCTGGCGTCCGGTCAGGAAGCGGCGCACGGAATCGGGATTGAGGATCGCCGCAACCGCCAAAGAGACGATCAACAGCGCCACGCTGATTTGCAGGGCGAGGTTTACGCCCGCCTGGATGTTTTCGGGCAGGGGGAACATGCCGATCGCGCCGAGCAGGTTGGCGAAGCCGATCAAGCCTGAGGCGATACAGGCGACGAGGGCGACGATCAAGCCGATCATCGCAAATTGAGCGTTTTGATTTTTCTTTTTGCCAGCCATGTTAGCGCCATCTCCGAATTTCGATTGCAGTGGTGCCGACGAACAAACCGAGCGAGATCAGGCTGATGTAGTACGCGAGGCCGCCGAGCGTGATCGTTCCGGCGTTCATCTGGTCGAAGGGGTTTTGGATGCTGATGTAATTGAAGACTTCGCCCGCCTGCGGGAGCAGGCTTGCGGGAAGCCCGATCATAAAGTAGAGGAAGAACAACAGCCCAAGCGTCACGAAGAAGGAGGCGAACTGGTTCGAGAACATGGCGGAGATGCCCACACCGAGGGCGAGCATGGCGCCGCACAGCAGGATCAAGCCGATGTAGGAGGAAAGCGTCGCCAGCCAGTCTATGTGCGGGTCAACGAGGTTGTTCAAGACGAGGGGATATACCAGCGTGACGAGCAGCGTTGTGAGGATGAAGAGCATTGCGCCCAGCCACTTGCCCACGACCAGTTCGGAATCGCGGACGGGAGCCGTGAGCAGTAGTTCGAGCGTTCCCATGCGGGCTTCATCCGAGAGCAGGCGCATGGTCAACGCCGGGCTGAGAAAGATCATCAGAAAGGCAAACAAGCCGGTGACGGGTTGGATATCCGGCGCGGCGCCCCCGCCGAACATCGCCTGCTGGCTGGAGTAGAACAGGATCAGGCTGAAGTAAATGCCCATTGGCAAAAGCACGGCGAGCATGACCACATACGCCAGCGGCCCGTTGAAGTAATTGTCGTATTCGCGCTTTGCGATGGTCCAGATGTTTTTCATGGGATTATTTTCTCCCTTCGTTGCCGGTCAGTTCGAGGAAGATTTCTTCGAGGCTCATGCCGAGCGGACGCAGTTCGAGCAGGTCGTAGCCGTCCTTGACGACCTGGCGGGCGACTTCGGGGCGCAAGTCCTTGCCGGAGGCAAACTCGAATTCCACGCCGCCGTCTTCCAGCGATTCCACTTTGCGGACGCCCTTGACGCTCTTCACGGTCTCTGCGAGTTCGTCCGCTTCGCCGCGCACGCGCACAACGACTCTTTCCGCCCCGAGCAGGCGGGCTTGCAGGTTTTCGGTGGTATCTTCCGCGACGATCTTCCCCTTATTGATGATCAACACGCGGTCGCACAGGTTTTGGGCTTCGTTTAGGAGGTGGGTTGAAAGCAAAACCGTCCGCTCTTTGCCGATCTCGCGGATTAACTCGCGGACTTCCACCACCTGCCCCGGGTCGAGACCGATGGTCGGCTCGTCGAGGATCAAAACCTCGGGGCGGTGCAACAAAGCCTGGGCGAGTCCGACGCGCTGCTTCATCCCCTTGGATAGATTGCCGATGTAGCCGTTCGAACGATTGATCAGCCCGACCATATCGAGCGCTTCATCCACCCGGTCGTCCACGTTGGGGATGTGGCGCAGTTCGCCCATGTATTTCAGATAATCGAACACGACCATATCGTGATACAGCGGCACGGTTTCGGGCAGGTAGCCCACGCGCCTGCGCACCTCGAGCGACTCTTCCACTACATCGTAGCCAGCCACAAGCGCTTCGCCGTCTGTCGGCGGCATGTAGCCGGTCAGGATGCGCATGGTGGTCGTTTTGCCCGCGCCGTTCGGACCCAAAAAGCCGACAATTTCGCCCTGCTGGCAGTCGAAATTGAGGTTCTGAATGGCGCGGCGCGATCCGTAGTCTTTTGTTAGACCGCTAACCTTGATCATTGCTTCTCCTCGCGTTGAAATTTCATACTCTTGGGATAAACCGCAAAGAAAAGACACAGCCACAAAGAGCAGTGCCTTTTTAGTTGCCAGATTACTATACAATAAATGAAAGACCCAAGTCAAGCGGCTGTGCTGCTTCTAATCCAATCCTAATTTATAGATATGGTTGGGCGTCGTTGGGCGACCCTTTGCGGCGTAACAAGGCGTCGGATGGATTCGGGCGGGTCGCCCCTGCGGTTGACAAACGTTTATAATTTGCGCATGACCGAATTACTTTATCAGACAGATTCCTATCTCAAAGAATTCTCCGCGACTATCGCGTCGGCGGATGAAGCGAATCGCGCCGTCGTCCTCGACCGTTCCGCGTTTTATCCCGGCGGCGGCGGGCAACCCTGCGATCTTGGGACTCTCGAAGTCAACGGAATCAAATATCCTGTGGATAAGGTCAAGAAGCAGGGAGACGACGTCCTTCATTTTCTCGGCGGGAACGAGCCTTTGCCTGCGCCCAATTCCGCTTCTTTCGGGACTTTGGACTGGGCGCGGCGATATCGGTTGATGCGCACACATTCGGCTTTGCACATCCTGTGCGGCACGGTCTTCCGCGATTACGGGGCAAAAGTCACCGGCGGCGATATGGAGCCGCTCAAAGGGCGCATGGACTTTGAGTTCGAAACGATGCGCGGCGAACTCGTGCGCGAGATCGAGGCGGCGGTCAACGTCGAGGTGGGGAAGAACCGCGAGATCAGGGTCAAAATTCTCCCCAGGGAAGAGGCGTTCCAGATACCGGATCTGATCCGCACGAAGATCAACCTGCTCCCGGAGGGAATCCTGCAAGTGCGCACGGTCGAGATCGTGGGGCTGGACCTGCAAGCCGACGGCGGGACTCATGTCGCAAACACATCCGAAGTGGGGACGATCAAGGTCGTGGAATATAAAAGCAAGGGCGCGATCAACAAGCGCATTTATATCGAAGTGCAATGAAGAAAAAGGAGCGCAAAGTCTCCTGACTTTGCGCGGAAGCTGGGAGACACGCGAAAGTCAGGAGACTTTCGCGTCCGCTTAATACAATAGCCCATTTTGGGGAAACGGAATTTCCGCTCCTCATTTATAATGGCGAAATTCTGGCGGAAAAACACCGCCTTTATATATAAAGGAGAATGAGTTATGAGCACGAAAAAGTTATCCATCTTTCTGGCGTTGTTCGCGCTGATCCTTGCCCAGCTGGCGTGCGCGGCTGGCGAACCGTCCCTCTCTAATGTGCGCACCGCGAAGGACGAGGATGGGAAGCAGGCGACCTCGACCTTCGGCGCGTTCGACACCGTCTACGTCGTCGCAGACTTATCGAACGGCGTTATGGGCAACCAGGTCTCTTCGCGCTGGTTTTTCGACAATGTCCCCGGCTTCGAGTCCGGCGCGCTGATTGACGAGTCTACAATTGACATCACCGAAGACTCCTTCAACGGCACGGTCTATTTCTACTTCCCCGCCCACACCGACGGCTGGCCCGTCGGGACGTACAAGGTGGAAGTGTATTTCAACGGGACTTTGAACAGCACGGTCAACTTTACCGTTCAGTAGAATCATGCAAGTCAAAGCGGCTGTCCGAAACGACAGCCGCTTTTTAATTTAAGCGCGTTTGATTTTTTACGTCGGTTACTCGTCGCTCTTCCCCGAGACAAAATCCTCCACCTTCTGCCGCGCGATCTCATCTTTGAATTGTTTGGGCGGAGTCTTGAAGAAGTAGGACGACGGACCGACGATGGGACCGGCCAGTTCGCGGTCGAGCGCGATCTTGGCGCAACGAATGGCGTCTATCATCACACCGGCGCTGTTGGGGCTGTCCCACACTTCGAGTTTGAGTTCGAGGTTGAGCGGCACGTCGCCGAAGGTCGTGCCTTCCATGCGGATGTAGCACCACTTGCGGTCGGTCAGCCAGGGAACGTGGTCGCTGGGCCCGACATGGACGTTATCGGGGTCAATCTGATAGGGGATCATGCTGGTCACGGCGTTGGTTTTGGAAATCTTTTTGGATTCGAGCCGTTCGCGCTCCAGCATGTTGAGGAAGTCGGTGTTGCCGCCGAAATTGAGTTGATAGGTGCGGTCTATCTTCACGCCGCGATCCACGAACAGGCTGGTCAGCGCGCGATGAACAATCGTCGCCCCCACCTGGCTTTTGACGTCGTCGCCGAGGAGGGGCAACCCGGCGTCTTTGAAGCGTTTGCCCCAATATTCGGACGAGGCGATGAAGACGGGAATGCCGTTGACGAAGGCGCATCCCGCTTCGATGATTTGCTCGACGTACCACTTGGTCGCCATCTCCGAACCGACGGGCAAAAAACTGATGACGACTTCGGTCTTGGATTCCTTCAATAATCTCGCAATGTCGGCGGTGGAGCCGGGCGCTTTTGCGACGACCTGGCTGAGGTATTTCCCCAGCCCGTCATGGGTCATGCCGCGCACGACGGGCGCGTTCAATTTTGGGACGTCGCAGAATTTATAGGTGTTGTTCGGTTCGGCGAAGATGGCTTCGGAAAGATCCCTGCCCACTTTTGCCGCGCTGATGTCAATGCCCATTGTAAATTCGATGTCGCGGATGTGATAGTCTCCCAGTTGCGGATGCATGATGCCGGGGATGACGTCGTCGCTTTTTGCGTTTTTGTAAAACTGGACGCCCTGAACAAGGGAGGAGGCGCAGTTTCCCACGCCGATGATCGCCGTGCGAACTTTTTTTCTGTGGGCCATTTGGTTTTTTCTCCTGGATGAATTACAATTTTTTTCGCCGTACAAGGGCGAATTTTCGCCCCGACCTTCTGGACGGCGCGTAGGGTGAATTACAATTTCCTTGTCGCTGTTTGCAGGTCGAATTTCAGATACGCCCGTAAAGTATAATCTTACCGTAAAGGTTTTATGAGCGTCGCGCGCGAAAATCTTCTGCCCCGCCTTCTCGAAGCCGCCCAAAGTTTGAGCGATGGGACGGATATCGCCTCGCGCTTGCGCGGAATCCTTGCCGCCGCGGCGGAGTTGACCGGGAGCGGGAGCGCTTCCCTGATCGAGTACGATGAATCTGCGTTGAATTTTCGTTATGTGTGCGCCTCGTGGCATGATCCCGATGCGGGCAAGCCCGATTCGAGAATCCCCCTGAACGGGAGCGTTGCGGGGTGGGCTTTCTTGAACCGCGCTTCACTTATTGTGGACGATGCGAAGAACGACCCGCGTCATTCCAAAAAAGTGGATGAAGTTTCAGGCGTCGCCGTCCGTTCGGCGCTGGGTTCGCCCGTTCTGTCGCGCGGCGTTCCCATTGGCGCCCTCGAAGTCTTCAACAAACCCGGGAAATATACGGATGACGATATTCTGGTCGTCGAGACGCTGGCGGCTCTGGCTTCCGCGGCGATGCGGAACGATATTCTTGAAAGAGAACTCGCTTCGACAAAGGAGGAAACGCGCGAACTCGATCGGTTGAAGAATGAATTCATCGCCATTACCTCTCACGAACTTCGCACGCCGCTGGGGTTGATCCTGGGTCACGCCACCTTTTTGAAGGAACTGCTGGCGGGGAATTACGACGAGCAGGTGGATTCCATCGTTCGCAACGCTTCGCGCCTGAAGGAGATCATCGAAAGCCTGACGAGTGTGGACAACTATCAGACCGGCGGCGCGCTGGTTCGTCCACGCCTGGTTTCCATGGCGCGGGTGATCGAGGATGTGTGCGCGACCTTCAACGCGATGGCGGAGAAGAAGAAGGTTGGGTTGAAAAAAGTACTGCAACCGGGCAGCGAGATGTGGGCGGATGTGGACGCGGGTAAGATTGCGATTGCGTTGAGCAATCTCCTGAAGAATGCCATCGCGTTTTCAAACGAGGGCGGCGAGGTCGTCCTGCGCGGGGAACAACATCCCGATTACGTCAAGGTATCCGTGAAGGATGACGGCATCGGCATCCCGGCGAAGGACCTGCCGTTTGTCTTCGACCGCTTCTATCAGGTCGAGGGGCATCTGACACGGAAACACGGCGGCATGGGCTTGGGGCTTTCCGTCGCCAAAGTGATGGTGGAGATGCACGGCGGGCGCATCTGGGCGGACAGCGAAGAAGGAAAAGGCAGCGTCTTTTCGTTCATCCTGCCGACGCATACGCCCGGATAGACCCCCTCGCCACGACGATTTCCCTCTGAGAATGTCGCTGCAAACAAAGCGACTGTCCTGAGCCTGTCTAAGGGGCGTCCTCCCGGTTTTAGTGGGAAAGAATTTGCGAGAGAAAGAGTTTTGTGCGCTCTTCTTTGGGGGCTTTGAATATATCTTCGGGGGAGCCGCTTTCCACGATCTGTCCCTGATCGAAGAAGAACATGCGATTCGCGACGGCGCGGGCAAAGCCCATTTCGTGCGTCACCACCAGCATGGTCATGCCTGATTGGGCGAGTTCCACCATTACATCCAGCACTTCCCTGATCATTTCGGGGTCGAGCGCCGAGGTGGGTTCGTCGAAGAGCATGATCTTGGGCTGCATGGCGAGCGCGCGCGCAATGGCGACGCGCTGTTGCTGTCCGCCGGAAAGTTGCCCGGGGAATTTGTGCGCCTGTTCGGGAATGCCGACCCGCTTTAATAGTTGCAGGGCGGTTTCCTCGGCTTGCGATTTGCTCCAGTTGCGAACCTGGATGGGCGCCAGCGTAATGTTCTGCATCACGGTCAGATGCGGAAAGAGGTTGAATTGCTGGAAGACCATGCCGGTTTCGGTGCGGATGGTTTCGATGTTGCGTACGTCATGCGTCAGTTCGATGCCGTCCACCACGATTTCGCCGCGCTGGTGTTCCTCCAGCCGGTTGATGGTGCGGATGAACGTGGACTTGCCCGAGCCGGAAGGACCGAAGATGACGATCACCTCGCCCTTGCTTACTTCCATGTTGATGCCTTTGAGAGCGTGAAAATGCCCGTACCATTTATGCACGTCGCGGACGGCGATGATGGTCGAATTGTTGTCACTCATGAAATTCTCCTTAGCGAACGCCGAGACCAAGGCTGGTTTCGAGTCTTTGGCTGATGTAGGACATGGCGTAACTCAGCCCCCAATAGAACAGGGAGACGAAGGCGTATACTTCGCGGTGCAAGCCGATGAATTCGGGTTGGGATAACACAGTGCGGGCGATGCCGAGCAGGTCGAAAAGCCCGACGATGGCGACCAACGCGGTATCCTTGAACATCGAAATGAATTGACCGACGAGGATGGGGATGATGAGTCTCAGCGCCTGGGGCAGGATGATGAAGTACATGGTCTTTGCGCCGCTCAAGCCGAGGGCATACGCCGCTTCGAATTGACCCTTGGGGATGGCTTGCAAACCGCCGCGCACGTTTTCAGCGAGATAGGCGGCGCTGAAGAGCGTCATGCCGACCATGGCGCGCAGGACTCTGTCAATATCTATGCCGCCCGGCACAAACAGCGGCAGCATCAATTGCGCCATGAACAAAATGGTGATGAGCGGAACGCCGCGCACCAGTTCGATGTAGCCAATGCTAAACCAGCGGATGATGGACAGTTCGGAGCGGCGCCCGAGGGCGAGCAATAAACCGAGCGGGAAGGAAAAGATATTTGCAACCACTGTCAGCAGGAAGGTGAGCAGCAGACCTCCCCACAGGTTGGTCGGCACGACGGTTAGCGCCGTGCCGGGAACATCTTCAACGGCGGGGGTGAACCCGTGCGTGAGCAGGACGAAGACCGGCAGGGCGATTAACCAGCCGACCGCCACGCCTCTTTTCAGGGACTGGGGGGCTGTGTAGCCAAGACCCCAGCCGAGGATTCCCGTAGCAGCCAAAACCCCCAGCCAGACGCGCGTTTGCGGCGCGAAGGGCAGGAAGAGCAAAAAGACGGGCAGACCGAGGATCAGGATGGCGGCGAGACGAGAATTTCTGTCCCAGATGGCGAGGGAATTGCCGGTGAGGAAAACGAGGAAGGCGAGCGCGATCCACAGCCGCCCGACTTGTTCGAGCGGGAATTGACCGATCAGGAACAGGCGCAGGTTAGCGACGATAACATCCCATTCGGCGGTGGAGATCGCCCATATCAGCAGGCTTTTGACGAGCCAGTAAATTAGGCTGGCGGACGCAACAGTGAGAAGCGCGTCGCCCCAGGTGTTGAAGAGGTTGTGGCGCAGCCAGCGCAGGGGACCGGAACGTTCGGTGATGGGCGGGAGGATGGTTTCGGAGTTTTGCATCTTAGCGCTCCACCAGTTTGATTTTGGCGTTGTACCAGTTCATGAACAGCGAGGTGACGAGGCTGAAGGTCAGATAGGTGAGCATGACGATGCCGATCATTTCCACGGCGCGTCCGCTTTGGTTGATGATGGTGCCGGAGACGTAGAATAGATCGGGGTAGCCGATGGCGACCGCCAGGGATGAGTTCTTGGTCAGGTTGAGGTACTGACTGGTGAGCGGCGGGACGATGACGCGCAATGCCTGGGGGAGGACGACAAGCCTGAGGGTTTGGAATCCGTTCAAGCCGAGCGCGCGCGCCGCTTCGACTTGCCCGTGCGAGACGGAGAGGATGCCCGCGCGGACGACTTCGCCGATGAAGGCGGCGGTGTAGAGGGTAAGCCCGGATGTGAGCGCCATGAATTCGGGGGTGAGTATTTTTCCGCCGGAGATTTTCAACCCGTCGGGGAAGGGAATGCTGAATTCGAGGGGCTTGACGGGCAGGATGAGCCAGCCGAGCGCGGCGACAACCAGGAAAGCAAGGGCGGACCAAAGCAGGGTGAGCGGGGCGCGCCCGGTGCGATTGGCGTAGGTTCGCAGGGAGAAGAAAACGATGAGGGCTAGGAAAATGCCTGAGAGCAGGATCAGTTGAAAGGTCGGGTAGGAAGCGGTTGGGATTCCCCAGGGAATGCCGATGCCGCGATTCGTCCAGTAGATCGAATCGAACCAGACGATGGCTTCCTTGATCTTGGGAAGTTTGAGACACAAGCCCTGATACCAGAAGATCAGGAATACCAGCAACGACATGTTGCGGATGAGTTCGAGGTAAAGGGCGGCGAGGCGGTTGATGAGGAAGTTTTTGGAAAGGCGGGCAACCCCCAGGATGACGCCGAGTATGGTGGAGAAGAGTATGCCGATGCCGCTGACGATGAGGGTGTTGAGCAAGCCGACGGTGTAAGCCTGCCAGTAGGTGGAACTCCGACTGTAGGCGATGGGCAGTTCGGCGATGTCGAACCCGGCGATGCCGGAAAGGAAGGATAAGCCGAGCGTCATGCCCTGTTTTTGCAAGCCGGCGCGCATGTTGTTCAGGATGAACAGGGCGACGCCGACGACGGCAAGGAGAAAGAGTCCTTGTCCGAGCGCTTGCAGGAATCGTTCGTCGCGCCAGAAGGGCGCAGCGCGTTTACGCGCGGGGGAGTGCTGCATATCCGCCTCCGTTTTGCATTGGGGGCGGGAAGGATTCCCGCCCCCAATGGTTCTGGCGATTGTTTAGCGGAAAGGCGGGGCGTAGAGCAAGCCGCCTTCGGTGTACAGGCTGTTGAAACCGCGCGGAATGTAGGTGGGGGTGTCGGGTCCGAGGTTGCGGTTGTAGACTTCTTCGTAGTTGCCGACGAGTTTGATGATGTTGTACGCCCATTCTTCGCTGAGCCCGAGTTTGGTTCCCATGCCGGGTTCCGTGCCGAGCAGGCGCATGATGTTGGGATCGGTGGCGCTGGCTTTCACGTCGTCCACGTTGGCGCTGGTGATGTCGTATTCCTCGGCGGTGAAGAGGGCGAATGCCGTCCACTGCACGATGTCGAACCACTGGTCGTCGCCGTGGCGCACCATGGGTCCGAGCGGTTCCTTGGACATGGTGACGTCCATGATGACGTGGGCGGCCGGATCGGGCAGCGAGGCGCGGTTGGAGACCAAGCCCGATTTGTCGGTGGTGATGGCGTCGCAGCGTCCTTCCGCGTAGGCGGCGAGGGTGGCGTTGCTGTCTTCAAAAACGGCGGGGGTGTATTCGATGCCGCGCGACGCCATGACGTCGGCGAGGTTGAGTTCGGTGGTGGTTCCGGTCTGGACGCAGATTGTGCCGCCCGCGAGGTCTTCGAGGGTGGCGAAGCCGCTCTCGACCGTGACCATCATGCCCTGTCCGTCATAGAACATGGTGTGGACGAAGTTGCCGGTCAGTTCGGTGTCGCGGGTGAGGGTCCAGGTGGTGTTGCGGCTGAGCACGTCAATTTCGCCGGCTTGCAGGGCGGTGAAGCGCTCGGAGGATGTCAGGGCGCGGAATTCGACCGCTTCCGGGTCGCCGAAGATGCCGGCGGCGAGGGCGCGGCAGAAGTCCACGTCGAAGCCGGAGAAGACTCCGGCGGAATCAACATAGCCGAAGCCGGGCACCTGGGCGTTGACGCCGCAGACGATCTTTCCGCGAGCCTGGACGGCTTTGAGGGTTTCGCCGTAGCCCGGCACGGTCACTTCGACGACGGTCTGAGCGGGGGCAGGCGCGGGGGCGGGGGCTTCAGTGGCAGGCGCTTCAGTGGCGGACGATTCGGTGGCGGCGGGAGCGGGGCTTCCGCAGGCGGCGAGCAATATGCCGATGACAGCCAAAAGGCTTAACGCTTTAAATTTAAGCATGGTCTCCTCCTTTGGAGAATATAACTGAGTTGTGGTGTCTCTTCTGGAACGTGAATTCATCGTGTGCCTTGTATTTGAATACCATACCTCCTTTATTATTAGCGAGACGGCATTGCGTCCGCATCCATCTCGTAATTAATTTTTCAGATTATATGGCAAAAAGTGAAATGATGGAATGGTTGCTGTTTTCGAAAAATCATTTGATTCATGTGTATACTTTGCGCGGCAAGCCGAATCTTTAACGCGAATGCGGCGAACTTCGGCGTTCTCTCGATGTTTCGCGCCCCGAAGCATCGAAGCGACGCCTTCAAAACAGTAAAAATCATGGATGCCCGAAAATGAAACTCCACCTCGTTGACGGAACGTATGAACTCTTCCGCGCCCATTTCGGCGCGCCGCCCAAAAAATCCGCCAGCGGACAGGAGGTCGGCGCGACGCTGGGACTCGTCCGCAGTTTGTTGACGCTGTTGCAAACCGAAGGCGTGACGCATGTGGCTGTTGCGTTTGATCATGTGATCGAGTCGTTTCGCAACAAGATGTTTGCAGGGTATAAAACCAGCGAAGGCGTTGACCCAATTATCTTGAATCAATTTGAGATTGCTGAAAAAGCCGTATCCGCTTTGGGTGCGCCTGTTTGGTCCATGGTCAAGTTTGAGGCGGATGATGCGATTGCGACGGCGGCGACGAAATTCAGAAAAGAAAAATCCGTCGAGCAGGTCATCATCTGTTCGGTGGACAAAGACCTGACTCAAATGGTGGACGGCAGGAAAGTAATTTGCTGGGATCGAAGGCGCGAGATTTTTTTGGACGAAAAAGGCGTGGTCGAAAAATTCGGCGTCAAGCCAGAATCGATCCCCGATTTTCTTGCCCTGGTCGGCGATTCAGCCGACGGTTACCCTGGCGTCAAAGGCTGGGGAGAAAAATCCACTGCGGTGATTTTGGCGAAATACAAACACATCGAGTCCATTCCCAAAGACCCGAAGAAAATTCCGTTGAGTTTGGGACGCGCGACGACGCTTCTTGAAAACCTGCAAGCGAATTATCAGGATGCTTTGCTGTTCAGGGAATTGTCCACGCTTCGGCGGGATGTCCCGTTGAAAGAATCGCTCAAAGATTTGGAGTGGAAGGGCGCGCGTCAAAGTTTGAAGAGGGTGTGTGAAGAGTTGCGGAGTGAAAGTGTATTGGAGCGGGTGAAGAAGTGGGAGTAACCCGGCGCAATAACCCAGCGGGTATAATGAATCCATGCCGAGCCTCTCGGAACTCATCGCCCAAAAATTGACGGAAGCAAATGTGGATGTCGTCTTCGGCTTGCCCGGCGGCGAAAATGTGGAGGCGCTGGACGCCCTGCGGAAACGCGGCATCCAGTTTGTTTTGGTTCGTAACGAACCCAGCGCGGTTTTCATGGCGGACGCGCGCGCCCGACTCACCGGCGGGATCGGCGTCGCGCTGACCACGCTTGGACCCGGCGCGACCAACGCCTACGCGGGCGTCGCCCATGCCTTTCTCGACCGCGCGCCTGTCCTTCTTCTCACCGCGCAAACCGACCCAAAACTCATCGGCTCGCACACGCATCAAGCGCTGGACTTGCAAGCCGTCTTCAAACCCGTCACAAAATTCACCGCTTCACTCACGCCGGAAAACGCGAATGAGACCCTCAATCATGCGCTGAGCATTCTTCGCGCAAATAGACCGGGCCCCGCGCATTTGAGCGTCCCGGCGGCGTTTGCGAATCGGCCGGTCAATAATATTTCGCTTCCATCGTCGTCCCCGGCGATGGGTTTGGTTGATCGAGATCGAATCGCCAGGGCAGGGGAAATTCTTTCTTCAAGCCGCCGCCCGGTCATCGTCGCCGGGTTGGGCTTGGAACCCGATAAACCGTATTCTCAACTTCGCGCGCTGGCGGAGTCGCTCCATGCGCCCGTGATTGATACGCCCAAAAGCAAAGGCGCGCTGCCCGCCGATCATCCGTTGTTCGTCGGCACGCTTGGGCTGACGACAACCGACCCCGCTTACGAAATTCTCGACGCATCGGATTGCATCCTTGCGATCGGGTTCGATGTGGTCGAACTCGTCAAGCCGTGGAAACAGCCTCAACCGACGATCTGGATTTCCAATTGGGAGAACGACGACCCGCGCATTGATGCCGAATGTGAACTGGTCGGGGGTCTCAATTCGATTTTGGATGCGTTACTGGGTTCAACCGTCCGCGTGGATGAGACCTGGGGCGAGAAAAAGGTATCCGCGTGGCGTGAAGCGCGTCTTTCCCCGCCCAAATCGGGTACGGCTCCGAATCGTATCTCCCCTGCTGATGCCTTGTCCTCCATCCGATCCAACACACCGCCTGAAACCATCGTCACGACCGACGTGGGCTCGCATAAAATATTCACGGCGCTGAACTGGCGCGCGCTCGAACCGAACGCGTTCTTCGTCTCGAACGGACTCTCTGCGATGGGCTTCGGCGTCGCATCCGCCATTGCCGCCGCGCGCGCGACGCGCAAACCGACGGTGTGCGTCACGGGCGACGCGGGACTGGCGATGGTAATCGGCGAACTCGCCATCGCCGTCGAATTGGATTTGCCGTTGATCGTGGTCGTGATGAACGACTCGGCGCTCGACCTGATCCGCTTTGCGCAAACCAAACGCGACCTGCAAATCTTCGGCACGGAATTCATCAACCCGAATTACGAACTGGTCGCGCGCGGATACGGTTTTGAATATGCGCGAATCGAAAACAGGAATCAGTGCGACGCCGCGATTGTAAAAGCGGTCGCCGGAAGAAAACCCGCGTTGCTGGAAATGATGATTGACGCCGCCGGGTATCGTTGAATATTGCGCGTTCTTATTTCGAGGTCGCAGAAACCCATTATGCCAACCAAATCACACCTCCTCGCGGTGGATATCGGCGGGACATTTACCGACATTGTTTTATACAACCTTGAGACGAATCACATCGCCGTCGGCAAAGTCCTCACGACCTACCCAGACCCGTCGCAAGCAGTGTTGAGCGGAGTGAGTCAATTATTGAATGACCACAACATTGACCCCGCATCCATCCGCCAGGCGATTCACGGCACAACGCTGGTGACGAACACGCTGATCGAACGCAAAGGCGCGCGCACGGCGTTGATCGCCACCGAAGGTTTTCGCGACGCGCTTGAAATTGGCAACGAAGGCCGCTACGATATTTATGATCTGGGTCTGGTCAAACCGCAACCGTTGACGGAACGCCGCCTGCGTTTCGGCGTCCCCGAACGGATGACGGCCGGCGGCGAAGTCTTGCGCCCGCTGGACGCAAAAGCCGTGACGGAGTTATGCAAACGACTCAACGCCGAGGGGGTCGAATCGGTGGCGGTTTGTTTGCTCCATGCGTTCACCAACCCGCGCCACGAACTCGATGTCTATGAAATTGTCCGCGACGAAATGCCGGACGCTTCGATCTCGCTCTCGCATCAGGTTTCGCCCGCCATGCGCGAATACCAGCGCGCGTCCACGACTGTGGCGAACGCCTATGTTCAGCCAGTCACCTCGAATTATCTCGAGCGGATTCGAGCGGGCTTGTCGGAAGCGGGTTTGGACGCGCCGCTCAACGTCATGCTTTCGAGCGGCGGCACAACCGACATCGAAACCGCCACGCGCTTGCCGATCCGCCTCGTTGAGTCGGGTCCTTCGGGCGGCGCGCTGACGGGCGTGTTTTGGGGCAGGCAAAACGGCTTCAAGGACATCTTCGCCTTCGACATGGGCGGCACAACCGCAAAAGCGATTCTCACACATAACGGCGAATTGAGCGTCATCTCGGTTTCGGAGGCGGCGCACGTGCATCGCTTCAAACGCGGCAGCGGACTTCCGCTCCTCGTGCCAACCATCGAGATGATCGAGATCGGCGCGGGCGGAGGGAGCGTCGCGCATTTGAATAATCTCGGGTTGCCCGCCGTCGGACCGGAGAGCGCCGGTTCTTCCCCCGGCCCGGCTTGTTACGCTCGCGGCGGGCTTGATCCTACGGTGACGGATGCCGATCTGCTCATCGGCTACCTTAACGCGGACTACTTTGCGAACGGCTCGATTCGGCTCGACGCCTCCGCGGCGGAAAAATCATTCGAGGGTCTGGCAAAAGAACTCGATATTTCAACGACCAAAGCCGCGTGGGGCATTCATCAATTGGTGAACGAAAACATGGCGGCGGCGGCGCGCGTCCATGCGGCGGAACGCGGGCTGGATATTCAAAAGTATGCGATGGTGACGACGGGCGGAGCGGGTCCCGTCCATGCCTGCGGCGTGGCGGAGCGCCTCAACGTGCGGACTGTGATCGTGCCTCCGATTGCGGGCGTCGGTTCATCCTTTGGCTTTTTGCTCGCGCCGATCTCTTTCGACTTCACCCGCAGTTACCTGACGCGCATGGACGATGTGGACATAGCCCGCCTGACGCGCATCCTCGGCGATCTCGAACGCGAGGGACGCGGGATCGTCACAAAAGCGGGCGTGCCTGGCGAACAAATCCGCGTGACGCGCAGTGTGGACATGCGCTACCTGCGGCAGGGATACGAAATCCGCGTGCCGCTGGAGGAGGGCGAGATCAGCGCTGAGTCATTGCGTCGGTTGGAGAAACGCTTCGAGGAGGAATACTTCCGCTTTTATGGGCTGTTGTGCGAGGGAGTTCCCATTCAGGCGGTGAACTGGCGGGTGGTGGTCTCGGGTCCCACATTGGAGATCGAAGGGAAGGCGCTTACGGTTGGGGAAGAGTCGAAGAAGACGAACCAGCCGCATGGGAGTCGAAGCGTGGTTTTCGATCCCGATCGGGGCGGCGCGCAGACTCCCGTCTATCGGCGCGAGTCGCTTTCGTCGTCGTTCGAGGCGAAGGGTCCCGCGATCATCGAGGAAGCGGAGTCCACGACGGTTGTCCTGCCGAACTGGTGGGCGCGCGTGGATGAAAATGGATGTTTGGTGTTGAATAAAGCATAGGACACGTTCTCCCCTGGCGCCGCCCGCCAGGGCAGGTGTAAGGTGTCCGTTGGCGTTAACCTGCCCTGAGATTGTCGAAGGGAGACCGCCAACTACACAGGAAACAATATGATTGACTCGATTTTGCTCGAAGTGTTATGGAAGCGGCTGATCTCGATCGTCAACGAGCAAGCCGCGGCGTTGATCCATTCGTCGTTCACCACGCTTGTGCGCGAGGCGGGCGATCTCTCGGCGGGCGTGTTCGACGCGCAGGGGAGGATGCTTGCGCAAGCCGTGACCGGCACGCCGGGACACATCAACACGATGGCGAATTGTGTGCGCGACCATGTTGTGAATCAATTCCCGATTGATACGTTGCAGCCCGGCGACACGATCATCACCAACGATCCCTGGGCGGCGTCCGGGCATTTATTCGACCAGACGATTGTCTCGCCCGTCTTCTATAAAGGCAGGGGCATCGGCTGGTTTGCCAGCACCTGTCACGCCATGGATATCGGCGGCTTGACGATGGGCGGCGACGCGACCGAGTTATACGAAGAGGGTTTGTTCATCCCGTTGATGAAGTTGTTCAAGGCGGGCGAACCCAACAAGGATTTATTCGACATCATCCGCGCCAACGTGCGCGTGCCGGACGAAGTGATCGGCGACATCTACGCCCAGCAGGCGGGCAACGTGGTGGGGGGGCGCAAACTGATCGAGATGATGGAGGAATACAAACTCGACACGCTCGACGAACTCTCGAATTTGATCCTGGATCGCACCGAAAAGGGACTGCGCGACGCCATCGAGAAAATCCCGAACGGCGTGTATAAAAGCCAGGTGACGATTGACGGTTTCGACGAGCCCGTCACGATTCACTGCAAGGTGACGGTGAACGACCGCGATATCGAAGTGGATTTCGACGGCTCTTCGCCGCAGATTCGGCGCGGCATCAATGTGGTGATGAATTACACGCACGCCTACTCCACCTATACGTTGATGTGCGCCGTCGCCCCGGAGATCCCGAACAACGAAGGCGCGTTCCGTCCGATCCGCATCAAAGCGCCGGAGGGTTCCATTTTGAATTGCCGCAAACCCGCGCCGGTCAGCGCGCGGCACCTCATCGGGCATTTCGTCTCCCAGCCGATTCTGCACGCCCTCTCGAACCCGATCCCGAACAACGTCATCGCCGACGGTTCGGCGGGTTTGTGGAATACGATGTTCGAAGGCGAACTGAAGGATTCGCATGACGTGTTCGCCTACATTTATTTTTCCGCGGGCGGCATGGGCGCGCGCCCCTACCGCGACGGCATATCCGCCACCGCCTTCCCCAGCGGAATCACCGGCGTGCCTGCCGAAGTGATCGAATCCGTCGCGCCGATTCGGATGCACAAGCGCGAATTGCTGACCGACACCGGCGGCGCGGGGAAATTCCGCGGCGGACTGGGGCAGGAGATGGTCCTCGAAGTTCTGACCGGCAAGCCAGCCACGCACTCTTGCATGTATGACCGGACGAAATTTGCCGCGCGGGGCTTTCACGGAGGACTCGACGGCGCGCCCGGCGAAGTGATCCGCTCGGACGGCTACCGTCCGCACCCGAAGAGCCGCTACACCCTCGAGCCGGGTCAGACCGTGACGATTCGACTGCCCGGCGGCGGCGGCTTTTATTCGCCCCTGGAACGCGACCCGGAATCCGTGCTGGAGGATGTGAGACAGGGATATGTTTCGGTAGGCGCGGCGAAGGAAAAATATGGCGTGGTGATTGTGGACGGGATGGTGGACGAAGGAAGAACGAAAGAGGAAAGAGGAAAGATGAA
>CAADGT010000087.1 GCA_900696595.1 uncultured Chloroflexota bacterium
AGTTCTGTAAACTCTGCTACGGTCAGACTCGTAAAGGTTAGAAACTGTCTCGGCTTTGTTTTTAGCTCTTCATAGGTCAGCATCCACTCATCATAACGCTGTTTTGTTATTTCGGATAATGTCTAATTAACTGTCATTGCGAGGAGCGCCTTTGCTCTTTGCGACGAAGCAATCTTCTGGAATATGGAGATTGCTTCGGGCGGAAGCGCGTCGCCCTCGCAATGACAAATAGACTCTTATGCTAACCATCGGTTCACCCCAACTCAAACTGCTCGAAAAACTTTGCAACGCCATGTCTGTCTCGGGCGATGAAGGCGAAGCGCGCCGCATCGTGCTGGACGAGGTCAAGCCGTATGCCGACGAAGTAAAGGTGGACGCGCTCGGCAGCGTGCTTGTGCGAAAGAAGTCTCGCGCCGGGCAAGGTCGAAACGCAAAGGAGAAGAAAGCCCTGCGCGTGCTGCTCGACGCCCACATGGACGAAGTCGGGTTCATGATCGTCAAAGACGACGGCGACGGCTTTTACGAATTCCGCGCCGTCGGCGGGATAGACGAGCGGCATCTTGTCGGCAAACAGGTCGTCGTCGGCAAAGACCACACGCCGGGCGTCATCGGCGCAAAACCGATCCATCTTACCGACGCGGGCGAGCGGAGTCGCACCGTCAGCGTGGAATCCATGCGGATTGACCTCGGTCCCGATGGCAAAGCCAAAGCCGGAGACCGCGCCACGTTTGCGACCAAGTTCAAACGGGTCGGTCCTTCGATCATGTCCAAATCCATTGATGATCGCATCGGCGTGGCGATTCTGATCGAACTGTTGAAACAGGCGCCCTACGACGTTGAACTGTGCCTCGCCTTCAGCGTGCAGGAGGAGATCGGTCTGCGCGGCGCGACTGTGGCGGGATATTTCTTCGACCCCGACCTCGCCATCGCCGTTGACTCAACCCCCGCCCGCGACCTTCCGCATTACGACGGCGCGGAAAATTACGCCTACAACACAAAATTGGGATTCGGTCCCGCCATTTACCCCGCGCACTCGCCCGTCATCAGCGACCCGCGGCTTTTGAAATTCCTGCAAGACATCGCCGCGAAACATAAAATCCCATATCAGCTCCGCCAACCCGGCGGCGGCGGCACGGATGCGGGCGCGATTCAGCAGGCGCGCTCCGGCGTGCCGGTCATATCGGTTTCGGTCCCGCACCGCTATACTCACAGTCCCATCAGCGTTTCGCGCGTGGACGATTGGAAGAATGCGTTGAATTTACTGCATGTTGCGTTGCAGGAAATGACGCCCGATTTATTGAAGAGGTAGAGAAACGTACAAGCGCGCAGGCAGGCGTGTGTTTGCCCGTTTAAGCGAACCAAGCATGGAAGGCGATGGGCGGCGCATCTTTGCAAAGGACGACAGCAAAAGTTATTCGACCGGCGAAAGGTTCACTCCTGGAAAATACCATGAAATCATCCCTCAAAACTCTCACAGAAACGTTCGGACCTTCGGGACATGAAGACGCAGTTCGGAAGTTGATACAAAAAGAAGTGAAACCGTATGCGGACGAAATTCGCGTGGACGCGATGGGAAGTCTGATCGTCCGCAGGAAGCCGACGGCAGATGCGGAAAATTCCAAACGCATCATGCTCGCGGCTCACATGGATGAGATCGGCGTGATCGCCAGTCACATTGACAAGAACGGCTTTGTGCGCTTCGCCAGCAACGGCGGCGTGTTCGGGCGTTATACGCTCGGGGCGCGCATCCGCTTCATGAACGGCGTGACCGGCGTGGTCGGGTTCGATAAATTCGAAAACGCGGATCAGGCGCCCGCCATGAGCAAGATGTATATTGACGTGGGCGCGACCAGCCGCAGCGACTGCCCGGTAAAGGTCGGCGACTTCGGCGCATTCGAGCGTTCATTTATGGAAATGGGAAACCGCCTCGTCGCCAAATCCATGGATGACCGGGCGGGTGTGGTCGTTTTGATCGAGACGTTGAAAGCGCTCAAATCCACGCCGCACGATCTTTTCTTTGTCTTCACCACGCAGGAGGAGGTCGGCGTACGCGGCGCGGGGACAGCCGCCTACCGCATAGATCCGCAGATCGGTCTCGCCGTGGACGTGACGGCGACGGGCGACACGCCCGCTTCGTCGAAGGTGAACATGGAGTTGGGCAAGGGCCCGTGCGTGAAGGTGCGCGACCCGGGCATGTTGTCCGATCCGCGCGTGGTCGAATGGATGATTAATACAGCGGAGAAGGCAAAGATTCCCTATCAACGCGAAGTCCTGCTGATGGGCAGCACCGACGCGAGGGCGATCCAACTCACCCGCGCGGGCGTGATGGCTGGCGTATTATCCATCCCATGCCGTTACATTCATTCCGCTTCGGAGATGGTGGATTTGGACGATCTGAAGAATTCGGTGAAATTGCTGACGGCGATGTTGAGCAAGCCGGTTTCGTTTTAATGTCATTCTGAGCGAAGCGACACATGCACCGCAGTGCGGATGCAGTGCGGTGAGAATCTCTAGGTTGGGAGGCGAGACCCTTCGCCTCGCTCAGGGAGTCAATGGTAGATTTATGGGCGATTACAACCGTTCCACCAAAGAAATCCCGTTCGGGGATATTCCTGCCAACGTAATTCAAAGCGTGCGGGTATATATCGAAAAGCACAGCCTGGGCGACATCCTTGCCAACCCCCTGATGTGCGTCGTCTCCACCTCAGAAAAAATCAAAAAGGGACTCTTCGGCGGCGGACCGGGTCCGAAGCGGTTGATCCAAACCGTCGTCCTCACCGACCGCTGGCTGATCCTCGCCGATAACGTGGACCGGAACGCGCTTTACATCAAGACGATGCAGTTGCGGGATATTACGGCGGAGGATTACGAAAAGAGTTCGTTTTACAAAATGATCCCGGATACGGGAGTGAACATCAGCGGGCGATTTACGGATGCGAGCGAACTCGGAATGATATTCCTCCCGCTCGGCAAGGATGCGGCGGGAGAAAAATTCAAGCCGCTGTTGATTGAAACCGCGCAAAAGGCTAAGGAATGATTCCAGGGCGCCGCCCTGAGCCGTCGGGCGGCACATGCGTCGAGGCGAGGTCTCTGGGGTTGCAACAGAGTATTCATGAAAGAGTTTCACCCCGAAGGATGAAAAAGACCTGACAGGTTTCCGCAGAACTTTAATCAACCAGCGCGGCTGCGATTCACAGAACCCGAATCGACTCACACACGATGAAACCTGTCAGGTCTGCGACAAACCTTTTTTTCATATCAGAGTCTTCATCCTTCATCCCTCATCCTTGATCTTCCATCTTCCCTATTTCTTTTTCCCTTCTTTAACTTCCTCCTCTTCCTTCTTCCCCATAAACTGCATCACGAACGCCGCGCCTGAGCCGAGGGCGAACATGCCCATGGACGCCGGGCTGGAATATTTGGTCAAACCAACAAGGAGCAGGAAGAAGCCAGCCGAGAGGGCGATCTGAACCTGCCAGGCGGCTTTGTAATAGGCGTCCAGGGTGAAGCGCGCGACGCCGAATCCCAGCAGGATGAAGCCGACGGCGCGGATGAAAAAGCCGACGATATTGAGTATCTGTTCAAAGGTATCCATTGTTATCTCCTATAATTTAATAGACCACGCCCACATGCCCCAAAACATAATCATGACCATCCCGATCCCCATCCTCGCGGCGATTGCCCAGCCCCAGCCGGTCATCCACGCTTTGGTGTTGGCAAGCGCAACACTTCGATCTTTAAGTCTACGCCATTCCGCAAGGAACAACGCCACGGGCGAGGCGACAATGCCCATGATGGGCGTGAAGAACAAACTGACGCCGATCCCCGCCGCAAAAGACCAAAGAATGGAACTCCAGGGGATGTTCTTGTCGCGCATGTGCTTGGCAATGATGATGTTGTCCACGACATTGCCGCCGATCATCAAGAGGGTTATGAGCGTGAACAACAGCCAGGCGACCCAGTCCATGTTGCCCAACCCGGCGTGAACGAGCGCAAAGACAAGGGTGGCGATCCACATCACCACCAAGCCTGGGAAAACGGGAATCAACAAGCCGAGCCAGCCAAAGATCAATACAACCAGCGTAACGACTTGAAAAAGAGTTTGCGCGAACAATTCGAGGGAAGCGGGGTCCATTCGGGTTCTCCGGGAAATCAAGACGTCGGCAGAAGTATACCCTCCGACATCCTGATCTACGCCTTGAAACTTAACCGGGGTTCGCTAAGGTTTGATGATATCCACGCCGCCCATCCACGGGCGCAGGACTTCGGGAACGACGATGGAGCCGTCGGCTTGCTGGTAATTTTCCATGACGGCGATCAGCGCGCGCGGCAAGCCCAGCCCCGATCCGTTCAATGTGTGCGGAAATTTGACCCTGCCGCCGTCAGCGGGACGATACTTGATGTTCGCGCGGCGAGCCTGAAAATCGGTATCGTTCGAGACCGACGAAACTTCCAGCCACTCGTCACAGCCGGGGGCCCACAATTCAAGGTCGTAGGTGATCGTCGCGCCGAAGCCGATATCGCCCGTGCATAACTGTTTTACGCGGTAGGGAATTTCAAGTTGCGCGCAGGTCTCCTCCGCGTCCTTCAACATCTTCTGGCGCATCGCCTCCGAATCTTCGGGCTTGCAGTAGATGTACATCTCGACCTTGTCGAATTGATGCCCGCGTTTGATGCCGCGCACGTCGCGCCCGGCGCTCATCTTCTCGCGGCGGAAGCAGGGCGTGTACGCCGTGTACAGTTTCGGAAGAGCCGCCTCTTCCATGATCTCGTCCATGTGCAAACCCGTCAGCGGAATCTCCGCCGTCGGCACGAAGTACAAATCCTCCTCGTGATCCTTGTAAAGATTATCGGCAAACTTCGGCAGTTGACCTGCGCCATAGACCGTCGCCGTCTTGACCATGAAGGGCAGATACTCCTCCTGATATCCCTGGCGGATGTGAAGGTCGAGCATCCACGCGATCAACGCCCGCTGTAAACGCGCGCCCGCTTTTTGCAAAACGTAGAAGCGCGAACCGGTCAGTTTCGTGCCGCGTTCAAAGTCCAGGATGCCGAGCGCGGGCCCGAGGTCCCAGTGCGGAAGCGGTTTGAAATCGAATTTGCGCGGCTCGCCAACCGTTTTGATCACCGGGTTTTCGCTGTCGTCTTTTCCAACCGGCGTGCGCGGGTCGGGGATATTGGGCAGGGTGGACATCAAATAATCCAGTTCGGATTCGACTCCCGCCACGTCCTTGTCCAACCCTGCGATCTTATCCCCCACCACGCGCATCGCCTCGATCTTCGACTGGCGTTCGGTCGCGTCCTTCATCCTGCCGATCTCCTTCGAGACGGCGTTCCGCTCCGCCTTGAGTTGTTCCACCTGCGAGAGCAGACTGCGGCGCTTCTCGTCCAGTCCCAAAATGGACTCGACTCGCGCGGGGTCTTCCTGCCGGTCCTGCAATGCCTTGCGAACAACCTCCGGCTTTTCACGAAGCAAATTAATGTCGAGCATATGCGCCTCCGCGTGCATTAAACAAAATACGCCCCAATCCATTTGCAGGACGAGGGGCGTCTCGTGGTGCCACCTGCTTTTCTCACGCCGTCGGCGTGACCTTGATGCGCGCTAACGGGCGCTCCCGATTCTCTTATGACTTGCGTCTCTCCGAGAATGACTTGGCAAAGCGGATTTCATCCTCTGGCGGGTCGCCTTGCACAAACCGGCGACTCTCTGAACCGTTGCTGAATTACTTGTCTTTGCGCCTGTCTTTATAAAAGTGCCCCCACGGGGATTCGAACCCCGGTCGTGGCCTTGAAAGGGCCGCGTCCTAGTCCACTAGACGATGGGGGCAAATACGCTGAGCGAAATGAAACGCAGTTGAAGCGTAAGCGGGCGGATTTTATCACCCACTCCCCGCAGGGTCAAGAAAAATCAGGGTTGGATTTCAGGTTTGACTCGCTGGGTCAGCACAGCCACCAGGTCAATCAAGGAGCGGTTGACAAGGATGCCGGCCGTCTGCACGCGCAGGCTGGGGATGAGAATTGCCGATAACGTGCCGTTGAGGATCGGAATGAATGCGCGCGTGCCTTCCGACACCAGGCTGTTGAAATCGAAGCGGCCCGGCAATTCCATCGTGCCGTCCACTTCGAACATCGAAGTCGTGACGCGCACCTGGTATTCGGTCACCTGGGTGAAGCCGCCGCGCACGATCCCTTGCGGACCGAGGTCCTCGCGCCGCGCCAGGCAGATGGCATGAACCTGCTTCTTGGTGGTGCGCAGGATCTCGAAATGATCTATTAACTTCGTGGGCATGTGCAGGCGCGCCATTCTCGCATCGTGAATCTCGATGATGGAATGGATCGGGTCGTTCACGAAGCCCATCGCGCCGTGCGAGGTGACTGCGATCTTCCCCGCCACGCGATAGCCCGAAGTCAGAATATCGGCGAGGACGAAGCGATATGTGCGGGGAGAGGTTTCGAGCGACATGGAAAAAACTTCCGGTTAAGACTCCGGCATGGGCGGGCGCGCCCCGCTCTGGGGGCGGGGACGAGGCGGAGTCCTCCTATTCGAATTCGTGGGCTTGCCCGCATTCGGGTCGAGAAGCGTGTTCAACCACTGGATCGCGCGTTCGTCGTATTCGCAACGCCCGCACACGTCGCAAAGCCAGGCGGGGAAATGAGGGACGGTAATCAGCTCGCCGCCCAGCCAGGTAAAGTAGGTGACATGCCGCGGTCGCAACACGCCGGCGTGACATTCGTTACAGGGAATCAGTTCTTCAATATTGTTCATGGCAACCTTATTGAGACGCGGATACTCCCGCATGATCCAGCGCGCCCCACATGGGCGGGGGCCAGTAGATCAGCACGGCTTTACCCACCACGTTTTCCTGCGGCAGCAAACCCCAATCCTTCGAGTCGTTCGAGTTGTTGCGGTTGTCGCCCAGCACAAAGAGAAAGCCTTCCGTCACAACCCACTCGCCGGAGTAACGCGGCGCCTCGGCGATATAAGTTTCTTCCAGCAGTTGGCCGTTCAAAAAAACCTGACCGCCTTCCACGCGCACATGGTCGCCGGGCAGTCCGATCACGCGCTTGATCAATTCCTCTTTTGGGTCGAGCGGAAAATGAAAGACAACAATGTCGCCGCGTTCATATTCGCTGAATTTATAACTCATTCTGCTGACCAGCACGAACTCGCCGTCTTCGAGCGTGGGGCGCATACTGAATCCGTCCACGCGCACGCGCGCCGAAACTGCGTTGATGCCGATGAATAAAACCGCCGCCAAAACCAGCGTCTCGAGGATGTCTTTGATGAAACGCTTCCATTGAATCGCTTCCTCCGCCGGTTTGACTTCCTCCGTCGCAACCTGTTCCAATGATTCCAAAATGCCTCCAGCCGTCCTGAAAATTATACTTCCGATTTCAAAACAGCCTCCCCACATTAAGCCTTACTCAGAATGGATCGCCTCGACCGGACCTGAGCCGCATCCCGGTCCCAAACCTTATTCCACGCCCGATGTTAATCCCTTCGGCGTCCCCGGCTTTCTCCTGCAACGGAGTTACAACCCGGCTCATCCTTCGCAGAACCGCTGTCTGGATTTGTGAAGGGATTCCGGCGTCTCGCGCCAGCCCAGTACAAAGCGAACCTGCTCCTCTCGCTCCGGCGAAGCGGGATAAAACGGGTTGGGAGGGCGCGTCTTATACAGGGCGTTGACGCGCGCCAGCGCCTCGCGCGGAGTCATACCCTGCCGCACAAGATAACAGCCCGCCACCGTGCCGGTGCGCCCGATCCCCGCCCAGCAGTGGACATAAACCGGAAGACCATTTTGGATGAAGGAATCGATCTCATCCAGGATGCGGCGCATGGTCTCCGTCGAAGGGATGTTGTGGTCGCGGATGGCAAAGCGCCGGTATTCAACCGCGCATCCGCGGCTTCGCGCCGCTTCCTTGAGGGCCGCCTCATACGACGGCAGTTCGTGCGGCTCGGTCAGGTCAATAAAAGCGCGGATGCCGCATTCGAGAAAAGCGTCCATCCGATGGCGCATTTCCTCCGGCGCGCCCGCCCCGGGGTATTCGCCCGCGAGGAAGAGTCCGTCCCTCAGCCAGTAGGATTCGACAATGGGGAGTTTATGGGTCATGGTTGAAAATTCAGGCACACATTCCGGCGCATCGTTTCGCGCAGGGCGGTCAATTCGGGGTATTCGTAAAAGAACCGAATCTTTTGTTCGGCAACCGTGTCGCCGTCCGGTTGCCCGGTAAAGATGAAGAACCCGAACGCCTCGGCGATATCTTCAGCCGGGTGCGTGGCGGAATAATCCGTCAGGAAGCGGTCTTCGTATTGATAATAGAAATCATCCAGCGCGCCGGAGTATTCGTCCTCGTCTTCGATCAGGTTGATCTCATTCCACTCCTCGTAAATATCCGTCCAAAAACGCTCGTAGAACTGGTTGATGTATGAATCGGGGGTGGAACAGCCTTCGCCGGGGAAGAAGGTCGGGCAGGCGGAAACTTCCCGCAGATAAATATCGTTGTCCTCCGGGTTGTTGAAGATGGCAAGGCTGGGCGGCATTTGATCGGGCGCAAGGGTGAACAGATGGGCAAACTCATGGGCGAGGGTGAACGTCAGGTAGTAGTAATCGCTCGTGTCGGCGATGTCCACTTCCAGCCTCCAGAGATTCGGATCGTCCGCCGTCTGCGCCACGGCGGCGAGGAGGTTCTCCCTCCCGTCGGTCATGATGGAATACTCGGCAATCGTCGGACGATATTCAAGCGGAATCAGGCTTGTAAAGTAGCCCCAGATCCGCCGATGGGCGGCATCGTCCTTTTGTTCGTCCTCCAGTTCCGCCGGCGCAGAATCAAAATACGGTTCGCCAAGCTCGTCGCCGGACACCGGATAGGTCGCCAGATAGACGGCTTCCTCCTCCTCCCCGCCTTCCGCTTCAAAACCTTCGTCGGACGATTCAGCGGCTCCCGCATTCAGGCGGACAATCTCCTCCGTGATGAGGGGACACGAAACAGCCGCCAGAGTCGGCGTGGGCGGCATGACCATGCCCGCGCCTTTGCCCGCAGTCTCATCGCCGAACAGGGCGGCGCAAGCCAGCGTCGAAAAAAGAAGCGCGGATAGAGCCAATTTCCATCTTTGGCGAAACATAAACCATCCTTGTAAAAAAATTATTAACTCATGTTACGCGCTTTTGCCATCCTCACGAACCGCCCACGAATAAAGTCACGAATTCGCGAATGTTGGCGCGTCTATTCGTGAACATTCGTGGACGGTCACAGACTCATCGGCAAGCGCATTTCCTAACCAAATGCCATCTTGCGTAAGGTGAGTTATTAAATATCCCGCTTCAATTCTTCGGCAGGACGATCCAGCCCGCGTCCAAAAAGTAGAGATACAAATATCCCAACAGCATGACCATCCACAAAATCAATTGAATCTGATCCATCAGATTCTCCCATGAGATCGAAAGGTTGTCGCGGACGGTCTGCACAATGCTTTCGACATTCTCCAGCTTGGCGCGCACGCTGTCCTTCCAATCCGTCAGATACAACTCGGACTGAATCGCCTCGTACAGGTTGGCCGTGTACCAGTCGCCGATCAGCAAAAGCGCCTGCTCGGTGCGCTCGAAGTCAATCATCACCTCCAGCTTGTGTTCGGTGATCTGGCGGATCAACCCGCGCGTGGCGCGCGGACGGCGTTTATTCTCGAAGAACGATTCGCTGATCTTATCCAGCAGGCGCTCGATGGAGCGGTTCAACATGCGGTAGCGGAGCAATTGATAATTGCCGATCTTCAAAAGGACAATATCCGAATCAAAATCGGCGTTGGGGGCGATGATGACCGCGCCCTCCCAGTCCACCAGCGTCAACTCGCGGTCAGAGTAGCGCGTGCGCGACGCGATGATCTCCTCCACGTCGGCCTTGTCGAGGGCATCCCTTTGCGAGCGGATAAAGCGCGAAATATTCAACCCGTTTTTATCAATCCATTTATCCGGCGCCTGCTTCACATCGTCCGCCAGCAAAATAATGTACTCCTCATACAACTCGCTCTGACGATGCTCCACCGGAATATATTTGCTCTTCAGCGCGTCTTCGATCTTCGCCCGCGCCTGTAGGGTGGAGGAATCAAAAGGGTTCGCCAGCGCAAAACGCGCCTCCACCATCTGCACCCACTCGTCGTATTGATGCCGCACAACGGAGATCGCGCAACCTTCGATCACCACCGTCTCGTCGCCGAGGCTGACCACTTCAATATCCACCGGCTGAAAATACGGCGCGTCCTTTAACCCCTTGATCGATTCTTTCATCGGCGCGGGGTGGGTTTCGGTATCGGGAAAAGCAATCAAATAACAGATTTCCATGCGCCAAGTTTAGCATGGAAATTCGCAAGACCGACTTAAGTCGGTCTTACCCCCCACGCAAAAACTGTCGGCACATGCAACACCCGCTCGCCCCTCGCCCAGGCTTCATCGTCCAGCGTTTTCATTTTTTGGATTTCCACACTCGAAGCGGATTCGCCCAAATCGGCTTTGATCGCCGCCCATTCCATCTCCCGCTCCCAAACAGACGGCTCTTTGACTCCGCTCTGAATTGTCCCTGTTTCTTCGAGCGTTATCCCCGCCTGAAAAAACGTCTCCGCCAGTTTCGCGCCAAAGCCGACATCCGCCCCCTGACGTTTCAACGCCTGCGTCTGCCGCTCCCCCAGCGGACGCAGCGCCTCAGGCTTGTCCACCCGCGCGTAATAATCCGGCTCGGCAAGCGCGAGGATGTGGCCGCCGGGGCTGGTCACGCGCTTCATTTCCGTCACGGCTTGCAAAGGATTTTTTACCCACAACAAATAGTAATGACAATAGACGATATCGAACGACGCATCGGGGAACGGAATCGCCAGCCCGTCGGCGCAGACAGGCGAAGCGGCTGGGGCGTGGATCAAAGCCTGGGTCAGCGCGGCCGGATTCAGGTCCAGCCCAAGAAGCGCGGCGGGGGTTTCGATCTCGCGCAGAATCGCGCCCGTGCCGCATCCCACCTCCAGCAAGCGGCGCGCGGATTTAATCCCCGCCTTTTCAAAAAGATATTTTCGCAGGTCGCGCGTCCACGCGGCTTGCTGGAGGTAACGGGCGTGCCACTGGAATGCAACGTCTCCCGACATTGCACCCCCAACGTCAGGAGACGTTGGAGTCTGCATAGATTTTTTCCCACTTATCCCTGAGCAAATTGCCGAGGACGTTCGCCGCCATGCCTTGCGCGGGGAGGACGTCGCCGTCGGGTTCGACATACAGCCAGGCTTTGCCCGCGCCGGAGGGGACTTCGTCCTCTTCGGTTTCGAACGCGACGGGGTTTTGCGCGGAGTAGGGAACGGGCAAATCGAAGTTGAGCGCGAGGTTGAGGTCGGCGGCTTTCTGCGTGATCGGGTCAAGCTCGCTTTTCAACGAAAGGTCGGCGAGGCTGAGCGAAATGCTTTTGACTTGAAGCGCGGCAAGTCGTTCGAGCGCGGCATTGATGTTCTTTATGTTTTTCCCGTCGAGCGTGATGTGCGCCGTCGCAAAAATATCTTCGGGCATGATGGCTTCGAGCGCGCGCCATGATGTTTCGTCGTCGGGCTGTAACAGGAAGAGAAGATGGTCGAGCCCCGTTTGCAAAAGCGATTGACGATAATTTTTATCCGCGAGTTTCAAGCCGTCGCTAAGCAAACCGCAGACCTGTCCGTTCTTCTCGGCGTGGGCGATCAGGTCGGGCAGGTCTTCGCGCAAGGTCGGTTCGCCGCCGGTAAAGGTGACATGCGGCACGCCCATCCGCCAGGCGGTATCGAGGATGGATTTCCATTCGTCGGTCGTCAGTTCGCGCTCCACGCGCCGGACTGGGGCATATTCGGCTTTTGTATGGGCTGGGAGTTTATACGTCAACGCGCAGTCAAGGCGCAGGGGGGCGGTCAGGTCGGCGGAATGGGGGGCGATCCGCTCGAAGTTCAGGTAGGAGACGGGATCTACATCCTGCGAGGCGACGAGGGTTTGAATGCGGTCGAGGAAATCGCGGTAGTCTTCGAGCGCGACGCTTTTTTGCACGCGGTAACGGGCGGCGACCTGTTCCGCGACTTCGCCCGGTTCGATGCCTTTGACGAAGTGATAGGCGTATTCGGCGGCGGTGGGGTTGAGGTGTAAAACCGTGGCGGCGTTGACGATGAACACGCCGGAGCCGTCGCGGCGCAAACGCAGGTGGACGCGATAGGGTTTTTTATCCGCCGATTCGGATTGCAGGTGATGCATCCCTTCGGGCAGGGGCGCGACCTTTGCAAAACGATCCGCAAGACGATTGAAGATGTTCATGATGCCTCCTTGAGGTTGACGATGGGCGCGGACGATTGACGATGGTCTATGGTCAATCGTCCGCCGTCAATGAACTACCGGCAGGTTTACCAGGTTTTCTTTGCGATATCCTTCCGCCGTGAGCGGGCATCCGCCGCCACATTCGGCAACGACGGGACAGCCTTCGCATTTGGCGGGCAGGCTCTGACGCTCGCGCAACTGGACGGAGAGTTTGTGATTCCAGATCGAATCCCATGAGTCGGTCAGGATGTTTCCGAGCGGATGGTAATACGACTGGCACGGCAGGACGTTGCCGTTCGATTCGATGCACATGCTGTAAAGCGCGGCGGTGCATCCTTTAACGCCGAGGTTGTTGGCGGTCGGGTCGAATTCGCAATATTGCGTGGGGGTGTACCAGATCAGGCGCTGCCCGCGTTGCCCGGTCTTCTGTGTGGCGATGTTGAGGATGGGCTGGAGTTCGCTCTCGCGCAAGCCCGTGCCGACGGTCAGCCCGCTGCCGGAGTAGATGAGCGCGTTCAAGCCGACGGTCGGCACGCCGAGGTCTGCCAGAAAGTCGAGCGTGGCGGGGATGGTGTGGACGTTCGTCCGCAGCATGGTGGTGTTGGTCATCACGTACAACGGCGAGCGCAGGACGTTGTTCACGCCCGCAATCGTCTGGCAGAAGGCGCCTTTGGCGCGCATCATTTCGTCGTGGATTTCGGGGACGCATGACTCAACCGTAATTTGCACATGGTCGAGTCCGGCGTCCACAAGTTCTTTGACGTAATCCATGTCCATCAGGCGGCGGGCGTTGGTGTTCAGCCCGGTGATCTGCCCATTGGCTTCGGCGTGACGGATAAGCGCGGGCAGGTCGTTGCGCAGGGTCGCTTCGCCGCCGGTGAAGACGATGTGCGGCACGCCTAAATCCCACAGTTGATCGAGAACGCCGAACCATTGTTCGGTGGTCAGTTCGGGGAAATTGCGTTCGCGGGCGTTGTAACAGTGGGCGCAGTCGTTGTTACAGCGATAGGTGATCGCCAAATCAATGCGATAGGGCGCGGTGGGGCGGGCGCTGAACGGCATGACGGCATCGAGTTCGAGTTCGTGGATGGGGCAGGCGCCGTCCGTCAGGGATGAAAAATGAAGGGCGAAGGATGAATAATCCTCTCGCGCCTGTTTTTCGGGAACGCGATACCGATCCCGGAGCGCTTTGACGGCTTTCTTCTCCTCTGTCCCTTCCAGGATCAACCACGCCATGAAAGCCGCAGTGGGATTCAGGCGCATGACGCTGCTGGCGTTGACGATCAACGTCCCCTCCCCGCCCGGGTCGAGCCGCAGGTGGATGCGCGATTTCTCCTGTCCGTTTTCGCGAAGGTAGTGGCGGATTTTGGTCCCGGACTCGAAAGTCTCCTGGCTTTCGAGTGTTTTACGAAACGGCAAAGTCAGGAGGCTTTGCACTCCGCGTCTAAAATTCAGGGACATCCTCAACCTCTTCCATATCTGTAAAATTGAATTCGACCTGCCAATTTGCCATGAACTCCTTGTAATTGCTGAATGCATAATCCTCAGGCGAGTCGCACAGCCCATATTTGACGGGATTCCAAAAGACATATCTCAGGCGGGCGTAAAATTCCCTTTCCGAGGTCAGGCAGGTATCCCAATAATTCCACCAGGTTTTTCTTCCACGTTGGAGTCCGTTAACGACCTCCGCCCGCGCAGGCGCAGGCGCAACCGGCGCAGGCGCAGGCACAGGCGCAGGAGCGTCCGCCGCTGGAGCCGCCGCTACTGCCGCCGCTGCTTGTGGACGGCGGAGGCGGCGGGTTGGTGGAGTTTGTGATTTTTCCCGTAAATTCGTTGATGTTGCCGACGACCCCGGAGGCAAAGCTCTGCACGCTGGTGACGATGGAAGCGGCAAAATCCGCGCCGGGCAGGCCGGTGGAGCCAGAACCGCCGCCCGGGGACGAAGAACCAGTCCTCGGCGCGGAAGAGGAGCCGCCTCCGCGCCAGGCAGGATCGTACCGTCCCCACCACTGCGGAACGGTGATCGGGCGGGTGAATGTGCGGCGGGTGCGGTCATCGTAGTCTTTATCGAGCATCGTCCATTCGAGCGCCTCGTCGAATTTTTGACTCTTTACTTCCGGCGTATCCGCCGCCTCGACCTGCGCCCAGGCTTTTTCCATGATGCTCTTGTAATAGGCGATTGTTTCGCGGCGGCTGAAGCCTTTCATCTTTTGCGCAACGCTTTGCACCAGCGAGACGAACATGGTTTGCAAAAGATTGCGGCGCGCGGACTTTTTCTTCTCTTCAAAGGCGGAGAGGAAGCGGGTTTCGTAATCGTGCAGTTTATCGGGCAGGGGCGAGGCGGTTTTCAATTCCAGCGGGTCGCGCTGAATCACCTCCGCCGCCTCTTTCTTGACGACGCCGAACAGGATCATCGTCAGGACTTTATCGAGCGGCTGTTCCATGAGGATGGCGGCTTCAACGGCGGTCAACCCGCGCTTGATGCCATGCCCCTCAATGGAGATCTTCGGCGGAAGATATTGCAGTTTGCGGCGGTTTACAGATCGTATGCTGAGAATCGGGACACCGATAAAGAAAAATCCGAAACAACCAGCCATGAGGATAAGTATGACTGTGTCCTCGTCTATCAACGGCTCGGGCGGCGGGGTGTAGATGCTCTCTGCCGGAACATACGTGCGCGGAAAAGACGCGCCGAAGTCATAAAAATCGGATGCGCTGGCGTTGGGAGAGTACCAGGTGTATGTGATGCGCCCGTTCTC
>CAADGT010000088.1 GCA_900696595.1 uncultured Chloroflexota bacterium
CGGAAAGAAGCGGGCAAGTCATCCGCTAAAAAAACCGCCGGTAAATCGAAAAGGAAATAAGGAGTAAAGATGATGACTGAAACTCTTCCCATGGCCGGCGCGCCCGCCAACCTGAACGCCGTCGGCTTGAGCAAGAACGATTATCGGGGGCTGCCCACAACATTGTGCCAGGGGTGCGGGCATAATTCGATCTCGAATCAGATTGTGGCGGCGATGTATGAGATGAGCGTCCTGCCGGAGAATGTCATCAAGTTTTCCGGCATTGGCTGTTCGTCCAAATCGCCGACGTATTTCATGAACCGCAGTTTCGGGTTCAACAGCCTGCACGGGCGTATGCCTTCGATCGCCACCGGCGCGTTGTTCGGCGACGCGCGCATGAAGGGCATCGGCGTTTCCGGCGACGGCGACAGCGCCAGCAGCGGCATGGGGCAGTTCAAACACGCCATGCGCCGCAACGTGAATATGGTGTACATTATCGAGAACAACGGCGTGTACGGTCTGACAAAGGGACAGTTCTCCGCCACCGCCGAAAAGGGTTTGCAGTTGAAGAAGCAGGGCGAGAATCCCTACATGCCGGTTGACATTTGCTCCGAGGCGCTGATCTCGAACGCCACTTTTGTCGGGCGTTCGTTTGCGGGCAACCCCAAGCAGGTCAAGGAATTGCTCAAAGCCGCCTTCGCGCATCACGGCATCGCCGTGCTGGACATCATCAGCCCGTGCGTGACCTTCAACAATCAGGATAACGCCTATCACTCCTACGCCTGGGGCAAGGATCACGAAGAGCCCCTGCATGAAATCTCTTATATCGCGCCGCGCAACGAGATCATTCTGGAGCGCGAAATGAACGAAGGCGAGATCCGCGAAGTTCCCATGCACGACGGTTCGGTGATCATCCTCAAGAATCTCGAAAAGGGGTACGATCCTTCCAACCGCATGGAAGCCCTGCGCGTCCTGGAAGAGGCGCGGCAAAACAACTGGCTGTTGACCGGTTTGATCTACCTCAACGAAGCCAAGCCCGCGCTGACCGACATCTACAACCTGGTGGATACGCCGCTCAACCGCCTGACCGAAGCCGACCTGCGCCCCGAACGGACGATGATTGACAAGGTCAATGCGTTGATGTTTTGACCCCCACCCTGCCCTCCCCCAAATCATCCGTTGACTTCGCTCAGGACGGGTTTGGGGGAGGTTTTTTTATTTTATAATTTTGCGCCGATGAAAAATCTCGACAATGAAATCACGCTGGAATTCATCCGCGCTTCGGGACCGGGGGGACAGAATGTGAATAAAACAGCGACGGCGGTTCAACTGCGCTTTGACGTGATCAATTCCCCGTCGCTCGGCTCAGACCTTAAGGGACGGCTGATCCGCCTTGCCGGAAAGCGGATCAACGCTGAGGGCGTTCTCATCCTCGAAGCGAAGCGCTTCCGCACGCAGGAGGCGAACCGCGAGGACGCGCTGGCAAAATTCCGCGAGTTGATCCGCAAAGCGGGGGAAAAGCCAAAGGTTCGCAAAAAGACCAGACCGACGAAGGCGTCAAAAGAGGAAAGAATGAAGGAAAAAAAGAGGCGCGGCGAGGTAAAAAAACTTCGGCAAACCGGGCGGCGGTTCGACGACTGATCCATGCCGAAATCACATCTTTACTTCCCCGAACTGGACAGCCTGCGGTTCTTGGCTTTTCTGGCGGTATTCATCCACCACGCGCCCTTCGCCGGTTTCATCGAAGGTTGGGAGACGCTGCACCGCTACGGCTGGATCGGCGTGGATGTCTTCCTCTGCCTTTCCGCGTTTCTCTTTGCAAAACTTCTGTTCGCCGAACATACGCAAAAGGGCGGGATCAACGTCCGATATTTCTATTTGCGCCGTCTGTTGCGAATCTGGCCCCTGTACTTCGCCTTCCTCGCCGCCATGCTGACGTATCAACTAATTGCGTTCGGCTGGAACGGCGGCATCTCGCCCCGCCTGCTGGGCTCGCTGACTTTTACCGATAACATCTTCTCCGCTTTTCTTGGCTACAACGCCGCCATTCCCTACTTCGCCCATTTGTGGACGATCTCGTACGAGGAACAGGTCTATCTATTCATCCCCTGGATTCTGGCCTTTTTCTACAGGCGGGAGAAGAGAGTCGCCCTGCTTTACATTGGAATCGCCGCGCTCATCGGCTCATGTCTGCGCGCCGCGCTGGTTTACGCCGAAGCGGACTACCTGACCGTGTGGACGTTGCCGATTACGCATTTCGAATCAGTGTTGGGAGGGCTGGGCGTCGGGCTTGGGCTTTTCGACAAACCCTTGCAAAAAATCCCCGCTTGGATTCAACTGGCGGGCGGTCTTGTCATGCTTTATTTCGTAACAACCCTTCCAAATGTCACGCGCCTGGGATGGGAATCCATGCTGACCTACCCGCTGGTTGGAGCCGGCGTTTCACTCGTCCTTTCCGCCGTCTCGACGCGCAGGCTTGGACTGGTATCGAACATGATGGAATCCAAATCGCTGGGCTATCTGGGAAAGATATCCTACGGATTGTACGTCTATCACATACTCGCGCTCGAGGCTGTGAAAAAGTTGACGGAAATTTACATCCCGCCGGAACGCGAACTGCTTTTTCCGATCGCCGTCCTCGCCGCAGGGCTGGTCGTTACAGTCGCAACCTCGGCTCTCTCTTATGAAGCATTGGAAAAGCCGTTCCAAAGGATGAAGGCGCGCTTCACTCTCATCGAAAATCGGGCTACATAAAACTGACTCACATGCGCAAACATCACACATTCACAGGATTGCTCTCCGGTCTCGTCGCCGCCTCGATCTGGGGCGGCATGTACGTCGTCAGCAAGGTGGTCCTGGAGGTCATCCCACCCTTCACCCTGCTGTTGATGCGGCTTCTGATGGGCGCCGCCACGCTGGGAGTCGCAATCGTCTTCATCAACCGCAAAGCGGACAAAAACGCCGCCCTCTCGAAAGAAACTTTTTGGCGGAGCGTCCTGATCGGGCTGGTGGGTTACGGCATTTCGCTCGGTTTTCAATTCGTGGGGACGAAACTCTCGACCGCCTCGAACGGGGCGCTGGTCACCTCCGCCACGCCCGCTTTCGTCCTGCTCTTCGCGCCGATATTGCTCGGCGAAAAAACCACCGCCCGCCGCATCGTCGCCCTTGTACTTTCCTCGCTCGGCGTGTTAGCCGTCATAGACCCGCGCAACGCGGAGTTATCGCCGTCGCTTTTTTGGGGCAATATCAGCCTGCTCGCCGCCGCGCTGACCTGGGCCTTGTATTCGGTATTGGTCAGAAAACTTTCGCAATCCGGCGACCTGCTCGTCTTCAGCGCGATCATGCTGTTGGGCGGCGTTCCCTTCAGCATCCCCTTATCAATCTGGGAGTTGAGCACGGTCGGCGTCGGGGCGATCACCCCCGCCATCGTCGGCGGGTTGCTCTTTTTGGGGATCGTCGCGACCGCCGTCGGCATGTTCCTGTGGAATTACGCCTTCGCCCAACTCCCCGCCGCGGTCGCCTCGCTGACCTTCTTCGCCCAGCCCGTGGTCGGGACGCTCCTCGGCTGGTTCTTCCTCTCCGAAGAAATCACGCCGCTGTTCCTTGTTGGCGGCGCGCTGATCGGGATCGGGATTTTGATCGCAACGCGCGATTGAGGGATGGGTCGGGTAAACTGGGAGGGTATATGATGGCGAAAGAACAAAGTTTTTAGAATCACAAGGCTGCAAAGTCATCCGCTTTTGGAACAACCAAGTCATGAACGACATCAACGGCGTGATCAAAGCCATACAATTTGCGCTGGAAGGCGAGAATCCCAAACGCCTACTTTAATGGATATGTACATAAAAAAACTTCGGAAGCCCCACCCGCTCCCGAAGCCCAATTACCAATTACCATTTACCAATCTCCACTCACCCGCTCCTCGCCAACCCCGCCTTCACCGTCTCCCCTTCAAACCCATCCTCCACCGACGGCGCGTTCGCGGGCGCGGCGGCGAAACGCAACTGCACCGTCAGCGTTTCGGCTTTGATGTACTCCTCGTGCGCCTCGATGGCGGCGCGCAAACCCGCGCTGGCTTCCACGAACAACTCAATGCGGTCGGCAACGTCCAAATTCGCGGTCTTGCGCAAATCCTGAACGCGGCGCACAAATTCGCGCGCCAGACCTTCGGCGACAAGTTCGGGAGTCAACGCCGTGACCAGCGCCGCCACATACGCGCCATCCTCCGCCACCGCAAAACCTTCCTTTGCGAGAGCCTTCACTTCCACTTCTTCAGAGAGGATATGAAAAACCTCGCCTCCAGCCTGGACCTCGAGCGGAGTCCCGCCCATCAGGGTTTTTGCGGCATCTTCGGGGTTCAGCGCCAAAATCGCCTTCTGAATGGCGGGGAACTTGTTGCCGTATTTTTGTCCCAACTGTTTGGGCAATGGCTTGACGGAATGCGAGACCGCCTCAGTCGCCGCATCGAGCAGTCTCACCTGCTTGACGTTTAACTCGTCCTGAACCACTTCCGCGTTTTTCATCAACGCGTCGCGCTCAGCCACATTCCCAACCGAGAAGGCCGCCTCCGCCAGCGGCTGACGCACTTTGCGATTCGCCTTCTGCCGCGCCGAGTGACCGAGCGAGACCAGCTTCATCACCAGTTTCATCTCGCGGTTGAGCGATTCGTCAATGAACTCTTCCATCACGACGGGCCACTCCGCCAGATGCACAGACTCCGGCGCAGTCTCATCCACCGAACGGACGAGGTTCTGATACAACTCCTCAGCGACGAAGGGCATGGCAGGCGCAACCAGTTTGGCGACGGTCGTCAGCGCCGTGTACAGCGTGGAATACGCCGATTGCTTATCCGCGCTGGATTCGTTCTTCCAGAAGCGGCGGCGCGAGCGGCGCACGTACCAGGTCGAAAGCGTCTCCACAAATTCCTCCACCGGGCGCGTGGCGTTGGTCACATCATATTCTTCATAGGCGGCGGTCACATCGCGGACGAGGACATTCAATTCGGATAACAGCCAGCGATCAAGTTCGTTCGTCGGCGCGAGAACTTTAAGCCCCTGCGGTTTGTCGAGGTTGGCGTAGGTCACGAAGAACGAGTACACATTCCACAGCGTAAGCGTAAAACTGCGGATCACGTCCCCGACCAAATCGGAAGAGAAGCGGCGTTCCTGTCCCGGCGGCGTGGCGGTGTAGAGATACCAGCGCAGAGCGTCCGCGCCGTGAGCGTTGATCACATCCCAGGGCTGGACGATGTTGCCCAAAGACTTGGACATCTTGCGCCCCTCCGCGTCCTGAATATGGCCGAGACAGATCACGTTCTTGAACGAAACCTTGTCGTTGAGCAGGGTCGAGATGGCGTGCAGCGAATAGAACCAGCCGCGAGTCTGATCCACCGCCTCGCAGATGTAGTCGGCCGGATACTGCGCCTCGAACTTGTCCTGATTCTCGAACGGATAATGCCACTGCGCGTACGGCATCGCGCCCGAGTCGAACCACACGTCAATCAAATCCTTGACGCGCGTCATTTGCCCGCCGCATTTTTCGCACTTCCAGTGAACGTTGTCCACGTGGGGGCGGTGAAGATCGAGTTCAGTTAAATTCTTGTCTGCCTTCTCCGAAAGTTCCTTCACCGAGCCGATACACTCGCGGTGATGGCAGTCGTCGCACTCCCAGACCGGAAGCGGCGTGCCCCAATAACGCTCGCGCGAGAGCGACCAGTCAATGTTATTCTCCAGCCAGTTGCCGAAGCGCCCGTTGCGGATGTGATCGGGAACCCAGTGGATGGTCCTGTTCAACTCGACGAGGTTTTCCTTCCTGGCGCTGGTGCGGATGTACCACGACTCGCGCGCGTAATAAAGAAGCGGCGTGCTGCATCGCCAGCAGAACGGATAGGTGTGGACGAAACTCTCCGCGCGGAACATCAACCCGCGCGCTTCGAGGTCGGCGATGATCTGCGGGTCGGCGTCCTTGACGAAGACTCCGCGCCATTGGGTGACTTCGGGGATGAATGTCCCGTCAGGTTGCACGGTGAGCAGGACGGGCAAATCATATTGCTTTGCCATCTCCATATCTTCCGCGCCGAAAGCCGGAGCCTGATGCACGAGCCCCGTGCCGTCTTCGGTGGTGACGAAATCTCCCATCACGACGAAATGCGCGGGTTTTTCCAAAGGCACAAAAGTAAAGAGCGGTTTGTATTTTACGCCCTTGAGTTTTTTGCCCTTGAAGGTTTCGAGGACCTTCACTTCCTCGCCGCGGAAAACTTTCTCCAGCAAGGATTTGGCGAGGATGAGTTTTTCGGTCGAGCCGTTGTGTCCCCGCTCGACCGTGACGTATTCCACATCCGGGTGCGCGGCGACGGCGACGTTGGCGGGCAGCGTACAGGGGGTCGTCGTCCAGACGAGGAAGGAGGTATCGGGCTTGTCCACAAGCGGGAAACGCACAAAGACCGAGGGGTCGGTCGCGTCGTCGTAGCCGAGAGCCACTTCATGGTCGGAGAGAGGCGTGCCACAGCGCGGGCAATATGGCACGATCTTATAGCCCTTGAAGAGCAGGTCTTTCTCCCAGAAGTTTTTCAATATCCACCAGACCGATTCGATGTAGTCGTTGGTGTAGGTTACGTAGGCGGTATCGAGGTCCACCCAGAAGCCGATGCGCTCGGTCAGTTTTTCCCATTCCTGGATGTAGGTAAAGACGGACTTCTTGCAAAGTTCGTTGAACCGGTCAATGCCGTATTCTTCGATCTGCTGTTTGTTGGTGAAGCCCAACTGCTTCTCAACCTCGATCTCGACCGGGAGTCCGTGCGTATCCCATCCGCCGCGGCGCGAGATGTGAAATCCGCGCATGATTTTGTAACGCGGGAACATATCCTTGAACGCGCGCGCGAGGACGTGATGCACGCCGGGGCGTCCGTTGGCGGTGGGCGGACCTTCGTAGAAAACGTACTCCGGCCTGCCTTGTCTCTGTTCGTCGGTCTTCTTGAAGATCTCGTGCTTCTTCCAGAATTTGAGGACATTGTCCTCCATCGAAGGCACGTCTAGTTTTGGGTTGACTGCTTTGAACATAAATTAGTCTCCTGGTCGGTTAGTCGCGTAGTCGGTTGGTTGAGTAGTTGAATAGTCAAGGGTTGAGATAAAAAAAACGCTCATCCCATATTGGGACGAGCGTAAAGCCCGTGGTACCACCCACATTTCCCGCATTCGCCGTTTAAGGCTTGCGAGACACTCAACGAGTACGGCGTTTGCTTATACTCTTGTTCAGTTAACGATGAACAACCTCGGCTCACTTACTTTCAGCGACCATCCGACTGCCTGACCATCGGACTACTCGACCAATTTCGGCTTGCAACTCCGGGAGGATTTTCGATCTACTTCGTTGGTCTGCCTCACACCATTCCGCAGACTCGCTGGCAACTCGATAAATCTACTCGTTCCCATCCACGCTTTTGAATGGCGGCATTATACACAGGTCATTTTGAATCGGCAAGACAAAAGTCTGGCGGGTTTCATGATTCGACCAAACTCCAAAGAACCGGGGCTAGGGGGAAACTTTCTCCCCCGCGCCTTCATTCCATAGAACGACGCGGTTTCTACCCGTATTCTTCGCCCGATACAAAGCCTGATCCGCGCGGTAGAGCATCGAACTCAGGGTGTCTTCCTCGTCCGCGAATTCGGTCAACCCCAGGCTGAGCGTTACGTAAACGGTCTCAGTTCCGAGGTCAATTGGGGCGTCGGCGACGACCGCGCGCAAGCGCTCCGCCGCCTGACTGGCGCTTTGCCCGTCTGTTTCAGGCATCAAAACTGCAAATTCCTCCCCGCCAAGCCGGCCGACGATATCGAAGTCGCGGACATTCCAGCGCAGCGTCGCCGCCAGCGCCGCCAGCGCCTTATCCCCAGCCGGGTGTCCGTGCCTGTCGTTGATCTCCTTGAAGTAATCCAGGTCTATCATCGCCAGCGTGAGCGGAAGCTCGCGCCGCCGGGCATGGCTGATCTGCTTCTCCGCCAGTTCCATGAAATGCCGCCGGTTATGCGTCAACGTCAATTCATCGGTAATGGCGAGTCTTTCCAGTTTCTTTTGCGCCTGTTTGATCTCCGTAATATCGCGCCAGACAACCAGCCTTCCCATCGGACGGTTCTTCGCGTCCCGCAGGGTGGAAATGCTCAGGTCCAGCACGGCGTCCTCCACTATGATTTCCGTCCGGGCATGGGCGACATCGGAAAACCTCTCAACGAGGTCCGGCAGGCGGCTAAACGAAGTCTCCGCCCGGTCGCCGAGCAAAAACCCCGGCGTCAGTTCCTTTCTTGCAGCCGGGTTCACATCCACAATGCGGTTGTTCAGGTCAAGCACAAGCACGCCTTCGCTCATGTTCTCGATCAAGGCGCCGCGCGCCACAGGCACAATGTCAAGCAGGCGGTGGCGGATCAAGGCAAAGGCGATGGCCAACGCTGTGATCGAAAAAACAAACGGAGTCAGATCCGCATCGGGGAGCGCCCCCCCGCCGAAAAAGGCGACCCCGGTGTTGGCAATCCAGGGAGCGACGGCGGCAACCAGAATTATCGTCGCCTGGCTGCGATAGACTCCCTTCGAACGACGGGCAACGCCAAAAAGAATCAGGAATGCGACCAGGATCAGCAGGTAGGAATAATAAATATTCGCCCAATGAATGGGTCCTGCATCCACAATCCTCATTGTATTCAGCGCGCGCTTTCCGCCGAAGTATAGATTGTGCAAGGGGTCGGTCCACAACAGGACGAACGCCAAAATCGGCTCGATCAGCAGCGCCAGAATAAACCGGCGGTTCAGCAAATGGCGTGTATTGGAAAAGTCAAGCGCAAACACCAGAAAGGCGGTCGGCGCGACAAACGCCCCCGCAAGCGTAATATCCAGCCAGAAGTAAGGGCGGGGACCGGGGAGGTCCGCCCAGAAAACGGCGTAGGTAATATCCCACCAAGCCAGCCCAAGCAGAAAAAACGCCAGAGGTTTGGCGCCTGCCGCCTCGCTCCGAAAATACCGGATCACGCCGGACAGCAGAAGGCAGGTAAAACCGGTGGTGAACAGAATTGTGGAGTACAAAAAATTTGGCGGCGACATGATGGAATTACATTACAACCAGCAAATAAGGCGGAGATTAAACCCCGCCTCTTTCCTTCATCACGGCCTTCATCTCCCCTTCGAGTTTATCCGCCGCCGATTCCAGTTCTGCCAGTTCGCTCAACATGCGCCCGCCGGGGGATTTATCCGCCAGCGAGTTGATGTTGATGCGCACGTTGTACGCGGCGGCGGTCAATGACGCGCGCGCCATGGCAAAGCCGGAGGCCGCATCAGAGATGGCGCTGAGCAAGCCATGTCTGGCGCATTTGAGGGCGAGCTCCATCACCTTGACGGCGTGTTCGGCGACATGAAGCGGGATGCGCGCGGCGTTCAAGGTTGCCTGCGCAATGGACGCGTCGCGCGCGGTTTTTTGTTCTTCGGTCTCCTTTGGCAGTTTGAATTTCGCCATTAACACTTCAAAGGACGCGGCGTCGTCGTCCACGGCCTGGGTCAGTTCGGAGCGCAGATTTTCAGCCACGACGCGAACCGCCTGCATTTCGGCTTCCACGTCGGCGTATTTCTTTTTGCCGATGGTCACTCCCGCGACCATCGCCACGAGGGCCGCGCCCAATGCGCCCGCGTACGCGCCCGCGGAGCCGCCCCCGGGAGTCGGCGTCGGCGCGGCCAACTGCTCGATGAAAGAGGATCCGCTACCGGCGGAGTTTGAAGCGTCGGCGGTGGGAGAAGAGAAAAGCCTGGATTCGAGAATCTGTTCGGGAGAGAACTGATCCAACTGGGTGTACCAGACCGCCGCATCCACAAGGGCTTCTTGCGGAATCAAGCCGACGAGTTCGCTGTGATGACCCCCGACTCCGTATCGCCCGGCTTCGCGGCGGATGAATTCGACGACGCGGGCGATTGGCGTTTCGCGGAAGTTTGTGAGATTCATCGAGACCTGCGCGCGACCGTCCACGAGCAAGCCGAGTCCTTTAACGTAACGCAGACCGCCCGAAGATTGACGAACGGCTTTTGCAATTTTTTTTGCGATGTCCGCGTCGTCGCTGGTGAGATAGACGTTGAACGCAATGAGCGGATTGCGCGCGCCGATGACGGTGGCGCCCGCCTTCGGAAGTTTGCCGGGACCGAAATCTGGCTTGCGTTCGGGGTTGGATTCGATTTCTGTTTTGAGTCCTTCGTATTGTCCCTTGCGGATGTTTTCGAGATTCGTCCGTTCGGGACGGGTTGCGGCGGCTTCGTAAAGATAGACGGGGATTTGCAGTTCATTGCCGACGCGCTCGCCGAGTCGTTTGGCGATGGCGATGCAGTCGTCCATTGTCGCGCCTTGAAGCGGAACGAAGGGGACGACGTCTGTCGCGCCGATGCGCGGATGTTCGCCGGTGTGCGCGTCGAGGTCAATCAGTTCGGCGGCGGTTTTGATGGCGCGGAATGCGGCTTCTTCCACGCCCGCAGGCGGCCCGGCAAAGGTCAACACGGTACGGTTGTGGTCGAGGTCGGAGGAGCGGTCGAGGAGTTTTACGTCGCTGACCGATCCGATGGCGGCGGCGATCCGGTCTATTACTTCGGGTCGGCGCGCTTCGGAGAAATTGGGGATACATTCGATGAGTTGGGTAGTCATGTAGTCTCGTGGTTGGGTGGTTGGAAGGTTGATTGGAGCGTGGACAATTATAAACGGTGACAGGAAAGCCTGTCGCGCGTAAAATCGAATGGTGTGCACATAAAGGTTGTCAGCGGCATACGCTCAAGCCGCCGTCCTGTGCGAAGCCCCCTGTGGGCGGCGGCGTGTTACGAGGGAATCCTGCGCCGGGGACGGCGCAGGGAGCAACCTGCCTGACATGTTTTGCGCGCGCACATCGAATGGGTGTTGAAATGAAACTCCGGTAAAATCGTGTATGATTAAGGATGGGAGACGCTCAAATGTCTGCAAAAATCGACAGGTTGCTGAAAAAATTGAAGAAAGAATTGATCCGTCTTTATGGGGATAATGTGGATAGAGTAATCCTGTACGGATCGCGCGCGGGGGGCTGCGCGGGCTGATTCTGATATTGATATCCTGGTCGTCATGAAAAAGGATTTCGATTACAGCGACATGCTCCGTCTAAGTTCAAGGTTAGTCGCTTCCCTTTCATTGGAAAACGATGTCGTGATTTCAAGGGCGTTTGTTACAAAATCCCAATATGAAACGTTGCAAGTTCCCTTTTTGATGAATGTCCGACGGGAGGGAATACCCGTATGAATCCCGAAATAAACGCTTTGCTTGAAAAGGCGAAACGAAGTCGAAAAGCCGCCGCAACCTTGTTTGACGTTCTCGTCCACCATGGACATGGCGGATTTTAGCGGCAAGCCCGGCAATGACCATCGCCCAACGGTAGTATGTCTATTCAGGCAGCGCAACCGCGATATAACGGGGCATGATTGAAAATCGTGTATTATTGCGGCAGACAAGAACCTTCCCAACTGGCAGGCAGCCGGGATAAACGAAGTCAACCTCATCCATGAGAGGCGCCCGATGACAGACAGCCAATCCATCAGCGTATTCAAATGCCCCACCTGCGGCGCGCCGCTTGACCCGACTCCGGGCATGGCGGCGATGAAATGTCCCTATTGCAATTCATCGGTTGTAATCCCTGAAACGTTGAGGGGAATCGGCTCATTTCAAAGTTCCGCTTCAAGCGACGCGCCCGCCAGCCTTTCGGATGTGACCCGCCTCGCCAAAGAGGGAAAGCTCGAAGAAGCCGCGAAAATCTACAGCAGGATCACGGGGCTGAACCCTGAATACGCGATGATGAGCGTCAAATCCATGGCGGGTGTCCACGACGATGCGCCAGCCGCAAGCGCTCCCGCCCAATCGCGCAAATCGTCAACGCCGTCGGGTCCTTTCGTCTTTCAGGGTTCACAGACCGGCTCAAGACCGGGAGAGCCGTTCGTTGTTCCTTCGGCTGTGCCCGCGCCGAGTCCGCGCCGCCGGAATCGTTCCTGCCTCGGAAGCATCATCAATCTTGTTGTTATGATCGCCATCCTGATTTCGGCATTTCCGTCCATCATCAAATCCCTGCCCTTCGAGCTTCCCGCGGAATTTCCGGTCGGGGTTCCGTTTCTCACGCCGGGCGCTGCGACCCTCCCGGATTCGTTTGCCGTCGAAACCATCTCGTTCACCGTCAGCGGGCTCGGCGATCCGCGCGCCATCGGCGTGGACGGGAGCGGCAATATCGTCGTCTGCGATTTCGAAGGCGGCGACATTCAGGTTTACGATCAGATGGGGAATCTCATTTCAAGTTTCACTCCCGAATCGAATCGGGACGACCTGTACATAACCAACATTGCGGTCAGCCGCGCAGGGGTAATCTACATCCCGGCGGACACGATCCTGACGTACGACATCAACGGGGACAAACTCGGCGAGATCGGCGGGACGGACGACCCGGTCTTCTTTGGCTATCAATATGTCGCGCTGGGAGCGGACGATTCGCTTTACGCCGCGACCGACGACGCGATTCTGCGCTTCGACGGCAACGGGCAGGTTGATCTGCAAATCCCGGTGGAAGCCGTCGAAGAGCGCTCCGGCCTGCCGCTTGGACACGCAAAGATCGCGCTCGATGCGCAAGGGAACATCTATATCTGGGGCAGTTTCGACGCGAGCATACTAAAGTTTTCTCCAAGCGGGGAATTTCTCTCCAGGTTCGGCGGCGAAAACACGGAGAGCGGTTTCGTTCCGGGCAAGTTCGTCAATCCGCACCAGATCGCCTTCGATGCCTATGGGCGCATGTATGTTGTGGACTTTTTCAATATTCAGGTCTTCGATGCGGACGGAAATTATATTGACAAGATCGAGCCGGGTTATTACGGCGCCGCGTTCGACGCGCAAAACAACCTGTACGCGACCGCCGCGACCGACGATAAAGTGGTCAAGTTTGAAGTTCAGAGTCCCGGCGGGGAGTGACAGGCGGGATTCTGAAGAACCCGCAAGGAGAAAGACATGAGCCGTTTCAAAATTCCGTTCATCCTGGCGGCGTTCGTCCTTGCCTGCAACGCCCTCCTGCCCACCGAAGAACCTCCCGGCGTGGGCGAAAAAGCGGAGAAGGGTTACGCCGCAAGCGCGCCGGTCATCGTTGCGCTGGAAGCGTATAAGGCTGACCACGGCTCGTACCCGGAAAAACTCGATCAACTCGTCCCCGACTATCTGCCCTCCGTCCCGGTTAAGACAGACGAATTGGATTTTTCATATTCGAGCGACGGCGCGACTTACTCCTTTTCCTTTCACTACATCGGTCCCGGCATGAACACCTGCGCATACAGTTCTGAAGGGAAAGAATGGAATTGCTCGGGGGCATATTAGGGGCAAGTGTAAGGCAACCAGCCCCAAAGTCCGGGTTTGCGTGTACACAATCTCTGGCGGGGATGTCCATATTTTCTCCACAATGAATTGATACTCTTGGGAAAATTCGCGCGATCCGCGATTGCAAGTTCGCATTCCCATTGAACGGCGGGGCAAACAATGCCCGCGCAAGGAGAGCAAAAATGAAACGCGAAGAAATGTTGATCGAGGCTGGGGAACTCGCGCAAAAATTGGGCGACCCAAACCTGCGCATCTTCGACGCCAGCATCACGGACGATGTATATTTGCTGGGTCATATCCCTGGCGCGGCGTATTTCGACCATGAGCGGTTTTCGATTCCAGACAGCGCGTACATGTGCGCCATCCTGCCGCCGGATGAACTGGCGAAGCAGGTCGGCGCGGCGGGCATCTCCAATGAAAACGAAGTCGTCGTTTATGCCTGCGGGATGCTTCCGTATGCCATGCGCGCGTGGTGGGTGTTGAGGTATGCGGGTCACGACAATGCGCGCGTATTGAACGGCGGGCTGACAGCGTGGAAAAATGCCGGGGGAAACACGGAACAGTCCTCCCGTCGGTATGAACCGGGCGTCTTCAAGGGAAAGGCAAGGCCGGAAATGTTCGTCCGTAAAGAGGAAGTCCTGGCTTCGATGGAAAATAAAGAAGTTGCGATTGTGAATGTCCTGCCGCCGGTCAGTTATGAGGGGGCGCGCATCCCCGGCTCGATCAACGTCAACTGCATGGAGTTGATGCAGGGAGATTTCAGCCAGGGGTTCGAGTATCTCCTGCCGGACGACGCGCTCGCGCTTCGATTGAAGGACGTGTCGCAACATAAACGCATCATCACTTATTGCGGCGGGGGGATCGCGGCGGCGGTCAACGCGGCGGCGCATTTGTTGACGGGTCATGCCAACGTGGCCGTGTACGACGGCTCGATGTATGAATGGCTCGGCGAGGGAATGCCCGTCATCGGGAACGGGAACTGGGAAGTCTGGAAGATGAAATAAACGCGCGTCCTCCAACAATTCTCATACGCATCCTCCACAAAGCCTCGCCCGCCCATCCATATTCCCTCCACAATGGGTTGATACATTTGAGCCGTAAGAACAAACCAAATTACCGCTGGAGGTAAAAATGTCAAAAGATAATTTTATCGGCTGGGTGATCGCCCGCACGATCGGCGTCCTCATCCTGCTCAGTCTGATCGGCGGCGCGGGGTACATGGCTTACCAGGCCGGGGTCGCGCAGGGAATCGCGCAGGCGCCTGAAGTTGCCGTCGCCATCGAGAAAGCCGCCGAAGAAGGCGCGCCCGTCCCGCCGATGTACGGTCACGGCTATGGATATGGATATGGCTACCCGCAAGGCTATGGCTTCGGGCATCCGCATCGCTTCTTCAATCCATTCGGCGCAGTCTGCCTCTCCATCTTCTTCCTCTTCCTGTTCCTCGGCTTCATGAAGATGATGTTCTTCCGCCGCATGAGACACGGCTGGGGACATCACAATCACTGGAAGAAAGATTGGGATGAAAAAGTTCCGCCCTTCTTCGAGGAATGGCACAAGCGGGCGCACGGGGAAAAGCCGGAAGAGAAGGAGTAATTGGAGATTGGTAATTGGAGATTGGAGATTGGAGATTGGTAATTAGAGATTAGTTGCCGTCCGCCAAATGAGTGCTGACGACAGTGCAAGAAAGATAAGCGCCAAATGATCGCTTACAACAGGCGCTTGCCGACGAATGGAAAATCGAATTGTTTGATCAGGTGACCG
>CAADGT010000089.1 GCA_900696595.1 uncultured Chloroflexota bacterium
ACCCGACAAATGTCCTTCGCCCACCTTCACGTCCATACCCAATACTCCCTGCTCGACGGTTTCTCGGATATCAAGAAACTGGTTCGGCGCGTCAAGGAGTTGAACATGCCGGCCGTCGCCATCACTGACCACGGCACGATGTTCGGCGTGATTGATTTCTACAAAGCCGCCAAAGCGGAAGGGGTCAAGCCCATCATCGGGCTGGAAGCCTACATGGCGGCGCGCGGCATGAAGGACAAAGACTCCAAACTCGACCGTTCCTCCTTCCACTTGCTCCTGCTTGCGGAGAACGAAAAAGGCTACCAGAACTTATTGAAGATCGCCTCCGCCGCCCAACTGGACGGTTTCTACTACTACCCGCGCATTGACCATGACTTCCTCGCCGCGCACTCCGAAGGGCTGATCTGCACTTCCGGCTGCATGTCCGCCGAAATTCCGCGCGCGCTGCTAAACGACAACCCCGAAGAAGCGCTGAAAAAATGGAACTGGTATCACGAAGTCTTCGGTCCCGACCGCTTCTTCGTCGAATTGCAGGAACACAACATCCCCGAAATCCTCGACCTGAATAAAAAACTGCTCGAACTCGGCGCGCGCTATTCCGCAAAATACGTCGCCACCAACGACGTGCATTACATCAACCAGAGCGACGCAAAATTGCAGGACATTCTGCTGGCGATCCAGACCAACTCCACGCTGGCGGACCCCGAGCGGATGCGCATGACCGACGACTCCTACTTCCTGCGCACCCCCGCGGAGATGAACCGCCTCTTCGCCGAAGTCCCCGAGTCTCTATCCAACACCCTGCTCATCGCCGAACGCTGTAACGTGGACCTTGGCTTCAAGGGCTATCACCTGCCCGAATTCCACGTGCCGGACGGACACACTGCCGAGTCCTACCTGCGCGCGCTGTGCGAGGCTGGGGCGGAGAAAAGGTACGGGGACGACTGCGACAGCCCCAAAGTCCGCGAGAGGCTGAACTACGAGTTAAGCGTCGTGAACAGCATGGGATTCAACGCCTACTTCCTCATCGTATGGGATCTGTGCCGCTTCGCCCGCGAAAACGGAATCTGGTACAACGCGCGCGGCTCGGCGGCTGGTTCCATCATCGCATACACGCTCGAGATTACGATGGTGGACCCGCTTCAACACGCGCTGATCTTCGAACGCTTCCTCAACCCGGGGCGCATCTCCATGCCCGACATTGATTTGGATTTCCGCGACGACCGCCGGCACGAAATGCTCGAATACTGCGCGCGCCAATATGGCGACGACAAAGTGGCGCAGATCATCACCTTCGGCACAATGGGGGCCAAAGCCGCCATCCGCGACGTGGCGCGCGTCATGGAAATTCCCCTGCCCGAGGTGGACCGCGTCGCCAAACTCGTCCCCTTTGCCGCGGGCGGCGCCTCGATGGACGACGCGCTGGCGGTCAAAGAGTTTAAGCAGATCTACGACACCGACCCGAAGATGCGCGAAGTGATAGACATCGCCGCAAGGATGGAAGGCACGGTTCGCAACGCCGGGACGCACGCCGCGGGCGTGGTCATCTCCGACAAGCCCATCATGGAATACCTGCCGCTTCACCGCCCGACCTCCGGCGCGGAAGAAACGCCCATCAAATCCGTCACCCAGTTCGAAATGGGCGTACTCGATTCGCTCGGCATGTTAAAGGTGGACTTCCTCGGACTCATCACGCTGACCGTCATGGCGCGCGCCTGCGACCTGATCTACAAACGGCATGGAATAAAATTCGACCTGAGCAACATCCCGCTCGACGACCCCAAAGCATTCGAACTGATGGGCAGCGGACAGACGGCAGGCTTATTCCAGATAGAAGGTTGTCTAAGCGGCGATACTTATATCGGGCATCGAACCATCAAGGAACTATACGCCGATTTCAAAGCGCGTGAAAATGCAGGCACATTAGGCGGGCGCGAGCTTCTTCGCGCGAATTCCTGCTATTTGGACGAGGGGCGCTTTATTCCCAATGTCATCAACAAAGTCGTTTATAGCGGCGTAAAGCCGGTCTATCGTTTGAGCGTCAATAACAATAGATGGATTAAAGCAACTGCCGACCATCATTTCTTTACGCAGCGCGGCTGGGTGAAACTCGGCGAAATTGACCCCGAATCTGACGCCTTGCTTTTTAAAAGCAATACCAGCCGTTCGGGCAGACTTTGCATTGTTTGCGGCGAGCCTTTGAAAATTGCTTCAGGATATGCGCGTCATTGCAAAAGTTGTTCTGCTCGTATCTCCTCGAATCCGAGCCGCCCTGAGGTGCGAGCGCTTATCTCAAAAAGAAATAAAGGCAATCCTGCGTGGAATAAGGGTCTCACCGCGGAGTCGGCTAAAGATACCCTGTGGATCAAGAATCTGAGCATGTACAACTCTGCCCAGAAAGGTATTACTTTGGAAGAAAGACACGGCCCGGAACGCGCGGCGGAAATTCGAGCCAAACTTTCTAAAAAACTTTCGGGTAGGAATAATCCCATGTATGGACGCCCGCCAAAGGAAACGAAAACCTATACAAAGTCCGGATATCGTGAAGATTTAGATCACTATGTGCGCTCCTCATGGGAAGCGGATATGGCGCGAGTGTTCCGGTATTTGGGATGGGAATATCAATACGAACCCCAAACCTTTGAACTGGTTAAAGACAACGGCGTCGCCATCACATATACTCCTGATTTCTATGTGCCTGATCAAAATACGTTTTACGAAATCAAGGGCTGGATGGATAAAGCCAGCGCGGAAAAGATAGCCCTGTTCAAGGAGCAATACCCTGAATGTAATTTAATTGTCGTGGATAAGACGATGTTTGCCGAATTCCAGGTCAAATATGCCGACCTTGTTAAATGGGAATGTCCGCAATTTCCCGATGACACCCAATGGGTGCGCGTCAAAAACATCGAATTCATCGGGGAAGAAGAAACCTACGACCTGCAGATGCAGTCACCCGGGAATAATTTTGTCGCCAATGGTTTCGTGGTTCACAATAGCGGCATGACGCGCTACCTCGTGCAGATGAAACCGCAGACCCTCGAAAACATCATTGCCATGGTCGCGCTCTACCGCCCGGGACCGATGCAGTTCATCCCCGATTACATCGCGCGGATGCACGGACAAGCCGAAGTGAAGTATCGCCACCCCAACATGCAGCCGATCTTCAGCGACACCTACGGCATCCCCGTCTATCAGGAACAACTGATGCAAGCCGCCGTCGAACTGGCCGGGTACACGCCCTCCGAGTCGGACGAGCTCCGCAAAGCCATCTCGAAAAAGAAAAAAGAAGACATAGACAAACATCGCGCCAAGTTCGTAAAGGGCGCCGTCGAAAAAGGCATGAACCAGGAAACCGCCGACGCGATCTATTCGGATTGGGAAGAGTTCGCCAGGTATGGATTTAATAAATGTTTGCCCGGCGATGTGGAAGTATTGGACGCCGCCACCGGACGCCTCGTCAAAGTGGAAGACCTGTATCGCGGCGCGGTAGAGATACAAACGACTCTCTCCTGCGATATTTCCACGCTGAAATTAAAGAATCAGTCCGTACTCAACGTCATGGACAACGGCATGAAGCCCGTCTTCCGCCTGACCACCGCATTGGGACGCACCATCGAAGCGACGGGCAATCATCCTTTCTACACCTATAACGGCTGGCGCAACCTCGAAGAACTCCAACCCGACGAGTTCATTGCTGTTCCACGTATCATTCCTGTGGAAGGCAAACAGGAATGGGCGGACCACGAAGCGATTGCGCTTGGGCATCTGCTGGCAGAAGGCAATCTCTGCCATCCGCACTCAGTCTATTATTACAATCAAGACATGCATCAAGTGAATGATTTTGTGAAAGCCGCCGAGTCGTTCGAGAATGTCAAATGCACGATTGTCATGCACAAAGGGACATACTCCATCTACGCTGCCCGCGCCGATAAGCAATATGAACCCGGCATCTTTTCCTGGGCGCGCGAGTTGAGCTTGCTTGGCAAGAATGCCCACAACAAAGACTTCCCCTCTGCCATCTTTGAGTTGAACAATCGCCAGATCGGTCTGGTCATCAGCCGTATGTGGGATGGCGATGGTCACATTGACGCCCGTGGACGAAGCCTGTACTATGCCACTGCTTCGCAGAGACTCGCACAACAACTTCAACACCTGCTGTTGCGCTTTGGCATTATCAGCCGCTTGCGCACTGTCGAGTTCCCCTACAAAGAAGGGCGGGTTGGGTATCAGGTCTTCATCACCGGGCATGAGAACATCAACACCTTCAAGGAACGTATTGGTTGCTTCCTTGTGAGTGCGCAAAAGACTCAAGCCCTTAAGGAACTGACCGCGTCCATTCCGCCGGTTGCTGTAGGCACAAAAGATATCGTCCCTGCTGCCGTCAAGGAACATATTCGCGCCGCAAAAGATTCGTCCGGGCTGACTTGGAAAGAGATCACCGCCACCACCGGCATTGCTCCGCGCGAATTTTCGCCGACCAACTCCGCAGGCAAAGTTGGCTTTGGGCGCGCCACACTGCAACGCCTTGGCAACTACTTCGACGACCCTGCCATCAAACGGTACGCCGAAAGCGACATCTATTGGGACCGCATCGCCTATATCGAATACGTCGGCGAAAAGCAGACCTACGACCTTGAGATCGAAGAGACCCACAACTTCATCGCCAACGACATCCTGGTTCACAATAGTCACGCCGCCGACTACGGCGTGATCGCCGTCCAGACCGCCTTCCTCAAATCCAACTATCCCGCCGAGTACATGACCGCCCTCATGTCCGCCTCCGCCGGGCAGGTGGAAAAAATCGCCGCCTACGTCGCCGACGCCCGCGCCATGGGCGTCCCCGTCCTGCGCCCCGACATCAACTCCTCCACATGGGACTTCGACAGCGAAGATATTGAAACAGAGTCCGCTCCAGCCGCCGTCCCCGGCGGAGGGGACTCAACAAGCAACGCTTTCGCCAGGGACGGCGAAACGAACAACAGCAACAAAAAACCCCAAATCCGCTTCGGCTTGGGCGCCATCAAAAACGTCGGGCAGACCGCCGTGCAACCCATCATCGAAGAACGCGCCGCCAACGGCAAATTCACCGACCTCAACGACCTCGCCCGCCGCGTAGACCTGCGAACCGTCGGCAAACGCTCCCTCGAAGGACTGATCAAAGTCGGCGCGCTCGACGCCCTCGGCAACCGCGCCTCCCTGCTCGCCGCCCTCGAACGCATCATCGCCATTTCCGGCAACCACTTCCGCGCCGCCGACGCCGGGCAAATGTCCCTCTTCGGCGCCGCCACCGGCATCGTGGACGAAATCAAACTCCCCGAAGTCAAAGACGTGGACAAACGCGAAACGCTCAACTGGGAACGCGAACTGATCGGACTCTACATCTCCGACCACCCCCTCAACGAATACCAAGCCACCCTCGCCCAGGTCGTCAGCTACTTCTCCGCCCAACTCCCCGACGCCGGACACGAAGAAAAAGTCCGCGTCGCCGGAATCATCACCAACATCCGCCCCTACACCACCAAAGCCGGAAAACCCATGGGCTTCGTCATCATCGAAGACATCCAGGGCAGCATCGAACTCCTGCTCTTCACCCGCACATGGGAACAATACCGCAACCAACTCGCCGCCGACCAGATCATCATCGTCGAAGGCAAAGTGGACCAGACCAACACCCCCCCCAAAATCCTGGTGGACACGATCAAAACCGAAATCAAAGTGATCGAAGCGGCGGGCGCCTCCACCCCCAAACCGGATGCGACTCCCAAGCCGCTCCTCCCCCGAACCGAATCCCAATCCCCCCGCCGCCCGGCTCCTCCTTCGGGGACGCGGCAGACCCCGCCCAAGCCTGTTGCCCAACCCAAACAGATTCCAACGCCGACGGCGGGACAAGTTTCAAACTTGCCCTATAGCGTTGCTGAAGAATCTCCGTCCTACGAATCCAACGACGACTCCCCGCCCCCGCCCGAAAACTTCCCCCCCGGCTGGGACATGGAATGGCAGCCATCCTTCGACGAAGCCGCCCTCGCCGCCAAACCCGCGCCGAAGTTCAAAAAAGACGAAGAGATAACCCCGCCGCTGGTCAGCCGGGTTGTCAACCCCGCCTACGCGGATATCGAAACCGAAGACCGCAACGAAGCGATCCTGTCATCGCTCTACATCCCGCTCGCCAAAGAAAACAAAGACAAAGACCACCCGCCGCGCCAGATCACCGTCCTCCTGCGCCCCACCGGCGACAGGGAACGCGACAAACGCCGCATCAAAACCCTGTACGGCACGCTCATCTCGCATCACGGACGCGACAAATTCAGTTTCCAAATCTACGAAAACG
>CAADGT010000090.1 GCA_900696595.1 uncultured Chloroflexota bacterium
ATGGATAGCGCCACCGCGCCGCCGACCGTAAACCCATACGCCCCCGAGCGGACGTAGCCGACGATCTTCCCGTTGCGATAGATCATCTCGCCATAATACAAAAGCGGCTCCGGGTCATCCAGGCGCAGTTGCACAAAACGCTTCCTGAGCGGACCCTCCGCCTTTTGCCTGACCAGCGCCTCCCTGCCGATGAAGTCCGGCTTGTTGAAATCCACAAGAAAACCCAACCCGGCTTCGAGCGGGGTATCGGTGCAATCAATATCATGACCGTAATCGCGGTAGCCCTTTTCGATTCTCAGCGTGTTGAGCGTTTGCATCCCCGCGAGTTTTACGCCCAGGTCTTTCCCCACTTCGAGCAGGACGTCGAAGGTCGTCGGCGCGAATTCGGTCGGGATGTAAAGTTCGTAGCCCAGTTCGCCCTGATAGGTCACGCGCAACGCCAGCGCGCGCGCATAGTGAACGTCAATCTCGCGCATGGACATGTACGGAAAACTCTCATTCGATAAGTCGGCATGGGAGACTCTTTGCAACAACTCGCGCGACTTCGGTCCCTGAACGTTAATCAGCGCATACGCTGAGGTCATATCCACGATGAAGACCTGCTCCCCCGACAGGATGTGACGCTTCATCCAGGTTTCGACATGGCGATGCGCCAGATCGGAACACACGACCATGAAGGATTCTTCGCCGATGCGCGTTACAGTCAAGTCGGCTTCGATGCCGCCGCGTTTATTGCACCACTCTGTGTAAATCACCCTGCCGGCCGGCGCATTGATATTGCTGACGGAAATCCGGTCGAGCAAGGTCACGGCGTCGCGTCCCTGCACAAGAAACTTCGACATCATGGATGTATCCATGAGAATCACGTTTTCACGGCAGGCTTTATGCTCGGCGGCGTTGTACTCGAACCAGTTCTGCCTGTCCCAACCGTATTTTTCAACCTCGGCTTTTTTCCCTTCCGGCGCGAACCAGTCGGCATATTCCCACCCGGCGGACGAAGCGAAGAATGCGCCGCGCTCTGCCAGTTTTTCATGCAGGATGGATTTGCGGACATTGCGCGCCGTTTGCAATTGCGAATTGGGGAAGGTTTCCTTGTACATCATCCCCAAAATCTCGACCACGCGGTCGTTCAAATATCGCTGATTGTTCTGATACGGCAGCATCCGGTCAATGTTGATCTCGCCCACATCCAGCGGAGGGACGCCGTCCACGATCCAATGCGCGAGCGTATGCCCGACCCCGCCGCCCAATAAAATGCCCAGCGAGTTCATCCCGGCGGCGACGTAGAAATTCTTCAACTCCGGCGCCTCGCCGACGAGCATGGTCATATCGGCGGTGAAGCTTTCGGGCCCGCAGAAAAGTTTACGAACCCCGGCTGTCTTCAATACCGGCACGCGCTCCATCGCGGCTTCGATGTACGGCATCATGCGATCCCAATCCGGTTGAATTTCGCCGAAGGCAAAGTCGGCGGGGATGCCGTCCACGCCCCAGGGTTTGGCGACCGGCTCGAACAAGCCGAGCATCAACCCGCCCACCTCTTCGCGGAAATAGGAATAGGTATCCACATCCTCCAAAATGGGCAGGTTGGGATGAACGCCCTCGATCGGTTCGGTCAACAGATAATAATGCTCCGCCGCCTGCAACGGGACGTCCACGCCCGCCAGTTTGCCGATTCTTCGCCCCCACATCCCGGCGCAATTGATAACATACTCCGCCCGGATCGCCTCTTCGTTCGTCGTGGTCACGCCCACAGCGCGGCCATTCCGCTTCTGGATGGAGGCAACTTCAACCCCCTCAAAGAAGCGGACTCCCATATCCCGCGCGCCTTTCGCCAAAGACATGGTCACATCCACCGGGTTGGCGCGCCCGTCGTCGGGGAAGTAAAACCCGGCGCTGACTCCGCCCGGGTCTGCCAGCGGCCAAAGGGCTTTAAACTGCGCCGGAGAAATTTCATGCGCTTCGATCCCCATCGAACGGGCAAAAGCGGCGTTCCTGCGAAGTACACGCAAGCGCGAGGCGGAACTCGCGGCTTGAATATACCCGACCGGTTTGAAGCCTGTGGATACGCCTGTTTCCTTTTCGAGATTGAGATACAACTCGCGGGTGTAATGCGCCAGCTCCAGCATGGTCTCGGTGGCGAATCCGCCGCAGACGACGAGTCCCGCCGCGTGCCAGGTCGTGCCGGAAGTCAGTTGTTTGCGTTCAAGGACGACCACATCGCGCCAGCCGAGTTTCGCCAGATGATAGGCGGCGCTGCACCCGATCACCCCGCCGCCGATGATCACGACCCGCGCTTGAGAAGGCAGGGTTGAACTTAAGATTTTCTCCGCTTCCATCTTGCCGCTCCCATTGCAGAATTTGGATCGCCATAACCTGACGGGGACAATTTTACAATATCTGGGTATAATCCGGCGCATGTTGGCGACCCCGAACCCGTCCCCTAGAATGTGTACATCCTCCAGGTCTGGCTAGGTTCGCTTAATCGCGCCCAAACGGCTCCCAGACTTGGCGAGCCGTTTTTATTTGCTGGGCGATGGACAATTGACGATGGATAATAAAAAATTGACGATCGCTGAATTGACAGAGCAAATGCACGCGCTGGTAAGGTCGAAGGGCTGGTACGAAGCGGACAGCAAACGCCCGCAGACTCCGCGCAACCTGGCGGTCTCGCTTTCGATTGAAGCGGCTGAGATTTTGGAGCATTTTCAGTTTACAGACGAGATCAACGACCGCGAAGAATTGGGTCACGAATTGGCGGATGTGCTCTTGTATCTTTTGCAACTGGCTTCGGTCTCCGGCATTGATCTGGAAGACGCGGTGTTGAGAAAGATCGAAGTGAACAAGGGAAGAAGTTGGGAAGAATAGAGAATAGAGAATAGAGAGTAGAGAGTAGAGAGTAGAGAGTAGAGAGTAGAGATTGGAAAATTATCAATCGCCAATCTCTCCCACCAGGAGAAGATATGAACATTACTGTGTTTGGCGGCGCGCAACCGAAACAAGGCTCTCCGGCGTACGAAGAAGCGCAATTGCTTGGCTCGCTCCTCGCCGGGCGCGGATATGGCGTCCTCACCGGCGGCTACTACGGCACGATGGAGGCTGTCTCGCGCGGGGCGCATGAGGCGGGCGGGCACGTCATCGGCGTGACCTGCCAGGATATCGAAGACTGGCGCGGCTCGCGGGCGAACGCTTTCGTGAAAGAGGAGCGAAAACGACAAACGCTTGCCGACCGTCTGATGGCGTTGATCAAAGGCTGCGACGCGGCAATCGCGCTCCCCGGCGGCCCCGGCACATTGACCGAAATTACGCTGATGTGGAACCTGATGATCATCGAGTCGCTGCCCCGCAAACCGCTGATTCTGGTCGGGCGCGGATGGCGTTCCACCTTCGAGCAGTTCTTCGGCGAACATGACGCCTACACCCCGGCAGAACACCGCGCCTTGTTATACTTTGCGGAAGATGTGAAAAGTGCAGTGGAGAGAGTAGAGAGTAGAGAATAGAGAGTAGTGAATAGTGAATAGTGAGTAGTGAGTAGTCAGGAGTAATGTTGTTGTTGAACTCCAATCATCCAATCTCTAATCATCTAACCTCTAATCATCCAATCATCTAATCTCCAATCATCCAATCTCCAATCATCTAATCTCTAATCATCTAATCTCTAATCATCTAATCTCCAATCATCTAATCTCTAATCATCCAATCATCCAATTTCTGGAGTAAAAAATGGCAGAAGACAAACTTCCCACCCGAGCAGAAGATTTTTCCGAATGGTACAACCAGCTGGTCGTGCGCGCAGATTTGGCGGACTACGCCCCCGTGCGCGGATGTATGGTGGTCAAGCCGTACGGCTGGGCGCTTTGGGAAAACATCTGTTCGTGGCTGGATGCGGAATTCAAAAAGACCGGACACGTCAACGCGGCGTTCCCCACGCTCATCCCGATGTCGTTCTTTGAAAAAGAAAAGGAACATGTCGAAGGTTTTGCGCCGGAACTGGCGGTCGTCACACACGGCGGCGGCGCGGAACTGGAGGAAAAACTCGCCGTGCGCCCCACCTCCGAGACGATCATCGGACACATGTACGCCAAGTGGATCAAATCCTGGCGCGACCTGCCGCTGTTGATCGTGCAGTGGGGTTCGGTCATGCGCTGGGAACTGCGCACCAAACTCTTCCTGCGCACCGCCGAGTTCTACTGGCACGAAGGACACACCGCGCACGCCAGCGAAGAGGAAGCCAAAGAGGAGATGTACCGCATCCTCGACATCTACGAACGCTTCTGCCTCGAAGAAGCCGCCATCCCCGCCATCAAGGGAACCAAGAGCGAGACCGAGCGTTTTGCAGGCGCGCAGATCACCACATCCATTGAAGCGATGATGTGGGATAAGCGCGCGCTCCAGTCCGGCACATCCCATTACTTCGGCGACAACTTCGCCAAAGCCTTCGACATCCAGTTCCTGAACAAGGACAACAAACTGACCTACGCGCAAACGACTTCGTGGGCGATCTCGTCCCGCATCATCGGCGCGATGATCATGGTGCATGGCGACGATAACGGACTTGTCCTGCCGCCGCGCCTCGCGCCGATTCAAGCCGTCGTCGTTCCCATCTTCAAGAATGACGCGGAAAAAGAAAAGGTGATGGGAGTCGCCGACCGCATCTTCGCGGAACTCAAGGCGGCGGGCGTGCGCGTCAAGTTCGACGACCGCGACAACGTCTCCAGCGGATTCAAGTTCAACGATTGGGAGATGCGCGGAGTCCCCGTCCGCGTGGAGATCGGTCCCAAAGACGTGGAAAAAGGAACCGTCGCTCTCGCCCGCCGCGACAAGCCCGGCAAAGAAGGAAAGACTTTCGTCTCACAGGAAGGCATCGTCGAGACGGTCAAGAATCTGCTGACCGACGTGCAAGCCGCGCTCCTCAAACGCGCCACCGAATACCGCGATGCAAACATTCATAACGCGGAAAACTATGAAGACCTGAAAAAGGCCGTTCAGGACGGCTGGGCGTTCGCCTACTGGTGCGAATCCACCGAATGTGAGAAGAAGGTCAAGGAAGAGGCGAAAGCCACCACGCGCAACATCCCATTCAATCAACCCGACACAGAAGGCAAGTGCGTGGTCTGCGGAAAAACCAGTAAACGAAAAGTTTATTTTGCCAAAGCATATTAAAACCAGCGATCAGTGCCGGTTATCAGTCTGGTCCTCCGCTGATTTCTGAGCCTTGAACTTAACGCGCTGTATAATTGAATACGAGGTGCATGATGGCGCTGCAAACTGTACCAAACAAAAGAGTCAAAGGCGTTCGCTGGCTTGCGGAATTGTATAAAAACCGCCAGGTAGACGCCGCCACCGCGCAAACGTTGAACAAACTGGTTGATTTGGAAACCAGCCGGTTGCGCCTGCAATTGGAAGATATGGAACGGGTAATGGCGGATTACGAACGGCAATACGGGATGAAATCCGCCGATTTCTTCGCTGAGTTCGAGGCGGGCAAACTCGGCGACCGCATGGACTACATGGAATGGTCCGGTCTCATTCAAATGGCGGCTGATCTGCGCAAACAACTTGACGAATTGGCAGCCGAGGGGTGAACATGAGTCCGGAAGACTATCTGGCGTCCATCATCAATCGAATATCAGAGAGCGACTTTATCGCCAACTCGCAGACGTTGCGCGAATACAGCAACCCCAACCGGGCGCATTTGCGTATGCGTCTGACCTTTACAAACAACACTTATCTTGAATTCTACGAGTATATCGAACACAGCGATGACGAACGGATTTATGTAAAGTCCTACTCCTATCATTGGGCTGACCAGAACAACCGCCTCATCCGCCGCTGGGACAACGCCAGGCACTTTCCAAACATGGATAATTTTCCACACCACATACATTTGACGGAGGATGAAGTTATCCCAGGCAAGCCCGTCAACATTTTCAATGTTCTGGATGAGATCGAGAAAATAATTGCGACGCTTTGAGCGGCATAGAAATTACGCGAAACACAGATTAATATGGAGGCTGACATGGATTGGAAACAATACATCGCCACCGACCCGGGAGTTCAACACGGAAAAGCCTGCATCAAGGAGACGCGCATCCCTGTTGCAGTGGTGTTGGACAACCTCGCCGCCGGGCTGAAAACAGATGAAATCCTTGCAAGTTATCCTTCCCTCACTACGCAAGCCATTCATGCCGCCATTGCCTACGCGGCGGAATTGGCGCGTGAATAAATTCCCTCAATTATCGCCAATCAAAAATCGGCAATCGTAAATCGGCAATGCCCGCCATAGACCTCACCCGCCTCCGCAAACAAGCCAACCGCCTCGCAGATTTTTTCTTCCTGCCGGACGAGTTCATGAAGCATTTGCGCGAGATGCTGGAGTTC
>CAADGT010000091.1 GCA_900696595.1 uncultured Chloroflexota bacterium
AGAAATACCAAGGATGACTTTTCGGACTTGGTCATGGTTATCGCTTGTGGGTTGCATAACTTTCGGGTTGCCCGCCGCAAGAAGCCGCTGAAACTATGACCAATTTTTATTTCGGATAATGTCTATTTGTAAACAGGGGGGGTTTACCGTCTCAAAAATTCTAACAGAATTTCGTTGACTTCGCCCGGACGCTCGTAGTGGGGGATGTGTCCGCAGTTTTCGACGACGCGCAATTCCGCGTGCGGCATGGCGGCGAGGATGTCCGCGCTGTGTTCAAACGGAATGGTCGCGTCCTGCCTGCCCCAAAAGATGAGCGTGGGTTTCTTCAGCGCGCCAACCCGCCGGTAGGATTCGATGAATGAATTCAGCATCCCGTTTCGCATTGTGGAAAGGATGGCGCGTTTGAATCCGCGATATTTCATTTGAATTTTATATTTTGCCCGAAACTGCTCGACCCGTTCCGGCGTGAACAAATCTGAGGCGATGCTTTTGACCATGCTCCCGCTTCCGAACAGACCGAGGAATAGTTCGCCCAAGCCGGGCATTCTCACCGCTTTGAGCATGGGCGAGAGCGAGACGGCTCTGGCTCCGGCGGGGTCTATCAGAACGTGTTTTGAAACGTAACGCGGGTGTCTCTGGATGAATGAGGCGGTGATCGGCCCGCCCATGGAGAGACCGACGAGGGCGATGTTTTTGAAATCGAGCGCGTCCAGCAATTCCGTGAGTTGATTCACGAACAAATCCGCATTGTAGCGGACATTTGGCCTGTCCGAGAATCCGCGCCCCAGCAGGTCATAGCGCAGGACGCGAAATCCCTGATTGGATAGGAACTCGAAGGTCGGGTCGTAGATGAAATATGGGACGGAGAATCCGTGAACGAGGACGACGGGCTGTCCGTTTTTATCGCCGCCTTCTTCGTAGTGGGTTATTCCACTGGGGAGCGCGATGAACGAACCCGGCAAATCCTTGCGGGTTTCTTCGTTTAGTTCGAGGGTTTCGTCGAGATAGGGAAAGGACATGTTGCTTCAATGTATGTCATGCTGAGCGAAGCGAAGCATCTCTATGATAATCTCAGAGACCCTTCGCTCCGCTCAGGGTGACATGCTTTATTACCTCTCTAACAACCCCAACACAGCCGGGAGCAATTGCTTCTTTCTTGAAACCACGCCGGAAGCGTCGCGCGAGCCGTCGGGCAGGGGCGGGTAGGGCAGGTCGTTCAAAACGGCGGGGGCGGATGAGGAAACAAGCAGGCGGCTTGTGCCGCGCACCACATCGGTGACGAGCAGCATGGCGAAGTCCAGCCCGCGTTTGTCGCGCAGGTCGTCGAGCGCCTTTGTCAGCGGAGTCAGGTGTTCGTCCAGTTGCATGATGTCGGTCACTTCGGCTTGCGCCACCGCAAATTTAAAGCCGCCGCCCTCGAACGATTTGATGTCCGTGCTGACAATTTCCTCCGGCTTGCGGTGGGAGAGTCCTGCCCCGGCGCTGAGAAGCGCCTTGCCGTATGTTTCTATGCTTTCGCCCTGAAGCGGGCTCCCGCCGACGAACGCCCAGCGTGCAAGCCGTTCGGCTACGACACGGTCGCGCTCCGTTGTGGTGGGGGAGGTCAGGATGAGCGTATCGGATAAAAGTCCGGCGAGAAGCGCGCCTGCGATGGCGGGCGGGGCGGAGAGTCCGGCTTCGGCGGTCTGCTCCGTTACGAGCGTTGAAGTCGAGCCGACCACATCCACAGTGAAGCGGATGGGCTGGTGGGTGTAGGGGTTGCCGAGGCGGTGATGATCGAGAATCTCCAGCAGTTCGGCTTCTTCAAGCGCGGCGATGGACTGGCGCGGTTCGTTGTGATCCACGAGGATGATCTGAAGGCGCGGCGGGTTGAGGATGTTGCGCTGGCGGGCAATGCCGAGGTATAGGCCGTTTTCGTCCACGACCCAATATTCGTCGGTTTCGTCGCGCAGGATGCGGTTGAGCGAATCGCGGATGTGTCCCTTGGCCTGAAATTTCGGCACGCTGGTATCAGCCGCGTCGCGGCATTGGGCGGACATCATCTCGCGCACGGTGGCGTCGCCCGGGCGCGGGCCGAGAATCTCCGTAAAATATTTGAAAAGACTCATGCCGTTGATGATTCCGTGCGGAATCCCGTTTTCGTTGACGACGGGCGCGATGCCGCCGGTGCGGCTGGCGAGCAGCCATGCCGCGCCGAGTTGCGCGTCGGGGCGGATGCTGTCGAGACGCTGCATCACAGATTCGAAGCGCGGTGAGGCGTCGGCGAGCAGGAGGGGAGGATCAAGCCCGAGCGTCTTCAACGCCCATGAGGTCTGAGCGTTCAAGGCTCCGGCGCGAGCCGCCAGGGCGTTGACTCCGTCCCTTTCGCGCAACAGCCAGGCGTATCCCATGGCGGCGGCGATGGAGTCGGTGTCGGGGTTGATGTGTCCTACAACATAAATCGGATCGGGCATTTTATTTTCTCGCTTTGCGCGCGCCTCAATTTCCCTGAAGCGGGAACGCCTTCGATTATATCTCGCCGTTTTCCGTCATGGCGAGGAATACTTTTACGACCGCCGGGTCGAAGTGCCTGCCGGATTGTTCCTTCAGGTATTCGATGATCTGCGCGCGACTCCAGGCTTTGTTGTAGGGGCGGTCATAACTGAGCGCGTCCCAGACGTCCGCCACGGCAAAGATGCGGGCGGATAGCGGAATCGCTTCGCCTGCCAGTCCCTGCGGATACCCCGAGCCGTCCCATTTTTCGTGATGGCTGTATGGGATTTCGACCGCTTTGCTCAAGAACGGAATCCGCGAAAGAAGTTTGTACGCCGTGACGGGGTGTTCGTCCACAATGGCGCGCTCCTGCGGAGTGAGTTTGCCCGGCTTGTGCAGGATCTCGTCCGGGATGCTGATCTTGCCGATGTCGTGCAAAATCGCGCCGCTGCGGATGTCCTCCAATCCCTGTCCTTTTACGCCCATCCTTGCCGCGATCTTCAGCGCGTTCCCAGCCACGCGGCGGGAATGACCCTCCGTTTCCTTGTCGCGCAGTTCGAGCGCCAGCGCCAGCCCTTCGAGCATGGATTCGTACGCTTCCGCGAGTTCGTGCGTGCGCTTCTTAACCCGTTCCTCCAGCCCGGCATTCAACTTTCGCAGTTCGCCTTCCAGTTCCTTGAGGGCGGTGATGTCGTGGCAGATATGAATGCGCCCCATCATTTCCCGTTTGGCGTTGAAGACGGGCCAGATGGTCAGCTCGTAATGAATTTGCCTGGAGTTGATTTCAAAGACCGCCTCGGCGCGCGCGTATGAAGTCTGCAAATACATGCGGATGGGAATGGGAAAATTTTCAAACACCGATTTCGCAGGTTTGCCCAACACCTCCGCCGGGGTTTTGTCCAGCAAGGCCAGCATGGCGGCGTTGATATCCGCCACATGGTTGTGTTCGTCGAGGATCACCATCGGATCCGCCAAAGCCTCGAAGATGGCATCCCGCGCAACTGGCGCTTTTTTTGCGCGAAACCACAAGGAATCTCTCCTGCCCCGGGCTCGCATGTACGCAAAGCCCAGGGAAGCAAGCCCGGTGAGCAATAGGATCGCGGCGATGTTTTCGATGCGCATGAGAAAGACGAAGAAGTTGGGGAATTATATCCCGCGCAGGATTTTGGGACGTTTCAAAAAAGAAAGATGCGAAGACTCTCCGCATCTTTTCGGACCTCGGGCTGGGTTCGGTTTACTGATGCCGGATCGCCCTCCAGACTCTTTCCGGCGTCGTCGGGTTGACATCCACATTGACGCCGACCGCGTCGAGGATGGCGTTGCCGACGGCGGGTGCGACCCCGTCCATCGGAATCTCCGCCACAGCCTTCACCCCAAAGGGATGACTCGGCTCGAAGGTCTCGACGAAGATGGTTTCCAGTTCGGGCATCTCATCGGCGCGGAAGAGGCGATAGCGATCCAGGTCGCGCTCGTAGGCGGCGCCGTTTTCGTCGTAGCGCATTTCTTCGCAGACGGCGTACCCCAACGCCTGAGTCATGCCGCCTTCGATCTGCCCCGAAGCCGTGAGCGGGTTGACGATCACGCCCGAATCCACCGCCATGACAAGTTTATCCACAGTCACCTGCCCGGTCTCTGTATCCACAGTCACTTCGGCGAACTGCGCCGCAAACGGCGGCGGCGAGACCGGCGAGACGTAACTCGCCACGCCCATGATCTGCTCCTGATTGTTCCTGTGCAAACTGTCGAGGGCAATTTCGCTGAGCGGAATGGTCTGTCCATTGGGGGCGATTACCATTCGGTTTGCAAGTTGCAGGCTTGAAGATTCAACCTGTAACCCTGCACTCTTGAACATTTCAACCGCTCTGGCTTTGATCCGCTCCGCCACAATCTGCGCCGCCCTGGTTGCGGCTGTGCCTGAGATATACGTCGTGGAAGAGGCGTACGCGCCTTTATCGAACGGCGTAAAGTCCGTATCGGACGAGTAGGTAATCATATCTTCGACCGGCACGCCCAACACCTCCGCCGCCATCTGCGCGAGGACGGTATCCGAGCCGGTTCCCAAATCGGTCGCGCCGACCAGCAGGTTGAACGAGCCGTCGTCGTTCATCTTGATCGAAGCGCCGCCCATATCGAGGTAGGGAATCGCCGTCCCCTGCATGACCATCGCCACGCCGATTCCGCGTTTCAGGCTCTTACCTGAAACTTGAAACCTGACGCCTGACGCCGAATTCCGCCACTCCTCATTCCCAAATTTCTGGTCCCACCCAATCGCCGCTTTGCCCTGCGCCACGCATTGCTCCAGCCCAACCGTGTGGATGATCTCCGGTCGCGGTTCGCGCCCTTCATTCCAGGCCGTCGAGAAGGGATGATATTCGCCGGGACGAATCGCATTTTTCAGGCGGAACTCAATCGGGTCGAAGCCCATCGCCCGCGCAATCTTTTCCAGGTGACGATCCAGGGGCCAGTAGCCCTGCGGCACGCCGTATCCGCGGAATGCCCCGGCGGGCGGCGTGTTGGTATACACCACGTCGGCGTAGAACTGGATGTTGGGCGATTTGCGGTATTCGCCGTCGCCCACATACAGCGCCATGGATTTATGACCGGTGTTCCCGGTGACGGTCAGCGCATGACAGCCGTACGCGCCGGTGTCCGACAAGGCGTACATGGCGTTGGCGGTGATCGTCCCGTCCTTCTTCACGCCGGTTTTCATCTTCACCCGCATTGGGTGACGCGAGCGCGCCGCGATGAATTCCTCTTCGCGGCTGTATTCATAAATGACCGGGCGTTTGGTGGCAATCGTCAAATGCGCGGCGACGTCTTCCATCAAGACTTCCTGCTTGCCGCCGAACCCGCCGCCGATGCGCGGCTTGATGACGCGAATACGTTTAATCGGCAGACCCAGAACTGGCGCAAGCATCCTGCGGACGTGGAAGGGGACCTGCGTGGAGGTGCGGATCACCAGGCGGTCGTCCTCGTCCCAATACGTCACGCAGACGTGCGGCTCGATATGCGCCTGCTGGACTTTGGGAACTTCGTATTCCGCCTCAAAGATTTCGTCCGCTTCGGCGAAACCTTTGTTCACGTCGCCGATGTCAATGCGGATGTGCGCCGCGAGATTTTTCTCCGGGTTTGAATCGGCGAAGTTGACATACTCCGGTTCGTCGTGGATTTTTATTGCGTCCGGCTTCATCGCTTCGCGCGAATCGAGGATGGCGGGCAGGATTTCATACTCGACTTCGATCAGCGACAGGGCTTTTTCCGCAATCTCCGGCGTTTCCGCCGCCACGAACGCCACGCGGTCGCCGACGAAGCGGACTTTGTGATCGAGGGAAAATGAATCCAACGGCCCGGGGATCGGGTCGGATTGCCCGGCGGTGGAATACACAACGCGCGGAATATCCCGCCAGGTCAGAACTGAAACAACGCCTTGCAGCGCCAGGGCTTTGGTCGCGTCAATGCGTTTGATCTTTGCGTGCGCGTGCGGCGAGCGGAGAACTTTGGCGTACAACATTCCGCGCATGTCCACGTCCGCCGTGAAGGCGGGCTTTCCCTGCGCGAGTTTGATCGCATCCACTTTCTTTTCCGGCTTGCCGACGGTCTGATAGGTTTCAGTCTGCGGCGTGAGGACGATTTTCGGGGTCACTTTTGTGGCAACCGGCGACCCGTCGTCGGCGATCAGTTTGTCTTCAGGCGCCAATGGTTCAACAGGCAACTGTTCGGCGCTGACTGATGACGGATCTTCTCCCCGCAGAACCGCCGCCGCTCGCATCACAGCCTGAACCGGCTTGAGATACCCCGTACAGCGGCACAAGACTCCGCTGATCGCCTCGCGGACTTCGCCCTCGCCCGGGTTCGGATTCTTCTCCAGCAAACTTTTCGCCGCGAGAATTTGCGCGGGCGTGCAATATCCGCATTGGATCGCGCCCGACTCGATGAACGCCTTCTGAAGCGGATGCAACCCATCGGTCTTTCGCCAGCCCTGTTCGGGATGCTCGCCCAGCGCTTCGATGGTGGCGACCGCATGACCCTGCGCCTGAGCCGCGAGCAACGACCCGGCGTTGACCGGTCTGCCGTCGAGCAGAATCGTATCCGCCCCGCTCAGCCCCTGCTCGTCGCCGAACTTTACGCCGTGAAAACCAAGTCCGCGCAACGCGGCGAGCAACGTGGTGGATGCGGGCGCTTCGATTGCGTGTTCGATTCCGTTGATCTTTAGGGTGATGTTCATGAACGCTCCTGAAGTGAGATATTTGGTTATTTCATCCGGGCTTTCAATAATCGCAAATGGTCGAGAATTTCGGGGTGAAAATCAAATTTGCCGGCGTGAGACAGGCTGTCCTTTGTGATGCGTTCTAATTCCTCTGCGGCGATTTGGTCGCGCTGAATCAGAAAAATGATGTCTTCCAAATCTCGGTCACTGCCTCGATCCAGTTTGCTCAGGGCGATGCTGTACGGGTCAATAACATACACGGTCACCTTTCCAAATTGACCGATCTGAATTTTCCTTTGCTCATTTCCTTCTGGCAATGGGATAAAGCGATCAATGGGAACCGCCTCTGTATCCAGCCCAAGTTCATTGGCAATTTCCTCAATAAGGATTTGAAATTCGTTTTTGTGGATATCATCGCCCACATAATCAATATCCATCGTTTCGCGTAAACTCCCCAGGAGCAACATTGCGCTGCCTCCAAGCAGGGAAAGCGTCTCGCTCCGGGGATATCGACTTCCCAATCGTTCGAGAAATTCAAAAACAGTTTGCTTGGACACGGCTTTCATCTGAATTTTTCCACGTGTTTGACGAAACGTTCCGCGCCATGCTCGTAGGTTTCAAGCCAGTTGAGTTTTTGACCGCTCAAAATTTGATGGCGTTTGGCTAATTCGCCCAGGGCCTGAACATGGTTCTGGTTTAACGAGACGCCTAACATACTGGAGAACAAATCGGGTAATTGCCTTTGCTCGCCAAAGATTTTGACCAATCGCTCCCGATACTTTCGTTGAAGAAGAATGGAGGCGGTGTAGTAAAAACGAAGATAAAGCTGACCCGTTTGAAACGACAGAGCCCCATCCGCCTTTTTTGCATCGAAGGAAAATTCGGGATGACGTAAGAACAGGGGAATTAACGCCATTCGCACCCGCGCTTCATTGCTTTGGGCTAGCGATTGGATAAGCGCCGCAGGGTCAAGCAGAGGGTGGGGGGGGATTTGTTCTCCAAATAAAAATGGCACATCCCTCGCCCAGAGTTCGGAGACGAGTTGATCGTTTGTGACTTCAGAAGCAACGGTCTTTGTTGTCATAAAATCAAGCGAGGGCAGAGATAAATCCCTGCCCTCTTATTTTACCTAAAACGGAGACGGAAAACTCGTCTTTGTCTACGCAACCTTTGTGATTTTCAACTTCTCTTTCGACCCCTCCAGCGCGGATTGCGAGCCGACTACCACAATCGCTTCCGAATCAATCGCTTTCTCCAGCGCTTCGCCGAACGCGAGGAAATCTTCCCCGTTGGCGGAGAGGACCTGGTCGCGGATTTTTTGCCGCATCTCATCGGTGCGGCCCGTCAGGCGGCGCATCATCGAAGTGTAGCCTTTCGCGTCGGGCAGTTGATAGGCGTCCAGTTCGCCGCTGGTGGAGATGACGGCTTTCTTCAACTCGTTATCCGACAAACGCGACGACTCAAGACTTTTTAGAAAACCGGGCGCGGCATCGTAGTTCTTGATGGTCTCATCCACATTCGGGTCGCGGTAGGAGAGGTAGGTAAAGATTCCGGTCGCGTCGTCGAATTGCGCGAACGCGCCGTACGCGCCGCCCTGCACGCGGATTTTTTCCCACAAGTGAGTCATGCCAAGATAGCCGATGACGACCGCCGAAGAACCGTCGTATTCATAGCCGAGGTCGTACAGGTTCGCGCCCTTGCCGACGTAATTGACCTGCGCGGGAATCGCCAGGCCTTCCTTTTGGATTGCAGTTTGAATGTCGAAGGGTGAAAGTTGCGCGTCTTTCACGGGCAACGCAAAGATGAAGTTCTCCAGATGCGGGCGGATGCTCTTCCAGTTTGCCGCGTCGAGCGTGACGTTGGCGATCAGCGTCTTGCAATTGATGAGCGACTCGCGCATCGTTTCCATCTTCGAGAGAACTTTTTTCCAGTCTTTGTCAATCTCGTTCGCCAGTTCGCGCAACGCAAAGAGATAACCGACTCCGCGCGTCTGGTCGTTGACCCAGCCCGCGCCGCCGAACTGCGCCCGCAGCCGCATGTTCGCAAAGCGATGCCCGGCGGGCGCCAGCGCCGACTCCACGCCGGATTTTTCTTCGAGGACGATTTGCTTTAAGCGTTCCTTGTTGTCGAACTTTACAGTCAGGAGGATGTCCCTGAGGATGTTCAGCATCTCGCGGGATTGGGCGACGGTGGACTTGCCCCGGATCATCAACATTGCCCGCGCCTCTTTCGCCGGGACGGTTGTCAGGCTGACCGACGAGCCGTGGATTCCGCCGGTGCTTTTCCCGATCCGCTGCGAGAGTTTGACGTAGTCTTCGGTCTCGGTTCCCATCTCGAACAACGCGCGCGCGAAAACTTCCGTCAGCGGAAGCAGGTCCAGCGGCATGGCTCGCAGATCGAAGGCGAGGTCGAGGTAGAAGATGCCGTTGGTGAAGAGGTCGTGGTACAGGACTTTGCCGTCCTGCACTTGAATCTCTTCGATGGGAATCGCGCGGATTTGCTTGTCGAGGTCGTTCAGTTCAAGGGTTGGGATGGTCGCCAGCGCCTCCGCAGAGTCGGGCGTTTCCTGTAATTGTTTTAGACGTTTTGCGTTTTCGGCGTGACGTTTAATGTCCGACTCGCTCATTGCGGCTTTGGCAGAATCCAGCCTGGATGTTTCCTCCGCTTGAAGGCGCTGACTCAGTTCCGGGTCCGGTTTGAAGCGCAGGGTCGTCCGGTGATTATTCTCCAGCAAATGAGTCTGGATCAATTTTTCAAAATAGCGCGAGTCGTTTGTCAATCGGTTTTTGATGTCGGCGAGCGACGCTTCGAAGGCGAGGGTTTTGAAGGGGTCGTCGTCGTAGAGCCAGACGGCGAGGGCGCGCAGCATGAGGGCAATGCCGCGCGGGAAGGAGCCGGTGTTGTTTTCGCGCAGGGCGAACTCAATGGTGTTGAGCGAGGCGGCGGTCATGTCCGGGTCGAAGCCGTCTTTGACGATTGTTTGAAGCGTGTCGAAGATCAGGGTTTCGATTTTTTTGGCGTGGCGCGCGCGCGTTCCCTTTAAGCCGGTGGAGAAGAACATCTCGCGCAGTTCGGTTTCGAGTCCGTTCCCGGCGAGGTCTTCGCCCAGTCCGGAGTCCATCAGCGCTTTGCGGAGCGGCGAGGCGGGCGTGTCAATCAACGCGTGCGAGAGGATTTGCAGGCTCAATGTCAGCGCCGGGTCGGAGGTGTCGGGCAGTTTCCAGTTGACTGTGAGGTAATGTTTTTTGTCGAGGTCTTCGCCTGCGCTGGCG
>CAADGT010000092.1 GCA_900696595.1 uncultured Chloroflexota bacterium
GCCCGCCGATGTCTATGCCGAGTTCAAGGGCGTTGGTGGCGACGACGGTTTTGACCGAGCCGTCGCGCAATCCCTGTTCGATCTCGCGGCGTTGGCGGGGCAGATAGCCGGAACGATAGCCGCGGATGGAGGATGAGGTAATAGTGAATGGTGAATAGTTGGGTTGAGATGTCCTCTTCCCTATTCCCTGGTCTCTATTCGCTTGCAAATGCGTCAGCAGGATTTCGACGCTTCTTCTCGTGCGGGCGAAGACGACGGTTTGAATATTGTAAGTCAGCAGATTATTTGCCAAGCGAACCGCTTCGAGCAGACTGCTCGCCCGCAAGCCGAGGGCGGCGTTGAGGACGGGCGGGTTGTAGATAATGAAGTGACGCTCGCCGCGCGGCGAGCCGTCGTCATCCACCAGCTCGACGGGCTCTTCGATGAGTGTTTCGGCGAGTTCCTTTGGGTTGCCGATGGTGGCGGACGCCAGAATAAATTTTGGCGTACTTCCATAGAGCTTTGCCACGCGCTTAAGCCTGCGAATGACGTTGGCGACGTGCGAACCGAAGACTCCGCGATAGGTGTGCGCCTCGTCAATGACGACGAATTGCAGGTCCGAGAGGAAGTCGCTCCAGTTGGCGTGATGCGGCAGGATGCCGGTGTGAAGCATGTCGGGGTTCGATAAAACGATGCGGGCGGTCTTGCGGATGGAGGGGCGTTGCGATTGCGGGGTGTCGCCGTCATAAATAGCAGGTGTCAGGCGCCAGGTATCAGGTGTCAGGTTGGTAAGTGAGGAAAGTTGATCTTGCGCGAGGGCTTTGGTGGGAAAGAGGTATAACGCCCTTGCCTGCGGGTTTTCGAGCAACGTTGCCAGAACGGGCAGGTTGTAGGCGAGAGTCTTTCCGCTGGCGGTGCCGGTGGCGAGGATGAGGTTGCGGCGGGCGCGGGCATGAGTCCAGGCCGTCCGTTGGTGGGAATAGAGCAGGGAAATGCTCCGGGTGGATAAGGCTGATCGAAGCGTATCCGGCGCGTCGTCCGGGAAGGGAAGCGTTTTTGCGGCGCGGGGAGGAGTCGTCCGCCAGGCGACAAGGTTCGGCGCGGTCTCTTCATCCTGTTTCCAGAAATCCAAAAGAGATGCAAGCATGGATCAATCCAGCGGGTCGGGACGCTCGGTGTGTAAGCCGCGAAACGCCCATGCGCCGACGCCCAGCGGAAACCAGAACGTGACGGCGCGATATAAAAGCGTGATGACGACGGCTTGACTCCAGTTGACGTTGAGCGAAGTGAGCGCGATGGGCATGATGCCCTCGACGATGCCGATGCCGGAGGGCGTGGGCGAAACGATGAGAAAAAGATACGCCAGCGAAAAGCCTGCGATGATGGTGCCTGTGGAAAAAGGGACTTCGAACGCAAGGAAGCAACAGATGAGGATCAACATCAGCAAGCCCTTGTCGAAGATGCCCCATAGAACCGGGCGGACGAGGCTGATGGGTTTTTCGGTCAGTCCGGAGAAGCCGTCGGCGATTTCGTGGGCGAAGGCATGGGCGCGCTCTTCGCTGAGGTAATTCTCCCGGCGGAAGAAGCGCACGACGCGGTTGATGGCGCGCGCGAATTTCGCCAGAATGTCGCCGAGCTTTTCGGCGGAACGATAGCCGATATAGAGGACCGAACCGTATGTGATTGCGATGGCAAATAGAAAGAGCGATGCGGTGATTTCACCCGTATTCAAGTCGTTGCGCCGGACGAGGACGATGAGCCCCAGGGAGAGGATGACGAGAAAGGCGGCCTGGTCGAGCAAAAGAAACAACGCCGCCGCAACCGTGACTTTGCCGGTGGGATGCCCGCGCCGATGCGCTTCGGTTGCGAAGAGCGCGACTCCGCCCGCGCCCGCAGTGGGAGCCACGACGTTGACGAAGTTTGCCGCGGCGGCGATGCGGCTGAGGGTAAACACGTCTTCGTGGACGCCCAATAAGTGAAAGATGGACTGGTACATGCGTCCGCTGGAGATAAACCATGCGGATTGAACGATCAACGCAAGCAGGAAGAGGCTGAGATGCGCCTTGCGCAGGGTGAGCAGGATGGTCTCCAGTTCGCTGAAACTGAAGGCCGCCACCACCACGCCCAAAAACAAGACAACAAAGACGAAACTTTTCTTCATGCGTTGCGCTTCGGTCTTTTACGGCGCGGCGACGGGCAGGGTTTCAACCGCAACCGACACTTGCACAACGGAGGCGTACACCCAGGCGGTCTGATCGGGTTGATCGGGGACCTGGACGAGGATCCATTGCGAATCCGCTGTGCGCCCGATGGCGGGAGCCGATTGCCCGACGGCAAGCACATACAGCGGCGCGGCGTTGAAATCGGGCGCGGCATGCAGGTTTAGATCGTTGGTTCCGGCATTGGTCGCTGTGACAGAGGCGGATGGAGGCGGGGTCGTCGCTGCGTCCGGCGCAGGCGCGGTCCCGGTGACGGAGGGTTGCGTTTGCGTCACGAAGGCCAGCGTGACTCCCAGCAGGCGCGCCATTTCGATATCATATTGAACGTGCAATTCGCGCGCCTGGGAGATGCCTTCGGCGATAAGATTTACGTCTCCTTTACTGACGAAGAGAAGCAGGGTTTGGACTACCGCGTTCATATGCTGAATTTGCATGGTCTTCAAATTCGCCAGACAGGCAGGCGCTTTCTGGTCCTGGGCTTCGCGCAGGACGCGCTGAAGTTCGGGGATGACCTGGATCAGTTGCGATTGCGGCGTGTTGGAGGCCAGCGCGGCGTAATCGTCAAACTCGCGCATGTGTTTATGAACCTTGTCCACTTCGGCGGGAAGGTTCGCCTCATTACATGGATCGGGAGTCTGGGTGACGGTTTCTGTGGGCGTTTCTGCGCCCGGAGCGGCGCCGCAGGCGGCGAGCAGGACGAGCGCGAGAATCGCGAAGACAATGTGTCGGATAAATCGCATAATGCCTCTCTTTGATTTCGAAACTTTTCCCTGCATTGTAACAAAGGAATGGGTTATCCCTGAAACCTCCCTGGCGATTACCCACATCTTTACGCCGCTTAATTCGGCAGGCTGACGCTTCGATGAACTCAGCGCAAGCGCTCTGCCTCAGTTCATGAAAGTCGGATATTGTACTTTTCCAAAATAATCGAGCAATCCGCACTTGTGCCATTTTTCAACGCGAATGGCGCGAAGCGGACGAATTTACGCGAAAAATTTGCGGGATTCGAACCTTTCGCACAATTCGCGTTAAGGTTTTTTTCCCGGTTTAATTGTTAATCTGCAAAATCCGACTGGTTACGCCAGCCCGCAGGCAGCGCATTGAGCCTGTCGAAATGGCTTTCATGCGCTGAGCAGGCGGCTTTATCCCCGCGATTCTGAGTTGTGGGTAATCGCCAGAACCTCCTCATTGACAAGCGCGCCTGCGAGGAGTATCATTTTAGTTGATAAAGCCTATTTCTCCCGTAGGATTTATATAAGATGCGACTCTCCAAACGCGGCGAATACGGATTGCGAGCCATGATCGCGCTGGCGGAACCGGCGAATAAGGGACACTCCCCCCGCATGATGCAGATCAAGGAAATCTCGATACTGGAAGGGATTTCTGCCAAGTTCCTCGAGCAGATCCTGCTGGCGCTCAAGAACAACGGATTGCTTCACAGCAAAATGGGCGTCGGCGGCGGGTATTACCTGGCAAAGCCCGCCAAAGAGATCACGCTTGGGCAGGTCTTCCGCGTGTTGGATGGACCCATCGCCCCGGTCAAATGCGTGAGCCAGATGGCGTATGAATCGTGCGGCTGCCCCGACGAGGAGACCTGCGGCTTGCGTTTCGTGATGGGGGACGTGCGCAACGCCATTGCGGACATCCTCGATACCGCCACGCTGGCGGATGTTGTAAAACGGCAGAGGGCGGCGAGAAAAAGGTTGGGAATCAAGTAAAACCAAAGACCTGATAGGTCTCTCAGCCCTGTCAGGTCTTGTTTATAGGTGAAAAGGCTACTGAAATTATAGACTTTATAGCCTTTAGAGCCAACCGGCAATCTTCACCATGCAACCGGAGATTGCTTCGGGCGAAGAACAAGAGCGCCCTCGCAATGACGAGGGATAAAAGGAGAAAAAATGGAAACCGGTCTGGCAATACTTTTGTACGCGTTGGTGGGCTTCATTACCCAGATGATAGACGGCGCGCTGGGAATGGCGTACGGCGTAAGTTCGAATTCGTTCCTGTTGAGTTTGGGCATCCCCCCTGCCGCGGCATCCGCCAGCGTCCACATGGCGGAGGTGGTGACGACCGGCGTCTCGGGCGCGTCTCACTGGAAACTCGGCAACGTGGACTGGAAGCTTGTGAAGCGGCTGCTCATCCCCGGCGTGATCGGAGGCGCGTTGGGCGCGTATCTCCTCACTTCGATGGATGGAAACGTCATCAAGCCGTACATCGCCGCGTACCTGCTCATCATGGGCGGAGTGATCGTCTACAAAGCCTTCACGCTCAAACCGCGCAACAAACCGGACGGACATCACGGTCTACGCATCAGTTTGTTGGGGCTGTTCGGCGGATTCTGCGACGCGATCGGCGGCGGGGGCTGGGGACCGGTGGTAACGTCCACGCTGATGGCGCGGGGGAAGCATCCGCGCATGACAATCGGCTCGGTCAATTTCTCGGAATTCTTCGTAACCCTCGTTCAGTCCATCCTGTTCGTGTTAACGTTGAGTTTCGGCGAATACTGGCAGATCATTGTGGGATTGCTGGTCGGCGGCGCAGTCGCCGCTCCCATTGCGGCGAAACTCGCCCAAAAACTGCCGATGAAGGCGTTGATGGCGTTCGTTGGGCTGTTGATCATCGCGCTGAGCGTCCGCACGCTTGTGTTGGCGTTGGGGTAGGGTTGGTATAATCGAAACAACCGTGAGAAACAGACGTATCCTCCTCTTGTTTTTTGTCGTCTTCGCCGCCTTTCAAGCCGCCTTCGCGCAGGGAGGCAACCCGCACGCGATTGTCTTGACCGCGGACGGGCCCATCATGCCGCCGATGCTCGAATACATCAAACGCGGAATTAAGACGGCGGAACAGCGGGACGCGGAACTGGTGGTGATTCAACTCAACACGCCGGGCGGGAGCATTACAACCATGCTGGAGATCATCGCCGAGATGCGCGACAGCGACGTGCCGGTGATTGTGTACGTCTCGCCGCGCAACGCCATCGCCGGGAGCGCGGGCGCGATGATCACCATGGCAGGACACGCCTCCGCCATGGCGCCGGAGACGTCCATCGGCGCATCCAGCCCCATTACGAGTTCGGGGGAAGACCTCAACTCGACGGCGGACGAAAAAGCCAAACAGATCATCAAGGCGTCCATCCGCCCGTTCGTGTCGCCGCGCGGAGAGCAAGCCCTCGAACTTGCCGAGGCGATGATAGACGAAGCCAAAGCCGTGACCGCGGATGAAGCGCTGGAAGCCGGGTTAATTGATTTCGTCGCCGACGATCTCGACGATTTGCTCGAAGCGTTGGACGGCTTTACGGTGGAAATGAAGGATGGCCCGCGCGCGCTCGACACGGAAGGCGTCGAAACCCAGCCGTTGAACATCAGTTTCATCGAACAACTCCTGCTCATATTGACCGACCCGAACATTGCCTTTCTTTTGCTGGCCATCGGCGTGCAGGCGATTTTGATCGAACTCTCCAGCCCCGGCGGCTGGGTGGCGGGATTCATCGGCGCGGTCTGCCTCACGCTGGCGGCGTACGGCATGGGCGTGCTGACCGTCAACTGGTTCGGTCTCATCTTTCTTTTGATCGCCTTCGTCCTGTTCGTGCTGGATATTAAAGCGCCGACGCACGGCGCGTTGACGACGGCCGGAGTCGCGTCCTTCATCGTCGGCGCGCTGGTTTTGTTCAACTCGCCCGGCACGCCGCAGTTCCAGCGCGTTTCCGTGCCGCTGGTGATCGGCACGGGCGTCTTCATCGGGCTGATCTTCTTCGCCATCATGATGATCGCATTGCGCGCGTTGCACAAGCCGGTTGAGGTCGGCGCGGAATCGTTTATCGGAAAAACCGGTACGATCAAAGCCTTCCATGGCGAGTCGGGACAGGCGCAGGTCGGCTCTGAACTGTGGAGCGTGGAAAAAGCCGAAGGGTCCGAAGAGATCCGTAAGGGGGATACAATCGAGGTCGTCGAAGTTCGAGGTTTGAGATTAATCGTAAGGAAGAAGTAGGACAAACTTAAGTTTGTCCTACAAAAAAACAAAATGCCCATCACCCCCACCCGCGACCGTGTCCCCCCGCAAGTTGATTCGCGCCCGCTCCGCCGCCCGGAGTGGATCAAAGTCCGCGCGCCTTCGGGCGAAAATTATGAACGCCTGCAAATGTTGATGCGCTCGAAAGAACTGCATACCGTTTGCGAGGAAGCGATGTGCCCGAACCTCGGCGAATGTTGGGGAAGCGGCACTGCGACATTTTTAATGCTCGGAGATGTTTGCACGCGGACGTGCGCCTTCTGCGACATTAAACACGGCAAGCCCGCATTATTGGATTGGGGCGAAGCCGAGCGTGTGGCGCAGGCGGTCAAGTCCATGAATTTGAAACACGCCGTCATCACATCGGTCAACCGCGACGAGCGAAGAGACGGCGGCGCGCCCATTTTTGCGATGGTGATTCGTCGGATACGGGAATTACTGCCGGGCTGTTCCATCGAAGTGTTGATCCCCGATTTCAAAGGCAACATCGAAGCCTTGAAGATCGTCATGGACGCGCGACCGGAGATTTTGAATCACAACGTCGAGACTGTGCCGCGCCTGTTCAAGCAAGTCCAGCCGCAGGATAACTACGAATGGGCGGCGGCGACTCTCTCCAATGCCAAGAAACTTGACCCGGAAGTGCTGACCAAATCCGGCATCATGCTTGGACTCGGCGAGACGATGGACGAGGTCAAAGCCGTGATGCGCGACCAGCGCGGCTGGGGCGTGGACATCCTGACCATCGGCCAATATTTACAGCCGAGCAAGAAGCACATGCCGATGGATCGTTATTACACGATGGAAGAGTTCGCCGAACTGCGCGAGTACGGCAAGGAGATCGGCTTCAGGTGGGTCGAGTCGAATCCGCTGGTGCGGTCGTCGTATCACGCCGCGGAGCAGGTGCGGGCGTTGAGCGTGGTGCATCGGAAGTTGTATGGGGAAAGGGCGGGGATTAGGGAGTAGAGATTAGAGAGTAGAGGGTTGGAACTCCCGTCGAGCGGTGTCGGCGGGGAGGTTGTTATTAACGTCCGTGAAAGAGCTATGCGTGGGTTTTCCCAAATGTCGGAAGCGCGCCATCTTTTTTTAAGAAAAACGCACTTGTATAACCGCGCCGACAGGCGGTATGATAAGCCCTGGCAGGGGAGACTGTCCCCTCAACTCTACATTTGAAAGAAGGAGAAACCATGAATAAACGCAATTTGTTCGTCCTGCTGACGCTCATCGTGTCCGCCTCGATGATTCTCAGCGCATGCGGAACACCGGCCCCCACCGAGGCTCCGGCCACGGAAGCGCCGGCCACCGAAGAACCGACTCCCGAACCCACCGCTGAACCCACCGAAGCCATGCCCGCCGTCGGATCGCCCGAACACCCGATCAAGGTGCTGTTCGTCCCGTCGGTGGATGCCGCCGAGATCACCGCGGGAGGCGAACTGCTCGCCGCCGCGCTGAACACCGCCACCGGGCTGACCTTTGAAGTGGTCATCCCGACCTCCTACGCCGCGACGATCGAAGAAGTCTGCGCTTCGCCGACCGATACGATCGCCTTTGTCCCAGGCTTGGGCTACGTGCTTGGCAACCAGCTGTGCGGAATCAAAGTGGGCGGCAAAGCCGTGCGCTTCGGACTCGACTGGTACGCCGCCATGATCGTGGTCGCCCGCGACAGCGAATACCAGACCCTGGCAGACCTGAACGGCAAAAAATGGGCATACCCCGACGCAACCTCCACCTCCGGCTACCTCTACCCGCTCTATATGTTCCAGGAAGCGGGCGTGACCCCCGGCGAAGTTGTGGAAGCCGGTTCGCATGACGCGGCTGTCCGCGCCGTGTATAACGGCGAAGTGGATTTCGCCACCGCCTTCTGGAGCCCCGCCAACGTGGATGGAACCTCGCTCGGACTCGAAGGCTTGAATCAAATTGACGTGCCGGAAGACCTGCTCGCCTCCTGCGCCAACACCGCCGAAGACAAGACCGTCATGTGCGGCAACTTCGAACCGCGCGACGCCCGCCGCAACCTCCGCAAGGAAGTCGCCGACGTGATGCAGAAGGTTCGCGTGCTGGCGATCACCCCCGCCATCGCCAACGACACCGTTTCCTTCGGCCCCGAATTCGACGAGGCGCTGATGGAACAGATCATGCAGGCGCTCTTCGACTTTGCCGCCAACGACGCGGAAGGCTTCGCCACCGCCTTCGACGCCTATAGCTGGACAAGCGTCAACCCGGCCACCGACGCCGAATACGACGACATCCGCAACGCGGTCGCCGCCTCCGGC
>CAADGT010000093.1 GCA_900696595.1 uncultured Chloroflexota bacterium
CAGGCGGCGTCTTTTTGCTGACGAACAATCTCCTTGTCTTGATCTTCGCGGCGATCATCGGCGTCATCAGTCCCAGCGGAAACGAGATCGGTCCGTTCCTCTCAGTCGAGCAGGCGGGATTGAGTCAGCTGATCCCAAACGACCAGCGCACAAAAATCTTCGCCTGGTACAACCTCGCCGGTTCGTTCTCCACCGCCATCGGCGCGTTGACTGGCGGCTGGCTGGCGAAATTTTTACAATCAGGCGGCTGGACCGCGTTGGCATCGTATCGCTACATTCTGACCGGCTATGCCGTCGGCGGCTTGCTTCTTGCGATTTTCTTTTTGAAAATCTCCCCCGCCATCGAAGTTCGGAACGAAGCCAATGGCGCAAAAAAAGTTTTGGGCTTGCACAAGTCGCGCAAGGTCGTCTTCAAACTCAGCGCTTTCTTCGCGCTCGACGCCTTCGCGGGCGGACTCATCGTCCAAAGCATGATCGCCTACTGGTTCCACGTCAAATTCGGCGTGGATACGGGCGTCCTCGGCAGTATCTTCTTCGGCGCGAACATCCTCGCGGGCATTTCATCCTTACTCGCCGTCAAACTCGCGGATAGAATCGGGCTGATCAACACGATGGTCTTTACGCACATTCCCTCGAACATTCTTCTGATTCTCGTGCCGTTGATGCCTTCCCTGCCCCTCGCCATCGGACTCCTGCTCCTGCGCTTCAGCATCTCCCAGATGGACGTGCCGACGCGTCAATCCTACACGATGGCGGTTGTGGACCCCGACGAGCGATCGGCCGCCTCAGGCGTGACTGCCATTGCCCGTTCTGTGGGCGCTTCCCTCTCCCCGGCGTTGACGGGAGTCCTGTTTGGCATCCCCGCCTTGTTCAGCGCGCCGTTCTTCCTCTGCGGCGGACTGAAAATCGTTTATGATTTGCTTCTCTGGCGCGAGTTCCGCATGATCAAGCCGCCGGAGGAGAAATAAAATCGTAGGGGCGACCTGTCCAGGCAAACCCAAAACCCGTTCGCGGAGGGCTTACGCCCATCAAACGTTTTGTTGAGGAAAGGGAGGGTCGCCCCGGAACTTGAATTCAAGCCGCGTACAAGGGCGACCCTCCCGTGGCGCAATGGGATTCGCGTAAAATTTTGACGGGTCGCCCCTACAACAAAAAAATTGGAGAAACCATGTCCACAGCCCCCAAATCGCAAGTCCTGCATATCGCCGAAATGGTCAACTACCAGGAAGGCTCCGTTGTCAGCCGCCAGATCACCAAGTCGGACGCGGGCAACGTCACCTTATTCGCATTTGACAAAGACCAGGGCTTGAGCGAACACACCGCCCCCTTCGACGCGCTGGCTCACATCGTGGAAGGCGAAGCGGAGATCGCCATCTCCGGCGCGCCGCATCAATTAAAAGCCGGGGACGCCATCGTCATGCCCGCCAATGAACCCCACGCGCTCAAAGCCATTCAAAAATTCAAGATGCTGTTGACGATGATACGGGCGTGAATTTCGCGCAGTACGGCAAGGTTTTGCAGACTAAACAATTAAACCGGGCAATCCTTGCCTGGCGCCCCCGCCTGACTCATGCAAAATCCGCTGAAGCGGATTAGCCGATTTTCAATCGGCTTTGTAAAATAGCGCGGACGTTTACGTCCGTGCGGGCATGGCTGGAATTCAACGCCGTTTGATTTTTTAATCTGCAATATCTTGCCCGCCAGGCGGCATAAAAATTTGGACGCCGGGTCAGTTCAGGTGTAATACATCCGGCTTCAACCCCAACTCGTCTATCAGCCCGTTCAACTCCTCATCCGTCAAGCGCCGACCCTTGCCCGCGTAGGCGGCGAGCATGGCTTCGGTGGTGTTCGTGCCGAAGGAGCGTCCGTCGTAGCGCGGCGTAGTGGTGACGACGGTCTTCACGCCGCGCTCTTTGAGCAGGGCGACGTTGTCCTCGGTGGTGGTGTTTGTGACCACGGTCTTGCCAGCTAGACTCTTTGGCATGTATTTTCGCATGAAGAGAAAATCCCCCGCGATCAAGTCCGACTCCTCGAAATATCTGACGTACTTCGGCTCATGTTCCGCGCCGTCGCTGCCGTAGAAGATCATGGACATGGGGAAGTAACTGACGACGGGCAGCATGATTCGCGCGACGCGCTTGAAAGCGGGTATGCCATACAGCGGAATAGGAACGCCGAGCGCAACCATCAGATCGCCAGAGACGATTTTGTCCGATACTTCCGCAACGGCTTGCGCCAAACCGAGACGATCCACCGCGACGGGGACGAAGGCCTGCTTGAAGCGCGCATCTCCCAGTTGAGGTTTCGCCAGTTCGAAGACTCTCCGCTCGAGGGTGTGTTTGAGTCCGCGCCCGTCGCAGAGTGGAGTCTGCCTGACGCCAGAGACAAGTTTCAGCGCGGCATGAAGCGGATATTCCTTTTCGTCGAGGCGCAGATATAAATCCACGCCGCCGACGCCGAAGGCATCCACCTTCCCGTCGAGGTCGAGATACATTTGGCGGGCTTTTTCCACATCGCCGTCCGTGCCGATGCGCTCGACTTGAATCTCGACGCCGTTGAGGTTGACGACAACCTTCTTGTCGCGCTTCGAACTCCCCAAACTGATTCCAACCGCACGTTTCATTACTGCCTCCATTACGGATTCCGAATCACGTATTAGGCTCTGCCACTCACCCACCCACAAACGGATTATTCCTCTTCTCATTCCCCACCGTCGTCTGCGGACCGTGACCGGAGAGTAAAACCGTATCGTCGGGCATGGCGTAGATCTGTTCGCGGATGCTTTTCTCCAGCGTGTCCCAATCGCCGCCGGGCAGGTCGGTGCGGCCGACGCTTCCGTTGAAGATCAAATCGCCGCAGAAGCACAGGTTCGCGCTGGCGCAGTACAATACGCAATGCCCCTTCGTATGCCCCGGCGTGTAGCGGACTTCGAACTCGTTCGAGCCAAGTTTAAGTTTCATGCCGTGGACGAAATCAATCGTCGGTTCGGGTCCCGGGTCAATGTCGAAGCCGAAGACTGCGCCGCCGCCGCCCGCCCGCCAGAGGACGTGATCATCGGGATGCAACGCGACATGCGGCAGTGGGTTGAGCGCATCCGCAATCGCCGCCGCGCCGCCGATGTGGTCGAAATGCGCGTGCGTGTACCACAGATGACCGATGCGCCATCCGCGTTTGTTCGCTTCCGCGAGGATGAGATGACCATCCCACGAGGGATCGATCACAGCCGCCTCTTTCGTCTCAGGGTCGGCGATGAGGTAGGCGTTCGTCGAGGCGGGTCCGAGGGTGAAGGAGAGGATTTCGAGCATGGGGGGTCCTTATGGGGTGTGAGGGGTGGAGATACGAGATACGAGTTACAAGGTGAGAGGCGCGAAGTGTGAGTCGTGGAGGATAAGTAATGAGATGCGTTTCATACCGACAATCACCAATTACCAATTACCAATCTTGATCACCTTACACTTTGTTTTTAGGACGCGGAAAACGCGGGTGAACGCAGATTTTTTTGGAAAAACGCCCGAAAAAATGCCTTGAATCCGCGTTTTCAGCGCTCGTCCGCGTCCTGATTTTAAGAGTGTAAGGTAATCAGTCGCCAATCACAGATTTTGCCGCTCGCGGCGAAAAGAAATAACTGACGAAAATGGAAACGACAATCAACCCAATCGCAAGCGGATAGATAAAGTACGGGTCGCGTTCAAAGATGAACCCGGCGATGGGCGGGGCGACGATGAAGATGGCGGCGCTGACAGTTTCCATCGCGCCGTAGGAGATTCCCATCTGCGAATCGTGGACAAGTTCGCGGGCTTGCGCCATCGCCATGGGGCGCGCGGCGCGAAAGCCTCCCAGCAGGAAGTACGCCAGCATGAAGGTGGAAAGCCCCGCGCCGCGCCAGATGAGAGTGGCGAAGAACGCCACCAGCGCCTGCGCCAGTATAAACCCGCGCCGGGGATGGAGAAAACGCCCAATGCCCAGCGACAACAGAGAGTTGCCCAGCGCCCCGGCAGAAAACACCCAACCCGTCTCCGTCAACGTCAGCCCGCGCGCGCCTTTTAGAAAATTCGGCGTAAGCGGCTGCGACAGGTATGTGGCGAAGACGGCAAACGCAAAGACCGCCACAAAATTGATAAAACGCGCGTTGCGCCACAAACTGATGGGCGGCGCGTCGGGGTCATGCCGGTCAAGGGACTGGGATTCAATCGCCAGGATGAACAGTGTCGAAACCACAAACAACCCGAAAGCCGCCAGATAACTGGTCCTCATGCCGTAATGTTCGGCAATCCAGCCGCCGGTGACGGGACCAAGCGCCATGCCAATGTTGAAGGTCGCCGTCGTCAACGACAGCGCCGCGCCGATTGGCAAACGTCCGCGCGCGGCGGTGACGTAACTCCCAAGCGGCGAAGCGACAAACGCCGTCATGCCATAGCCAAACAACCCCATCAGGTACGCAGGCAGGCTGTCCGCCAGCCACATCGTCAATGTGGAAACCACGCCAAACAACCAGGCTGTAATCAACAGCGGGCGCCGCCCAACGCGATCCGAGAGATGGCCGCCGGGCAGATGCGTGATCGCCATAAAAAAACCGAAGGCGCCCAATGCCAGCCCGACAGACTGCTTGCTTAGATGAAAATCATTCTCCAGGCGGATCGGCACAAAATTGAAGAACATGCCTTCGCCAAACCCCCACAACAGCAGGGCGGCGGCAATGAAAAACAGGTTTCGATTCAAGGGTCCTCTTTGTGATAAAGACCTGACAGGTTTCCAAAACCTGTCAGGTCTGGTAACGCTGGATGAATTCCGCCGCCAGTTCAAAGACCTGACGACGCGCCGCATCGCGCGTGACGACGTGGCCGGATCCCGTTATATATGCCTTTTCCTTCGCCGGAGCATTGACCAGCCCAGCATACAACCGTTCCATATTTTCCGGCGGGACGTAGCGGTCGTCCTGCGAGTGAATCAGCAAAACGGGTTTTTTCACCAACGGAAGCGCCGCCCGCATCTCCCGCATCAGCAGTTTCAATTCCGCGATCGAGCGAATGGGGTTTTGCGGGTAGGAGATGTGATCCTTGTACGCATCCTTGTCGAACCACGACGAGCCGGGGGCTTCCTTCGATTTCGGCATGTATGGGACAAAACGGCTGTAAAACTTGATGAACGACGGGGAATAATCCCGCGCATCGTTCGGCAGGAAATACGGCGTGGACATGGCGATCGCCCCGGCAACGTCCAGTTTTGTGGAGGTCAGCAGCGAGAGGACGCCGCCCATTGAAAGCCCGGCGAGGAAGATTCGGTCGGCGAGGCCCGAGAGGAGATGAAAGCCGTCTTCAACGGAAGCCGCCCAATCGGTCCAGCGCGAGGCGATCATGTCTTCGGGTTTCGTCGCGTGCCCGGCGAGGCGAATCCCCAGGCAGGAGAATCCCTGCGCGTTGAGATGCTCGCCCATCCAGCGCATTTCTTTTGGGGCGCCGGTGAAGCCGTGGATCAACAAAATCCCCGTGCGATTGCCGGGGAGCAGAAACGGTTCGGCGGTTTCGATGATGTTTCGCATGTTATTCATCCGGATATCTCTCTTCTTCCCGTCCGGGAAAAAACGAAGACGACGACGTTCAGCCAGAGCGCCCCTACAAGATAGAGCGGGACTGAAATGAGCAGGGTGCGGAAACCTTCGCGGAAGTCGGGAGAATTGTACGGGTAGGGAAAGGCGAGCGCGACGGCGGCAACCAGTGAAATTCCCAAAACGACGAAACGGAATTTTCCATCGGCATGTAACAGGGTGTAAATCAAGACCGCCACCGCAGGCACGATAAAAACCAGATGATGATCCCATGAAACGGGCGCGATCAGGAAGGTCGCCAGCGACCACAGTGAAAAATCCATATCAAGTTGAGAAAAGGGCAGCGGCGCTTTCGCGCGACTTGTCAAATACGAAGCCAACAGGGAGATCGAAACGACGATTCCCGTTGCAACATAAGGGGCGGACGCGGAAACCCATTCAGGGACGACCCAGAGCGGGGGGAAGCGGACGTTTTTACCGAAGAATGTTCGCAAAAGGAAACCGAACATGCTTTGGTTGGCGGGCGAGTTTACGTCCAGGTTCATAACCTCCGCCGTGTATCCTTTGGATCCCACGTTGGAATACCAGGTCTGCCATGTGGCTTCGGGCAGAAAAAAGGCGGATGTCACTGAAACCACAATTACAAACAGCAGGACGCATCCGATGGCTTTGTATTGCCTGCTCCAAAAAAGAGGGATCAGAAACAATACCGGGTAGAGTTTCAGCAGAATGGCGAGGGACAAAGGCAGGGCGACCCAGGCCGGGCGGCTTTTCGAACGCGCCATCCACCAGGAAAGACAGATCAAGGTCATGACGAAGATGTTGACCTGCCCGACATCCAGCGTAACGCGAAGGGGCGAAAACAGGAATACATAAGCCGTGAAGGCGATCGAGAACGGAGAAGCGAGATTTATTTTTATGATCTTGCGCAGGAGGATGTAAATGAAAGCCAGCGTCAGCAGGTGGTTGACCGCGAGCATGGCAAGGCGGGCGTCCCGATAAGAGAGCGCGGTAAAAGGCAGAAAAAAGACAAGGCTGGGCGGCGGGTAAAGATAGGGAAAGTAATCCCCGTTGTTTTCTTCGTATTCCCGAAATGCCTCCCTCAGGTTTTCTTCCACATAGGGCGATTTCCCTTCGACGAAAGCCAGCCTTGCGCCGTAATAAAAAGATGGGAAGTCTACGGAATCCTCATGGATAAGCCCGAAGCCATAATTGCGAACAAAGGGGATATACGCGAGAACAAACGCGACGGCAAACAGCAAGCCGAAATTTCTTTTGAACATTCAATCTCCGAAGCCGGGCGTTTTGCCAATATTTTGCCTCATGCGGAGGCGCCGCGCACGGCTTTGCGGAAGACTTCCAGCGTGGCGGACGCCATGCGTTCGGCGGAAAATTTTTCGAAGACGCCCTGCCTGCCCTGTTCCCCCATTTTATGGCGCAATGTTGCGTCGCGGAGCAGGGCGGCGAGTTTTTCGGCGAGGTCGAGGCTGTCGTTGGGTCGGCACAGCAGGCCGCCCTGCGTGGATTGTATCCATTCGGGGTAGGAGCCGTGTTCCGGTTGGACGACCGGAACGCCCGCCGCCAGCGCTTCGAGGATGGAAATCCCTTTCGGCTCGCGGTAGGGAGCGGGGACGGAGAACACGTCAATGTTGCGGAAAAAGTCGAGTTTCTCCGCGCGTTCGAGCGTGCCGAGCAATTGAACGCGATCGCTCAATCCGTTCTTTTCGATGGTCTGGCGGATGCCGTTGATGTAGGGTTTGTAGGCGGCGCTCAAATATCCGCCCGCGATTAGGCGCAGGTTTGGGAATTCGCCGGAACGCATCAGCGTGGTAAAGGCGTCCACAAGCAGGTGAAGGCCCTTCTCAGGCACGAAGCGGGCAAGGAATCCAATGGTGAGGGGACGCTCCGGGAAGCGATCCGGCTCCATCCCCCGGTAATCGTCGAGGGCGATTCCGGGATAGACCACGTCTATTTTCGATTCGTCCAAGCCGACCCATTTGGAAAACATGGCGGCGTAATAGGAACTGATGGCGGGGAAGCGATCCACGTCGGCGGCGCGTTCGCGGATGAGGTCGAGCGCCTGTCTCTGATAGGGCTGGGGCATGCCTTCGAGGAAGATGTCCTCGCCGTGCAAACCGCATGTGACCGGGACCTTCAGCCTGCGCTTCATTTCTCGCGCCACGCCGATCAGCAGGGCGTTGGTGATGTGGATCACGTCCGGCTGGTAATGCGCGGCGATCCATTCGGTCATTTCGTAGAGCAGTTCGCGCTGGTTGCCCTCCTCGCCCATCATCATCGAAACCGCGAGTTGGGCGTTGGCGGCCGGGTCCACTGCGGAGCCGATGTCGAGCTTTGGCAGAAGGCGCAGGATCGCCTGTGAACCGGCAAGTTTCAGCAATGTCTTGCGCCCGAAGAACGGACGCGGGTATCTTTGCATCAGGTAGGCTTGAATGCCGCCGAAGAAGATGTGGCGTTCGCCCACGCTTTCCTCGTCCAGCCGCATGGGCGTGTAGAGCGGGAACATGTGGACGTCCTCGCCCGCGGCTTTCATGGCGGCGGCGAGCGAGTTGTCGTGCATACAACTGCCGCAGTACATGTTCGCCGCGCCGGATGCGA
>CAADGT010000094.1 GCA_900696595.1 uncultured Chloroflexota bacterium
CAGCGCTGTAATTTTGCTCAGGGTTTCTGTGCTACACTTCATGCGGAGCCTCCGTTTGTTCTTGCCTACGGGTACTATACCCGATTTCTCGGAGGCTCCTTTTCTACATCATTTGAATGCTCCCCGAACAAACAAAGTCATAAAATTCAACAGCGGCTTTGAATGCGTCCTGATACTCATCTTCGGACGGCTCCAATACCTCGCCGGGGTAACGAATGCGGTTGCATAGGGGGTGATCCGTTCTGCAACATTGAGCCGTTTATTGAACGCTGGTTCGGTCTCGGCGGCAAGTGCGACAAGCAGGCGCAGGTCGTGCGTCTTGCTGAATGAAATATCGTGATAGACCAGCCAGCCTTTTACAACTTTTTCCGTCAGTTGCTGGCAGTGATAGATCGCCGTATCAAGATAGGGTTCTTTTCCGCGCGCGCCAGCTTCTTGGCAGACAGCAAATCGCGCCGGGCTTTCATTACCCAATTACGTACCAGCGAATGCTTTGCGTCCATATAACAATTTGCCCTCCCGTGAGATTTGGGCTTCGAGCGACGCTTTTACTGAAAGGTACTTTTGAAATTCGCGTCTTGTCTTCACCAGCACATCCACCGGCAATTTGATTCCCCGCAGGCTTCGCTGGGCGCGGACTGCGCGTTGAATGGGTCTCTGACGACTGGTTCGGACGATCACCAGAAGGTCCACATCGCTTTCATCTTCGGGCTGTCCCCAGGCATGCGAGCCGAAAAGATAGATCGTCTCGGGGCTGAACTCATCCACGAGTCGTTTTATCACTTCTTTTCGTAAAGCGTCAGGAATCCGTTTCATGTTCTTCTTTCAGATTATACCCTCAACTATCCCAACACAAAATTGTCTATCAAGCGGGTCTTCCCAAAGAAAACCGCCATCGAAAGCAGGGTCTTGCCGATGACAACATCCAACTCTTCCAGCGAGTCATAGTCCGCGCAGGAGACGTATTGCATCTGCGCCAGCGGCTCGGAGGATAATACCCCTTTCATTCTTTCCCTTAACTTCTCTGCGTTCCTCTCACCCGCTTCATATAAATCCTTCGCCGCGCTCAAAGCACGGTAGAGAACCGTCGCCGCCGCCCGCTCTTCCGCGCTCAAGTACACATTGCGGCTGGACATCGCCAGGCCGTCCGCTTCGCGCACCGTCGGGCAGACGATCACCTCAAGCGGGAAATTCAAGTCCTTCACCATTCGGCGGATGACCGCCGCCTGTTGGGCGTCCTTTTGACCGAAGTAGGCTTTATCCGGCTGAATGACGTTGAACAATTTCGCCACGACGGTCGCCACACCCCGGAAGTGACCGGGCCTCATCGCGCCTTCCAAGCCTTTCGTCAACGCCTCGACCTCCACCCAGGTTTGGTAGCCGGGCGGATACATGATCTCCGCTGTGGGCGACCAGAGCAAGTCCACGCCGAGGGATTCGAGCAGGTCGCTGTCCCGTTTGAAGTCGCGGGGATATTTGGAAAGGTCTTCGTTCGCGCCGAACTGCGTCGGGTTGACGAAGATCGTGGCGACGACGTGATCACATTCCCGCTTCGCCTTTTGGACGAGCGATAAATGCCCCTCGTGGAGATAACCCATGGTGGGAACCAGACCCACCGTCCCCTTGAAAGAGAGGCGGATGCTCTTCGTCTCCGGGATCAGGCTTGAAATCTGCATAGAATCCTCATATTTGTGTATACAATTGTTGAATTCCTACTTGACAGCCTAGAAATTTTGTTCTACACTCATATTATAACTTAGCATAAAGGAGAAAAAATGGCTTACGGATACACCAACTCGAAAGGGACCACCTATTACCTGCATTCGAAGGGCAGAATGTTCTTCTTCTCGAAGGAGATCAAAGAAGGCGCGCTCGACGCCGTGCCAGCCGGGTACAACGTGGTCGAAATGAAGACCGGCATGCCCGTCCTCAAGAAAGCGGAAAGCGCCACAGCCGCGCCCGCCGCATCCAATACGGAAAGCGCAGGGTAATCAAGTATAACCCTGACATTCCCGCCCAGGCGCGGCTTGGGCGGCACAACTCAATACCCCGTTCTTTTAGATTAAAAGGAGACTAAAATGACACGCACACAGCATCTAAAAGCCACTGAGACCCAAGGGAGGCTGACATGCCCGCGCTAAACCGCGTCCAATTGATCGGAAACCTGGGCAGGGACCCTGAAAGCAAGTTCACCCCCACCGGCAAGAAAGTCTGCCATTTCAGCATCGCCGTCAGCAACCGTTGGAAGGACAAGAGCGGCGAGTTGAAGGAAACCACCGAATGGGTCAACATCGAAGCGTGGGGCCGGCTTGGCGAAGTCTGCCAGGAATACCTCAAGAAGGGCAGCCTGATCTTCATTGAAGGACGCCTGAAGACGGATAAGTACGAGTCCAACGGCGAAACCAAGTATTACACCAAGGTCGTCGCCCAGAGCCTGCAATTCCTCGACCGCAAGGGCAAGGAAGAACCGGTGATGGCGGTGGACGAAGAAGCCGGCGAGTACGAGGCGCTGGCTGGGGAGTAGCCTCAAAGACAGTTCGATTAAACACGAAGCCCTGCACTTGATGCAGGGCTTCTTTATTTGTAGGGGCGACCCGCCCAAATCATACAAGACCTTGTTACGCCCGAAAGGGTCGCCCTATGACGGATACGCTATTATTGCAGTCAAAGGGCGACCCTTCGTTGCGTTATAAAATCGTTTACGAACCAAGCCGGGCGTCCCTACGAAATTCATTCTTCCTTCCGCAAAGCGGGGAATAACAACACCTCGCGGATCGAATGTTTGTCCGTCAACAACATCGCCAGCCGGTCCACGCCCATGCCAAAGCCGCCGTTGGGGGGCATCCCGTAACGCATGGCGCGCAGGTAATCCTCGTCGAGCGGGTGTTTCTCTTCGTCGTCTGCTTCGTAATCGCGCCCCATTTCAATAAACCGCTGTTCCTGGTCGAGCGGATCATTCAACTCGGTGAAGGCGTTGCACAACTCGAATCCCGCCACGTAGCCTTCGAAGCGTTCGACCGTGAGCGCGTCGCCGGGGATGGATTTCGCCAGCGGAGAAATATCGCGCGGATAGTTGTACAAGAATGTCGGCTGGATGAGAGTCGGCTCGAGGAATTCGCTCAACAGGAAGTCAACCAGTTTGCCCCGAGTCGCCTTCGGATCGGGCGTCGCCCCGGGTTGTTTCTGTTTAATGGCTTTGAGCAACGCCTCAGCCGTTTTGTGTTCCGCGATGTCTATGCCGCTGGTCTCGAGGATGCCCTGCCGCATTTCGAGCCGCCTCCACGGGGGTTTGAACTCGATCTCGTGTTTCCCGTATTTGATCTTCGTCGAACCTGTCACCTGCCCGGCGGCATAAGCGACCATCTGCTCGGTCAATTCCATCACCTGCAAATAATCGGCGTATGCCCAATAAAATTCGAGCTGGGTAAATTCAGGGTTGTGTTTGAAAGATACGCCTTCGTTGCGGAAATCCCTGCCGATCTCATAGACTTTTTCAAGATTGCCCACCAGCAGGCGTTTGAGATACAGCTCGAAGGAAATGCGCAGGTACATATCCTGATTCAGTTCGTTGTGACGCGTCACAAATGGGCGCGCCGCCGCGCCGCCATACAACGGCTGGAGGATGGGCGTCTCCACTTCGAGAAAACCATGATCGTCGAGAAATTGACGCAGGGACTTGATCAGTTTCGCGCGTTTGCGGAAGGTCTCGCGGACTTCCGGATTCACCGCCAAGTCGGCATAGCGTTGGCGAGCGCGGAGTTCCACGTCGTCCAATGACGCATAACGTATAACCGTGCCATCCTCCTGAGTCACATCCTTGTCGGCGGGCAGGGGCGAAATGGATTTGGCGAGCAGTTTGAAGTCATGGACAAGAAGCGAGGCCTCCCCGGCTTTGGTGCGCATCATCGCGCCGCTGGCTTCGATGAAGTCGCCGAGGTCGAACATTTTGTTGAAGAAGGCGAGGCGCTCCTCGCCCACTTCGTTCACGCGCATGAACAGTTGAATCTTCCCCTCGCCGTCTTCGATGTGGGCAAAGCATAACTTCCCCTTCGGGCGCATCGAACGGATGCGTCCCGCGAGAGTCAATTTCAATTCACGAGACTCGTCCTTTTCAAATTCGGCAATCGCCTGCGCGCTGGTATGAGTCCGTTTGGCGCGCGTGGGATACGGCTCCACGCCTTCCGCGCGGAGTTCATCCACTTTCTGCAAACGAATTTTTTCAAGGGAGTTATAGTCTGCCATGTGTTTCTACTCTTTAACCCAAGTTGCCGCCTTGCGCAATTTGGAAGTGTATAAACGCAAAGGCGCAAGGTCGCAAAGGAAAAACCTGGGATCGTTGCGTCTTCGCGCCTTTGCGTTAAGAATTTCTACTTTTGGCGCAAAATAAAACCCGCGCCCAATACAGACTGGACGCGGGGCAACAAGTCGCGTCCTGAATCAACCGACTTTGAGAATCTTGACGTTGTAGGTGCCGCCGGGGGTTTCCACTTTGACCGTGTCTCCGACTTTGCGGCCGAGGATGGCTTTGCCGATCGGCGATTCGTTCGATATCTTGCCCTCGCGCGGGTTGGCTTCCGCCGCGCCGACGATGACAAACGTCTCGGCGTCGAAGTTGCCCTCTTTGATCGTCACCTTTGAGCCCACCTGGATGGAATCGCCCTTTTTGCCTTTGCCGTTTTCTTCGATGATCTGCGCGGTGGCGAGCAAAAGGTCCAGTTCCTGGATGCGCCCCTCGACAAAAGCCTGTTCATTCTTGGCGGCTTCGTACTCGGCGTTCTCGATCAGTTCCCCGCCCTCCATGGCTTCATGCAAGCGCGCGGCAACTTCCTGGCGTTTTACGGTCCGCAGGTGATCAAGTTCCTCCTGCAGTTTGTCGTACCCCTCTTTGGTAAGGAAATTGGTTGGCATGAGATTGTCCTGCTAAATGAATTTTGCATCCCTTACCGAGATGCAATGATTAAAAATTTCCGGTGGCATCTCCCGGAAAATCGCGCATACTATATCATGATTTATGGGCTGTTTCAAGACCCAAAAAGAGCCGTCATTTTCTCCAGAATGGAACCCCGCCCGCGTTTGAGCAATATTCCTGGAGCGCTTTCCGCGCCCGCGCCGGGGATTTGAACAACATGGGAATCTGGGATTGGTAGGCAAGTACCGCCTCTTTCCACGCCCTCGAGCCGGATCTGCTGACCCGTTCGACCTTTTTCTTCATCCCGGCGGTTTTCGGTTTGAGTTGCGCGCGATAATCGAACAGGTAGGGGATGTCCGCCACGAAATGCAGGGGGCGCCCGAGCCGCTCCGCCGCTCGTCTTACGGTGACATGGTCCACGTGTGAACCAACCCCAAGTTGGCAGATCAGTTCGTCGTCCGGTTTGAGGCGGGCTGAAATGGCGGAAGCGATCCGGTCGGGCAGATCCGCTTCGCCGGGCAGGGGCTCCACGAAGATGCTGAAGTACAGCCAGTCCCCGTTTTGACCCTGCCTGTAGATGCAATCGAGAAAATCGAAGTGGCGCGCCTTTGCGCCGAGGATCTCCGCCGCGTGTTTATCTTCGATGCGCCGCCCGCTCACCACCTGTCGCGCGGTCTTCATGCCCCATTGATTGTGGAGGTATTCGGCGAAGGGCGAAAGTTTTTTCGTTTTGGGAAAGCCGCACATGATCGTCCAGATTTCGACCGGGATGCCCGCCCGGGTCTGGTCGTAAATCCAGCCTCCGGCGCAGAGGGCGGCGTCGTCGAGATGGGGGGAGAGGTATATCCAGCGCATGGCGGGATATTTTTACCATATAATAGCAATGGAAGTTGCGCATCCCTTCCTGTACACTTGGTCTCGTTATGAGGTCCGATGAAGGAACGACGTAAGCAGGAAAGAAAGAATCTGGCGGCGTACACGCAGGTCTTCGACCTGTACGGCGGGAATCTGATCGGTTATCTCGGCGACCTGACCGTTTCGGGCGCGATGGTCATCAGCGAGAAGGCGATCAAGCCCGAGACCGAGATCACCCTCGCCATCGAACTGCCCGAACTGCCGGGGATCAAGTCTGTGCGCATGGGCATTCCGGCCCGCGTGGCATGGTGTCAGCAGGACCTCAGCCCGCAATTTTTCAACGTCGGTTTCGAGTTCAAGGAAGTCAGCCCGCAGCAAAAGGGGACGATCGAGTCCATCATCCAAAATTACGAATTCAGGCGCGATGCGCCGAAATATCCGGCGCGGGGACCTTCTCCGCTGTCTTAATATCTCATGTTACGCACTTTTGCCATCCTCACGAACCGTCCACGAATAAAGTCACGAATTCGCGAATGTTGGCGCGCCTATTCGTTTATTCGTGAACATTCGTGGACGGTCACCGACTCATCGGCAGGCGCATTTCCTAACCC
>CAADGT010000095.1 GCA_900696595.1 uncultured Chloroflexota bacterium
ACTCATAAGCCCTTGGTCGTGAGTTCAAATCTCACCCTCGGCACTAGATCAGTGATCAGTGAAAAAGTCATCAGTGATCCAGAAAAGACCCGCCGGTTCGGCGGGTTTTGTTGTGCGCAACGCGATAATGTCTCGCGCTACCAACCAATCAACACTGTCAAATCGTTGACATTCGTCCCGGTTGGGCCGGGTTTGAGCAGATCGCCGAGCGGATCGAAAAAAGCATACGCATCGTTCCGACTCAGGAAGGTCTGGGCGTTCATCCCAAGCCTTTCGCCGCGCTGACAGGTTTCCCCTGTTACAACCGCGCCCGCCGCGTCGGTGGGGCCGTCTTCGCCGTCGGTGGCGAGGGCAATTAACATGACGTTTTGCAACCCGCTCATTTCGATGGCGGCGGCGAGGGCGAGTTCCTGGTTGCGCCCGCCTTTGCCGTCTCCGCGCAGGGTGACGGTGGTCTCTCCGCCCGCAATTAAACAGAAGGGACGTTTGTAATCGCGTTTGAAATATCCGCATAACTCTTTGGCGCTTTCACGGGCTTCTCCCTGCCAGGCATCGCCGAGAAAATGCGCGTGAAAGCCAAGCGATTTTGCTTTTTCAAGCCCCGCCTGCGCGGCGAGTAAATTACTTCCGACCAGCACATTCTGAACGCGCTCGAATAACGCGTCGCCGGGTTTCGGCGTTTCTGGCGAGCTTTCCAAAACCCGCAAAATCGTCGCGGAGATTTTTTTCATCAAATCATATTTCTTCAAAATATTCAGCGCGTCTTCTTTTGTGGACGGGTCCGGCGCGGTCGGGCCGGAGGCAATCGCTTCGAGCGGGTTGCCGACCACGTCGGAGAGGATCAAACTCACAACCCGCGCCGGGAACGCGGCTTTGGCGATTCCTCCGCCTTTGACTTTATCGAGATGACGGCGCAGGGCGTTGCTCTCGTCCACGCGCGCGCCGCACGAGAGCAGTAACTTTGTCAGCGATTGCAGGGCTTCGAGATCAAGGCCGGGCTGGGGCGACGTCATCAGCGCCGAGCCGCCGCCGGAGATCAGGCAGATGAGCAAATCGCTTTCATCGAGGCTGGATGCGAACTCAAAGGCTTCATTTCCAGCAAGAACGCTTGCTTCGGTTGGGATGGGATGTCCGCCGGGCAGAATGGTGAATTCTTGCGGGGGCGCAAAATGAATTTTGCGGCACACCGGGGAATCAAAGGCTTGTTTTGGAATGAGCAAGCCGCGGCTGGGAAAAGAGGCGAGGACGTCCAATAACGCAAGCGACATCGCTTCGGTCGCCTTCCCCAAGCCGAGAATGTTGATCCGCTTGAATTCATCCAGCGGATAAGCGCGGCTTGAAACATGTAAAATATTTTTGTTCCGACGAACAAAACGGCGGATCGCGTTGCCCGGCTCGACGGCTTCGATGCAGGCGGCAAGGATTTGCGCGATGTCGTCTCTGCGCGGATGGTTTTGTAAAGCGTCTGCGAAATTTTTCTTGACGAGTTTTGTCATCTGAGCGGAAGTCCGCTTTAGCGGGCTTTGTAGGAATAGCGCGGGGGTTCATCCCCGCGCGGGCGTCGGGCGCAAGGCATCGCATCGCGCGCTGATTCGGATATTAGACATTATCGGAAATAAGTCAATGTTCTCTTATCGGACGCAGATGAACGCGGATTTACGCTGATAAAAGAATAATAAATCCGCGTTTTCTGCGCTTGTCCGCGTCCAAAATAATTTCCGATAAAATCTATTAATAGTATAGTACGCTCTATGAAAACCGCGCCAATCGCGGAGGCTTTTCGCGGCTCTGCATCCTTCGGACTTCTCTCACGCAGCCGCAAATTAAAGTTTACGGTTTGATTACCTTACACCTTGTTTTTAGGACGCGGAAAACGCGGATGAACGCAGATTTTTTTGAGGTAATCAGGTTTACGGTATAAACCGCACATGGAGATTCGATGACCAAACCCAAAGTGTTCGTCACGCGCATCATCCGCGACGCAGGCTTGACTCTCATCCGCGAGCATTGCCGCGCGGATGTCTGGGATGGCGCCATGCCGCCTTCGCGCGAGACCATGCTCGAACGCGTTCGCGGCGTGGACGGTCTGCTCTGCCTGCTCACGGATCGGGTTGACGGCGAATTGCTTGACGCGGCGGGTCCGCAACTAAAAGCGATTAGCAACCACGCAGTCGGGTTCGACAACATCGTCGTGGCGGATGCGACCGCGCGCAAAATTCCGGTGGGCAACACGCCGGGCATTCTCACCGATGCGACTGCGGATTTGGCCTTTGCATTGTTGCTCGCCGCCGCGAGGCGGCTGCCGGAATCTCAACGATATTTGCTGGACGGAAAATGGAAGACATGGGAGCCATCCGCTTTGCTGGGCATGGACCTGGCGGGAAAGACGCTGGGCTTGATCGGCTTCGGGCGCATCGGGCGCGCGGTGGCGAAACGCGCCGTCGGTTTTGATCTGCGCGTGATTTATTACAGCCCAAACGCCAAGCCGGAGTTCGGCGCAACGCCCGCGAACAGCCTCGATGAATTATTGCGTCAATCCGATTTCGTTTCGATCCACACGCCGTTGAACAACTCGACCCGCCGCATGGTGAACGCGGAATTTTTGTCAAAGATGAAAGCGAGCGCGTTGCTGGTCAACACCTCGCGCGGCGGAGTCGTGGATCAGGATGCGTTGTACTCGGCGTTGAAATCCAATCAAATCTTCGCCGCCGCGTTGGACGTGACCGACCCCGAACCGCTGCCTTTGGATTCGCCTCTACTCGCTCTCGAAAACTGCTTCATCGTCCCGCACATCGGCAGCGCCAGCGAGCGGACGCGGGACGAGATGTCGCGTCTCGCGGCGGAAAACCTCATCGCCGGAGTCAAAGGCGAGCGCCTGCCGCATTGCGTCAACCCGGAAGTGTA
>CAADGT010000096.1 GCA_900696595.1 uncultured Chloroflexota bacterium
ATCTCATGTCCGCGCGCGGCGAGGTCGGCGAGGACGGTTTCACCCGACTCGATCGCAACCGTGGTGAACGGGCTTTGCGCTTGAATGGTCATGCGCCCGCCGTGCGCTTCGATGATCTGCGCCAGGTCGCGCATGTCTTTCACGTGCTTGTCGAAGAACTGCCGGGTGTGATAATCGGCTTTATCGCTGCCGAAACCTTGCGCGGTTTCGCCCATCGGTTCGATGTGCATCCCAATGGTGAAATACAGGACGGCAGCGCCCGCTTCATTCTCGACGGGGGAACTGGTCCCGGCTTCGGTTGGCTGATCCGCCGCTGACGGTTGAGTCGCTTGCGCGGCGGGCAATCCGCAGGCGAGCGAGGCAATGACGAGGATCGAGAGGAAGGGAAGCAGGCGTTTCATGGTTGGTCTCCTTTTCCCTGCATTGTACGGACGGCTCGACCAAAAGGAGAGTGAGCGCCATCACGACCGCTCCGCTGCGCCCATGACTTCGGTCATCGAGTTGTAAACGGGATGTAAAAAAGGCTTCCGAAGCGCTCAAGACTTCGGAAGCCTGGCGGCAGGTCTTTCCCTGCCAACGCGCCCCATCTCTCACGCTCGTAAACTGAAAACGAACTTGCGCGATCTTTCGCGCATGGGCTTTTCGAGGATAAAGAAAATTATCTGACTGAATAGGATGACGAACACGACAGTGATGAGCGCAGCCGCTGTTGTTTCCAAGGCAGGGAGGGAAGCCGCCCAATATCCATCCGCGTGTTGAACCTCCGGGAGTTGAAAGATGCGCTTGAATACGCTTGTCACCACCCAAATCACAAACGCCTGGGACATATAGACCGAATACGAAATTTCACCGAGCCAGGCGAGCGGTTTTTTGACCAGGAGACCGTTCAGCCAGCCGTCCTTTCGCAGTACAAGACTGGCGATCAGCGCGGCGGTCAGGAAGAAAACGAGGGAATCGTATTCCTGTTTGGGCTTTATTTGAAGATATAGCGCGAGTGAAAGAAAGAGCAGGAGAGAGGCGTATTTTGGCGGGGTGAAAGTCGAGCCGTTTGCGAAACGAGCGGTCAGGCAACCGAGGAAAAAGCCCGCCAGACACCGCAGGAAGAAACCCATGCCAAAGGTCGCGTCGGCGATCAACAACGCCATGGGGACGGCGGAGAGGAGCGCCATTGCCCGGGTTTTATTGCGCCCAAAAAGAAAAGCGGACATCCCGAATACGATGTATGTATAAAATTCGACGCTTATGGACCAGGCGGGGGGATTGAAGGTGACGGCGTTGCCGTTGGGCAGGATCGCCTGCAACAGGAGCGCCTGCTCGATCAACGCCTGCGGACTGTTCTCCTTGAATGGGACGGCGTGGATATTTTCGACGCCGTAGCGCGAGACCGCGAAGTATTTCCCCGCCTCGATGAGCAGGAATAAGAACAGAAAAAGCAGGTGGACGGGATACAGCCGCCCCAGGCGCAAAAACTGGAACTCAAGCAGGGCGCGCGGCGAGCGGATCTTCTCCGCGTATGCCGTGAAAATTACAAAGCCGGAGATCACGAAGAACAACTCCACCATCAGGTAGGCGTTGTTGATCAGCCCGACATCAAGGATCGGATTCCATTTTGGAATGTGATAAACAACGACGAGCAGGGCGGCAAGCCCTCTCAAACTTTCCAATTCCACGATCTTGCGACGGTTATCAGTCATGGCGAAAATCCCGCCGGATTATACAGGCGGGATGGAAATTGATACAGGCGGGGAAAGACCTAAAAGATTTCCGAAGCCTCAAAGACTTCGGAGGTCTGCTTCGTCACTTGCACTCGTACAACTTCATCGCCTGTTGCCGATCCGGCCCGCCGGGCCCGCTTTGGGGGAGGGGGACTCCTTCCACGACGGAGCAGGAGGAGGCGAGCCAGCCCGCGATCTTTTGATTATTCCCCCGGTCGCCGCCGTAGAGGATGTAGCGCAATTCATTGTTTGCAACCATCGAAGCCAGATCGTCAACCGTCACAACCTGATCCTGTCCGCCGAAACCGCCCATGTACAGCACGGGTCTTCTGGTTTCGATGACGTATTGCGCGCCCTGCTGTGATGACGGTACAGCCAGCAGATATTCCACATCCTGCGTGTTGGCTTGCAGGAAATCCAGCAGTTCGTTGTTTTGCCCGGCGCGTTGTCCGTCGGCGGGACTGGCGCGAAAGCCATCCTGTCCGCCGTCGCGTCCATCGTAGGCGGTCGGCAGGTTGCGATTCGAGTCGGAGGTCACGGTCAGTACGCTCCAATACGAAGGGATGATGAGAGCCGCGCCCAGGATGACGGCATACGCCGCCCGCCTCGACATGGACATGAGCAGGATTCCGCACCCAAGCAGGAGTCCAACCCCAGGCATCCACCACGAAAATTCGTCGTATTGCGCGGCGGCGAAGAATTGAAAGCCGAGCGTGACCGTCACTGCGGCGATCAAACCGACGATAACCCACGCCGAATTTTTTCCCCATTTGTAAAGTTGAGCGAATCCGACTCCGACCATCGCTCCCAGCGCGGGGGCGAGCATGATGGCGTAGTAGGCGTGAAAGATGCCCGAGACCATGCTGAAGAAGACCACGCAGGTCAACAGCCAGCCGCCCCACAGGATGAGCGCTTTGTGAACGCCGGATTCGATGGGGAGTTTGATCTGTGAGCCGAACAGCGCGAGTAAAACGCTGATCAATGCGAAGGGCAACAGCCACGACATCTGCTTGGAAAGCGGCGAGAGGAAGAAGCGCAGAATTCCCGGCGAGCCGGTCTCGTTGCTGAAGGGCGTTCCGCCGTTTTGTCCGTTGGGTTGTTGGGCGGGGTTTTGCCCGTCTTGCGGAATCATCCCTTGCGGGGCGCAGGCGAGTTCTGAAGTATTTGGCGGCGTGATGCACGCGCCGTTGATCGTCTTCCCGTTTGGCGCGGTGAACGAACAGGATGCGCCTTGCGTTTGTCCGGCGCACGCTTCGAGCGCGGCGGGCGGCGGACCCTGGAACTGATTCGGCTGGGGTTGGCCTTGACCGGGATTCTGCCCGGGCGGAGTCCCAGGATCGAGAGGCTGATCCGGCCCGGTTCCGGGACGAGGCGCGTTTCCTCCGCTTTCGAGTCGCGCCGCGCCGTTATGTCCGAAGATCAATCCCATCACGGTGTTGTTGCCGCTGGAGCCGATGTAGGGGCGGTTTTCGGCGGGGACTAAATCCACAACAACCGCCCACGACAGTGAGACGACGACCAACAGCGCGGACGCAACGCCGAGGTTGAGAATCTTTTTCAGCCAGCCTTCTTTTGAGCCGAGGAAATACAGCGCGTAGAATGCGGGCAGGGGTAAAAAGGCTTGCAGCATTTTGATGTTGAAACCAAGCCCAACGATGAACGCGCCGAGTAAAAGCCAGCGCAGTTTGCCTTCTTCGGCGGCTTTGATAAATGCCCACGCCGCGAGGAGAAGCGTGAAGACCAACATGCCGTCCATGGTGTTGTTGCGGTTGGTGGCGATGAAGACCGGGGTAATCGCCATGACGAAGGCGGCGGTGATGCCTGCCAGTTCGCCCATGTATTTTTTTACCATGCCATAGAGCAAGCCGACGCCGAGCACGCCCGCGAGGATGTTGGGCAATGTGACGCTGAATCCGCTTACGCCGAGGAAGTAGGCGAAGACGGTTTGAATCCATAAGCCGAGCGGGGGTTTATCTACGGTGACAGAGCCGCCCGGTTCGGCGGCGACGAAGAAGAAGTTGCTCCACGATTTGAGCATGGACTCGATGGCGGCGGTGTAATACTCGTTGGCATAGCCGATGGATTGGATGTTGTAGATGTGCAACGCGAAGGACGCGATCATGATGACGACGACGATGATCGCGCCGAAACTCACGCCGGGCAGGATCTTTTTGCCAAGCATGGAAGGTTGAGATTGTGCGGGTAGGGTTGCAGTAGTCATTTGTTGTTCCTTGTTATGCGTTCTTAATTTATTTTTACCGTATCAGCCTGTAAATTGGCTGTGAATGATTCGTGTTTGGCGGTTTGAGTCTCTTGTTGCCGACAAAGCCATTGGAAATTAATTCAGTGGATTGATTACCTTACACTTTGTTTTTGGGACGCTGAAAACGCGGACTGCGAAGCGCGCAGATTTTTTTGACAAAACGCCCGAAAAAACGCCTTGAATCCGCGCTCGTCCGCGTCCTGGTTTTAAGAGTGTAAGGTAGTCAGTTCAGTGGACTATTGTCCTTCCACGATCAAGGGCGAGGATTCGCTGGGTTGCAGGGTTGCGGCGTCGGCGGTTTGGGTATTGCCATACATATCAATCGCCGTTACTGTTCCACTCAATTCGGCGGGGATGCCGTTCCAGAGGACGTAAACCGATTTTCCGTTCACGGTGAAGCGGTATTGTCCTTCGGCGAGCTTTTCTGCTGCGGTGAAACTACCCAGTTTTGCTTCCAACAGTTTGTTGACGTAGAAAGGCAACAGGATCTCATTTTTCTGTGAGTCATGGAAGGAGGTGTTATCTGAGAAGAAGCGATCCACTCCGTTTGCCAGACCGGCGGTATAAAAACGCATGTACCAGGCAGCGGCGTCTTTTTCAGAAAGGCGAGTAAAGCGACCCTGCGTGTCATTCTCGCCAACCAACACACCAAACTCTGTCACCCACATAGTTTTTTCTGCGCCGAGCGAGTCGTACATGGATTGGATCTGGGTTTCAAAATCTTCCACGGTTCCGCCGGTGGTGTCGTGTTTGCCTTCATTGTAATGAATGGCGATGATGTCCTGATACGGCGCGCCGCCTGCCTGGGCATACTGTTTCCAAAACTGCGAACCGGGCATATCCTTCCACAACGGAATGGCTGCGCCGCCGTTCATCACCTGACAATCGGCGCAGGCGGCATGGACGGCTTCATATCCGCGCTGCATGAATTCGACAAAGGCTTCGGGGTCGTTGCGGAACTGCCCGCAGTTTTCGCCTTCGGGTTCGTTGTGCAACTGCCAATATTTCACACCGCGCTGCAAGCCGGGGGCGTCATCCACGCCATCGCCGTCGTAGCGCTCCACCAGTTTGCCGAGAAAGACGATAAAGGAGTCGAGGTCTACGTAACGATCCATCGCGCCTTCGTAGGCAAGATAAGGGTAGTCTTCCTGAAAGAAATGTGTGCAGGTTTCCGCTGCTGCGCCACGCGAGGCGAGATCCCAGCCTGCGAACGGCATCACAACGCCCACATACTCCAACCCTTGCGCCTGCGCTTCATTGACAATGGCATCGCTTAACTCAAAGTGATAATCCCCTTGTTGCGGTTCCAACATGCCCCAGGGAAAGTTTTGAACATCGCGCAAATAGGTCAAACCGCCGTCTTGCATGGCGGGTAATACCCTATCCATCCGCCGCGCAAATTCGCTTTCAGCCTGCTCCACCAGCGCAGTGTCGGCATAGAACGCCGCAACGCCCTGTTGTATGATCGTGTCGCGCACATTGTTTTGAACCATGTGCATCGAGATCGTGCCAATGGCGGAAAAGTGATTCGCCTCCGCGCTGACCGTGGGCAGGTCTTTCACCCATTGGGCGACGGCTGCCGCTTCGGCAGATTCGGTCAACTCGGGTTGCGAGTTTTGAGGCGGTTGGTTTCCACTCTGTTGTTCGGTCGGCGGCGGGTTTTGCCCGCTGGGTGTTGCGGGCGGAGGTTGAGGCGGTTCAGCCTGTTGCGTTGCAGGCGGGGTGGCGGGCTGTCCGCCACAGGCTGATAGCATCAGGGCGATCACCGAAACGAGTAACACGAACGTCCTTTTTTTCATTTTCATTCTCCTTATTAATAAACACGTCGCGGCTTTGTCGGCAATAAGAGACTCAAACCACAAACACGAACAATACGCCGATGACGTGGATTGAACGGATAAATGAGTTTCAAACGCTAATCATTGGCTCGAAACGTCCACATGCGGTTTGCAAAATAATTCCAAAACACCACCACGCCTGTGGCAATGACCTTGGAAGGCAGGTACGCCCATTGTGTCGTGCCAAGCCATGTGCCGAAAACGCCTTCGAGCGAAAGCACGATCAGGTTATTCAACGCCAGCCCGATCAGGCTGATGAAGGCATACTGCGCCAGTTGCCTGCGCCAATCCGCTTTGAGCGAATCGCCGAAGGTCCACAAACGATTCCAGGTGAAATTGTTGAGCAGTCCGGCGGTGAACGAGATTGAGTTGGCGATCAGCGTGGGAATCCCCGCCAGTTTGAGCGCCGTCAGGGCGTTGAAATCCAAAACTGTTCCCACAGCGCCGACAGTCAGGAAACGGGTAAAACGGGTAAATTCCTGTTTGGAAAGGGGAGGGGTAAGCGGGGTCATGGTTTGGGCTCAAGAGTTATGAGTGACTGGTTACAGGTTGCGGGCTACGAGCGTCTCCAGTTTACTTCTCAGGTAAAAAACGGCGGAGTGTTCGCAGTCACGGCTTCGTTTGTCCGTCCATGACCCGCGTCATTGGAGGGCATGTCGCATCCATGACTGTAGTCATATCCCTTTTAAAAACCCTTCGTGATAAGATGGAGCCATGCGCGCAACCGAAGAATCCGCCCGTGTTTTGAGAACCGCCGCCTGGATCTGGCTTGGCTTCCTGCTGAGCATAATCGTGATGGATTTTATCCTGTACATGCCGCAACTTCAGGCGCAACCCCTGCCCGACCCGGGGCCGCCTTTGCGAATTCGCCTTTTTCCGGTCTATCTTTTCTATTCGTTCAACGGACTGACGGCCCTGTTATTTCTGGCAACCACCTACTGGGATTGGATACAGGAACAGCTCGATGAAATCTTTTATCCCGTCATGCTGGTTGTCATCGCAGCCACGCCCATCTTCATCAGCGCTTTGATCGTCCCGCGCTTTCCGCCAGGCCCGCTGGCCAACGCGGAAGGCATGGCGTTGCGTCAACTGCCGGTCTTGTTCATCGCGCTCACGCTCGTAGCATGGAAATATCAATTCGCCCATGTCGTCGTTTTCAGCCTGTCCGTCACCGTCTTGGAACTCGGGCTGATTGCAGTCAACCCCTTCGAGAATCGCAACATCTCCGTTTATTTGTTCCTGGCCATCATCCGCACCATCAGTTTCATCGCCGTTGGCTATGTGATTAGCGCCCTCGTAACCCGCCTGCGCGAGGCCAACGCCAACCTCGCGCATTACGCCTCCACGCTGGAGCAGCTCACCGTCAGCCGCGAGCGCAACCGTCTCGCGCGGGAACTGCACGACACGCTGGCTCATTCGCTCACCGCCATTTCTGTTTCCCTTGAAACGGCCAAAGCCTACTTCGACATTGACCCCAAAGAATCCCGCGCGCTGATAGACCGCTCCCTCGAAGCCACCCGCAAAGGCGTGGACGAAACCCGCCGCGCCTTGAAGGCTTTACGTTCCTCGGATTTGGCGGATATGGGCTTGAGACTCGCCGTCCAAAAAGCGGCAGAATCCGCCGCCTCCCGCTTCAACCTGGAACTGGAACTGACTCTGCAAGACCCCATGCCTTCCCTCAGCCCGGACGTGGAGCAAACCATCCTGCGCGTCACGCAGGAGGCGATAGAGAACCTGACCAAACATTCCCGCGCCAAAAAATTCGGCATCCAATTATTCAGCAACGGACGGACGACGCTCATCGTGGAGGATAACGGCGTCGGCTTCGACATGAAATCGCGCGAATCCAGCGGCCACTTCGGGCTGGTCGGGATGCGCGAACGCGCCGAACTGGCGGGCGGTACGTTGAAAGTGGAAAGCGACAAAGGGAAGGGGACGCGGGTTGTGTTGACGATATAAATTTTATCGTCATTGCGAGGAGGGCGCTTTTCCCGACGAAGCAATCTCGTATATTCATTAGAGATTGCTTCGGGCTAAGAACAAGAGCGCCCTCGCAATGACGGAAAAGGTAATTATGAAAATTCTTCTTTGCGACGACCAGGCGGTGATCCGCGACGGGTTGGAGATGTTGCTCACGCTGGAGAAGGATTTCCAGGTGGTCGGCTCCGCCCAGGACGGGCAGGAGGCGGTTGAACTCGCCGCCAAAAAACAGCCCGATCTCATCCTCATGGATTTGAAAATGCCGGGCATGAACGGCATCGAAGCCACGCGCGAGATTCGCAAAAAATTCCCCGCCATAAAAATTCTTGTGCTGACGACCTACGACGAGGATGAATGGGTCTTCGACGCGATCCGCGCCGGGGCGTCGGGCTATCTGCTCAAAGACACGCCGCGCCAGAAGATCATCGAAGCGATCCGCGGCACGGTGGAGGGAAAGTCATTCCTCGACCCGGCGGTGGCGGGGAAGTTGATGACCCAGGTTGCCAGCAACCAGACCCAGCCCGCCTCCATTTTGACCGATAAACTCACCGAGCGCGAACTGGACGTGTTGCGCCTGCTTGCCAAAGGCATGACCAACACCGACATCGCCGGGACGCTTCACCTCTCCGAAGGGACGGTCCGCAATCACGTCAGCGCGATCTTGGAAAAACTGGGGGTGTCGGATAGAACACAGGCGGCGGTGATTGCGATCCAGCATGGGTTGTGAAATGTAATGCGGTATACCGCTTTGTGCCTTTATATTTGGGGAAATGACAGTGGTAAAATGAATTCATGAAAGCGATGGCTTTACCGCGACAAACCCGCGCCCGCCCAAGAGGATTTCCTCCTGTGGCAAAGACCCTGCCGCCCGCCATCGAGCGGCTTGTTTCCGAATTGAAGCCTGAAAAGATCATTCTGTTCGGCTCATACGCTTACGGGGAGCCGACGCCCGACAGCGACGTGGATTTGCTGATTGTCATGCGGACGCGCGCCAAAGCCATCGAACGGTATGTAGCGGTCTCGAACATTCTGTATCCGCGCGATTTTCCGGTGGATATTATCGTAAAGACGCCGAAAGAGATTAAGGACGCGGCAAGAAAAAAGAGTAATTTCTTCCTGCGCGAGATCATGGCAAAGGGGAAGGTCTTATATGAGCGACCTCGATAGCGCATTGGAATGGGTCGAATACGCCGAGGAAGATTTCATTGTAGCAAAGAGCGCGCTTCGTCGAAAAAAAGTCTTTGGTTACGACCTCTTGTTTTCACAGCCAGCAATGCGGGGAAAAATACCTCAAGTCCCTGTTGATATACAAAGGTTTGGAGTTCCCCAAAACGCATGATCTGATAATCCTTGACAGATTATGCAATCAGGCGGGGATACTTACGGGGTTTTCAAAGGAAGACCTCGGCAGGTTGTCTGCTTATGCAGTCCATACCCGCTACCCCGGCGCTCAACCTGCTCCAGAAGACGGGGAGGAGGCGTTGGAAATATCAGGTATGATCCGCAAGTTTTCAAGGTCGTTTTTTGGTTTATGAAGAATTCCCCGCTCTTCCTCAAACTGGCTGAGCGAGGTTAGGGCAGTTTGCATTCCTTTTGCAATACGCTTTCTGCCTGCAAAACATCCAAATCCCCCGAAACCCTCTCCCATAAAGTATTCAATGCGGGACATAACGTCGGTTGAGTCTTGATCGTTTTTTCGGTTAACTTGATTGCGGCGTCCATGTCGCCGGTCAGGGCGAAGGCTTCGATGAAGGGGAGGTACTCAACCGGCAGGGCGGGGGATAACTCAATCAGTTGCGCTTCTTTGAATAAATTCACAACTTCTTCCCAATTGCCATTCTGTCTTGCAATTTCCGCTTTGGCGTAGGCGTAACACCAGCCATGCGGAGGCTCGCCGCCGAATAATGTTTTATCCATTGCCGGGGTTGGAGCGTCTGTCAGGATCAAATCGGGGTTCGAGAGCGGAATGGCTTCAAGTAGATAAAAACTCGCGCCGGGGACGGTCTCGGCGTTATTGTAAACCGGGTCAAGGACGCGCAGGCATCCGTCGGCTTCCTTGTAAATGACGACGCTGTTCGATGTGTTGCCGCTGAAGGACGTCGTGCGATAGGTGATTTCAATGGGCTGGTCCGGCTTGATCTCGAACGCCTCATACCTTGTTTTGAGATATTGCAGCGCAAGGGGCAGTTCCCGCCCTTTGAGGTTTGGCGCGTACATCCAGTTCAGCGCGGACATCAACTGATAATCGGAGAGATATTGGATGGGCAGTTCGTAGGTCAGGACGGCTGTGCCTTCTTCGAGCGCGGGCATCCGCCAGGACATTTGCCAGAAAAGGTCCTGCGTGTTCGCCCAATCCCGCCGATAGGTGTTCGCGGATGTGAATTGGCTCGCTGTGGACATGCCGATGATGAGACTCAGGACGATGACTTTGGCGCGTCCTTCTTTGAGAATCAAATCCGCGAGACCGACGATGAAGAGACTGGCTCCCAGCATGATGGAGAGGAAGAAGCGGTCGTAGTCGAACTCGATCTTGAGGGGAAGCCCAGCCGCCCAGGAGGGGAGTCGCCCGGCGAAGATGGCGAGGAGTCCGATGAGGAGGAACCAGTGATGAGGGGCGAGGGATGAGGGACGAGTTACGAGATACGAGTTACGAGTTACGAGATACGAGTTACGAGATACGGGATACTCGTTACTCGTTTCTTGTCCCTTGTTACTTGTTACTGTAATTACAATCCAAAACGCAAGGAGTAAAACGCAAAACGCAAGTATCTGGGTGGATGACCCGTTGATAGTGGAAAAGATGTCGAAGGTGTTCAGCCAGGAGGCGAAGGCGGAGAGGGAGAGGGTGTTGATGAATTC
>CAADGT010000097.1 GCA_900696595.1 uncultured Chloroflexota bacterium
AGTTCATCAAAGATGCAGTTTCTTCTGCCGATTTCAAATCATCCCCGTTTTGGGATGGCAGGCGCGTGAGTTCAGATTTGGAGTCCGCCTTCCAAACCGGCGACAAGAACTGCATCCACAAGGCGTGGCGGTTGGTTCAGGCTCAATCATTGTTGAATATGTTCCGTGAGAAGACAGGGAAAGCGGGCGCGATATGATCGTCATTGTGGATTATGGCGTTGGCAACCTCGGTTCCATCGTCAATATGTTCAAGAAAGTTGGCGCAAAAGCCGTCGCTTCGTCCGACCCGGCAGTGATAAAGGATGCCGAAAAATTGATCCTGCCCGGCGTCGGCGCGTTCGATGCGGCGATGCGTAAGTTCCATGAGACCGGTTTGGTTCCTGTGGTGGGCGAACTTGTTTTGGAGAAGAAAATTCCAGTGCTTGGTCTCTGTGTTGGACTCCAACTCATGACCAAAGGCAGTGAAGAGGGACGCGAAGCAGGTTTGGGCTGGTTCGATGCGGAAACGATCCGCTTTAAGTTCGACAGCGAGAATGCTCATCTCAAAGTGCCGCACATGGGTTGGAATGAAGCGCATGTCGTGCGCGAGCATCCGCTTGTGGCGGATTGGGACGCTGAGTCGCGCTTTTATTTTGTCCACTCGTATCACGTGGTGGCGAAGGAAACCGACGCTGTGCTTGCCGAGACCGAATACGGCGTGAATATCCATTCCATTTTGGGGCGCGGCAACATCATGGGTACGCAGTTCCACCCGGAGAAAAGCCACCGCTTCGGGATGCGCCTGCTCAGGAACTTCGCGGAGAATATTCGATGATCCGTCCGCGCGTTATTCCCGCTTTGCTGTTGAAGGGAGGGGGCCTGGTCAAGACGGTCAAGTTCAAAGAGCCGAAGTATCTCGGCGACCCGATCAACATCGTCCGTATCTTCAATGATAAAGAAGTGGACGAACTCGTTTTACTTGACATCGCCGCCACGCCTGAAAATCGCGGGCCGCAATTTGACTTGTTGAAGAACATCGCCAGTGAGGCGTTCATCCCGCTGGCATACGGCGGCGGGATTCGCAATATGGATGATGTGCGTAAACTCCTCAGTATTGGCATCGAAAAATTGATTATGAACACGTCGGCGGTGGAAACTCCATCTTTGATTCGCGAAGTGGCGGATCATGCAGGCAGTCAGGCGGCTGTGGCATCCATTGACGTGAAGAAGAACTTCCTCGGCAAGTATGAAGTCTTCACCCGTTGCGGACAAAAGAAGACCGGGCTTGACCCCGTCAAACATGCCGTCGAAATGGAAAAAATGGGCGCGGGTGAGATCATTATCAACTCGATAGACCGCGACGGCACGATGCAGGGCTACGACGTCGAACTCGTCAGACGGGTGGCGGATTCGGTTCGCGTACCCGTCGTCGCCTGCGGAGGAGCCGGGAATTTATCCCATGTCTCGGAAGTCATCAAACAGGGACGCGCATCCGCGGCGGCGGCGGGAAGCATCTTCGTCTTCCATGGCCCGCTGCGCGGCGTGTTGATCAGTTACCCGGCCCCGAAGGAATTGAAGGAATTTGTTTGACAGTGTAAGGGCGACCCGTCCGGGACTTGCAAGAATTTAACCCCTGGGAGGGTCGCCCCTGCCGTTATATGGAGATCGAATGACCGAATATCGCATGTGCAAACGCTGTGTGATGGACACCAGCGACCCTGAAATTACATTTGACGAAAACGGCGTGTGTAATCACTGCCACACGTACGACCGACTCGTGCGCGAGCATATTGTGGAAGGTGAAGCGGGACGCCAACGACTTGAGAAATTGGTTCAGGATATCAAGCGCGCCGGACAGGGCAAACAATATGATTGTCTCATCGGCGTCAGCGGCGGCGTGGATAGCACATACGTGGCATATTTGGTCAAAAAACTTGGCTTACGCCCGCTTGCCATTCATTTGGATAACGGCTGGGATTCGGAACTCGCCGTTAAAAATATTGAAGAGACTCTCAAACGATTGGAGATAGATCTTCATACCGAGGTTCTTGATTGGGAGGAGTTCAGAGATTTACAGGCGGCATTTCTCAAAGCCTCCACGCCCGACTCTGAAATTCCCACCGACCATGCCATTGTCGCCGTTTTGGGCAACATGGCTGCAAAACTTGGGGTCAAATACATCCTCATCGGGAACAACGTCCGCACTGAAACGCATCTTCCCGGAGCCTGGTCGCGGGGACATTTCGATTGGAAGTACATTCGCGAATTGCACAAACGCTTTGGAACGCGCCCGCTTAAGACCTTCCCTCACTTTGGATTCCTTGCGTACTATTCGCGCATGATAACCCAGAGACGCATTGCAATACTGGATTACATTTCTTACAGCAAGCAGGAAGCCTTGCGCGTTCTGCAAGATGAACTTGGCTGGCGTTATTACGGGGGGAAGCATTACGAGTCGATCTACACCCGCTTTTATCAGGGATACATTCTGCCCGTCAAATTCGGTTACGATAAACGTCGCTGTCACCTTTCCAGTTTGATCTGCTCCGGCGAGATCGCGCGCGAACAGGCGCTTGAAGAATTGAAGGCCCCCGCTTATTCGCCGTCCATGCAGGAGGAAGACCGCGAGTACGTCGCCAAGAAACTCGGCTTTAGCGACGAGGAATTCACCGCCATCATGAACGCGCCGAAAAAAAGTTATTGGGATTATCCGTCCTATGATCAATTCATGAATCAGCCTTTTGTGAAAAAAGGTCTTGTGCCGGTCGTTAAAAAAATAATGAAGGCGTTTAAATAATGCGCATTGCCTACGTCACCGTTCACGTCGCGCCGGAGATCATGCGGGGCGGCGTTGGGAAAAAAATAAAAACCCAAATGGGCGTCTGGCGCGGGCTGGGGCATGAAGTCGTTTTATTCAGCCTCACCCCAGACGCGATCCCTTTCCCTGACGAGCGCCTGTTTATCTTCGACGCAAAGACCAGCCTCCTGAAACGCGAAATAAATCGCGCTTCCGCATTGACGCGTATGCTTGCCGCGATCCGCGAATATAAGCCCGATATTATTTATCTGCGTTTTGGGCTGTATTCGTATCCGTTGCATCGCCTGTTCAGGATTGCGCCGGTTGTGTTGGAAACGAACTCGGATGATCGGCAGGAATATCAAAAACGCGGCGCATTCTTTTATTGGATGAACCGCTTCACTCGTAATCTGACGTTTGGTCCCGCCTCCGGGATCATTTTCCCCTCCCATGAGCTGGCGGGCGCGCTAATGCCAAAACGCGATAAACCGTTTCGCGTTATTTCCAATGGCATTGACCTGAACCAGGCCGAGACCCTGCCGCCCACGAAAAATAAACAGCCGGTCGTCACCATGGTCTGCTCGCCCGGCATGAAATGGCACGGCGTGGATAAGCTGATCAAGTTCGCAGAAATGACGCCGGATGTCTTCGTGAACCTGATTGGCTATTCTGAAAAAGACCTGGCTGCGCCCGCGCCGCCGAATGTGCGCTTGCATGGATTTCTCGATAAGCAGGGCGTGCGGGATGCGCTCGCTCAAACCGATGTGGCGTTCGGAACGCTGGCTTTGCATCGCAACCAAATGCAGGAGGCATCCGTGTTGAAGGTGCGCGAGGCGTTGGCGTACGGTATCCCGGTGGTGATCGCGTTTTGCGATACGGATTTGCATGACTTAAATCTGGATACCATCCTCCGTATCCCCAACACGGAAAATAATGTCGTCGAAAACGGTGAACGCATCCGCCGGTTTGCGTATGACATGATCGGCAGGCGGGTGGATATCAACTCCGTCGCGCCCTATCTCGACCAGAGAAAGAAGGAAGGGGCGCGGCTTGATTTTTTCATGCAAATCATCGCCCAGCGGAGTCCAAAGCCTCCCGACTTTTGACCTCAACGACGGGAGGCGTTGGCGTCCGCATCCCATCCCTTTGTTATAATCCCCCCGCTTTTCAATTCAACAACCTTGGAAACACCCCCTCATGAAAATCCTCACAGTCGTTGGGGCGCGCCCTCAATTTGTAAAGGCGGCGGCGGTCAGCCGTGTCCTGCGCGAAAAACACACGGAAGTGTTGGTGCATACCGGTCAGCACTACGACGAAACCATGTCGCAGGTCTTTTTCCGCGAATTGGGCATCCCTGAACCTGATTACAACCTGGAAGTCGGCTCGGCGGGCCATGCCGCGCAGACGGGGGAAATGCTCATTCGCATGGAGCCGATCTTCGAGAAGGAAAAGCCCGACTGGGCGCTGGTGTACGGTGATACCAACTCGACCCTTGCGGGCGCGCTGGTCGCTTCAAAACTTCACATCCCCGTCGCGCACGTCGAGGCGGGATTGCGCAGTTTCAACCGCGAGATGCCCGAAGAGATCAACCGCGTGCTGACCGATCACGTCTCGCACTTGTTGTTCTGCCCGGCTCAAAAAGCTGCAGACAATCTCAAACTCGAAGGCGTGACCTCCGGCGCGCATATCGTCGGCGATGTGATGTACGATGCGGTCTTGCGTCATTCAGAAATGGCGGACAAGAAATCCACGATCCTGGATTCGCTCGGCTTGGGAGCGAAACAGTATTTGCTCGCAACGGTCCATCGCGCCGCAAACGTGGACGACACCGTAACCCTGCTCAATATCCTTGAAACCCTTTCCTTGTTGAGCGAGACGGTGGTCTTCCCTGTTCATCCGCGCACGCGCAAGGCAATCCAGGCGGCGGGATTTTCCCCGGGAGAAAATGTCAATTTGATTGAGCCGGTCGGTTATCTCGACATGCTTCGACTGGAAAAGAACGCCCGCATGATCCTGACCGACTCCGGCGGCGTGCAGAAGGAAGCCTACTGGTTTGGAGCGCCTTGCGTCACTTTACGCGAAGAGACCGAATGGGTGGAGACGGTTGAAGCAGGCTGGAATGTGATCGTTGGCGCGGATCGGGGGCGCATCTTGAACGCCGTCCGAACGTTTGCGCCCCCCTCCCCGCGTCCGAATCTTTTTGGCGATGGGAATGCCTCGCAAAACATCGTCCGCCTGCTGGAAAGCGAAACCAGATAAAGCCATGCCTTCATATTCCATCGTTTTCCTCGGCACGCAGATGGCGGTGGGCGGGGCGCAAAAACTTCTGCTGGAACAGGCGCTTTGGTTTCAAGCTCGCGGGCATAAAACGACCGTTCTCTTTTTCTATGACCGCGACAACCTGCGCGAAAAATGGATAAAGACTTATCCTTTTGAAATTCAAAACCTCGAAGCCTTCGACAAGAAAGCGGGCGGAATTCG
>CAADGT010000098.1 GCA_900696595.1 uncultured Chloroflexota bacterium
CCGCCTTCGCCGATCACTTCCGTCATATTCTTGCCAGCGACATCGATCCGCTTCAAAACCGTGGACCCGTGAATTGCCGCCTGGAAATAGATGCTTTTTCCGTCGTTTGACCACACCGGCGGGACGGTTTCTGCTGCGCCGAAATCAGTGATGACATCGGCTGAGGTGTGCAAGTCATATTTCTTGGTCAAGTTGCGAGCCGGTTCCGAACCATCCACAGGGACGATCCATAAACTGTTGTTCTGATAATCCAGATGTTTGCCTTCGGTTCCCAGATAGGCAAGCCACTTGCCATCCGGCGAGAAAGAAAGCATGGACTTCGAGCCCAAAGGCGTATTTTCAAGTTTGCGCGGCTTGCCTCCATCCGCGGGCATGAGGAAGATGTCATCATGCTCAGGAAAAGCATCAGGCTCCTCCGAACGATTGGATACAAATGCAATCGTCCTGCCATCGGGCGAATAGACCGGATAGTTCTCATCATGCACGGCGCCGTCGGTCAGTTGCCTGCCTTTGCCCGTGCGCGCATCCACCAGCCAGATGTGAGTCCGCTCGTGGGGCAGATAGCCATAACCGTCCAGTTTGTAAAAGAGGCGCGTGTAATGCCGCGCCACCACGCCCAGTTTTTTCTTCCGCTCATCCTTTTCGCGTTCCAACTTTTCCGCATCCGTCTTGCGGACGGTACATAGCAGTTTGCGTCCATCCGGCGACCAGCCCACGAGATTGATCTCACCGTTGATGGATGTCAATTTCCGCGCTTCGCCGCCATCGAACGGGATGAGGTGAATCTGCGGAGGTTTGCCGTTGCCGTTGCGGCTGGAGAGAAAGGCAATAGTATTGCCGTCGGGAGACCAGCGCGGCGCTGAATCGGATTGGTCGCCGTAGGTGAATTGACGCGGCTCGCCGCCCCCAGTCGGGACGATCCACAAATTGCCCAATTTCTTCTCGGTTTTGCGATCCACGCGTTGCAGGCGGTAAATAACATTCCTGCCATCCGGTGAAATCCGCGCATCGGATAACTGTTGCAGGGAATATAAATCTTCGGCGGCGACAAAGCGTTTTTTTGAGACGGGCATGTGAAAATTCCTTTCCGGGCGTAGATTTATGAAGCGCAGACGAATTTGCCTGGCGTGGGCAAAACCCAATGGACGGGATTTGCCTCCGGCCGGGTCAGACCGCCGCTCGGTCATTTTTGTCCTGCAATTTTAACGGCTCTTTGGCGGCGCGCGGACACTTTGACTTCGTTCAGCGCAGGTTGTGCGTGGATTGGCGGATTTGCGCGGAAAAGTCAAAGAAAAACCCGTCTACTGGCCATATTTCGCGCGCCGGAAATGTTGAGACACGACAAAAATCATAAATTTCGTGAAAAGGTACACTTTTTCTAGGCTTTAAAAAACCTTTGTGATATACTTTCGCGGAACTGTGCAAGATTTCACACATCCGTCGAGGTGTATATGTTGCTGGAATATGTCGCCATCGGGGTGATGATTGCCGTCGCCACCCTGATCGCTTTGATCGCCATCGGGCTGGGGGAATTGTTTGGACCCAAAAAGAAATCTGCCGCGAAGGATATTCCCTACGAGTCGGGCATGAATCCGTATGGGGAGGGGACGCGGCGTATGCCGGTGCGCTTCTATCTCATCGCGGTTCTGTTCATTTTGTTCGACATCGAAGTCGTTTTCTTCCTGCCCTGGGCGATCGCCTTCCGCCAGTTGGGGCTGTTTGGCTTGATCGAGATGATCGTCTTTATTGTTATTCTGGTTCTGGGCTACATCTACGCCTGGAAAAAAGGAGCGCTCGAATGGGAGTAGAGCAAAAACTTGGCAACATGGGCGTGGTCACCACCACGCTGGAGACGACCATCAACTGGGTGCGCACAAACTCGATGTGGCCCATGCTGTTCGGGCTGGCTTGTTGCGCCATCGAGATGATGGCCGCCCAGGCTTCCGATTACGATATGAGCCGCTTCGGCATGGAACTGATGCGGGCCAGCCCGCGCCAGTCCGATTTGATGATCGTGGCGGGACGCTGTTCCAAAAAGATGGGACCCGTCCTGCGCCGCCTGTACGATCAGATGCCCGAGCCGAAGTGGGTGATCGCCATGGGCGATTGCGCTTCGTGCGGCGGAGTCTTCAATAACTATGCCATCTTTCAGGGCGTGGATGAGGTCGTGCCGGTGGATGTGTATGTAGCCGGTTGCCCGCCGCGCCCCGAGGCGTTGATTCACGGCGTGCTGACGCTGTACGAGAAGGTCAACGCCATGAAACTGGCGGAGAAAAAATAAAGGATTACGTCATTGCGAGCGGCGCTTCAGCGCCGCGAAGCAATCTCGTAATGCGACTTGAGATTGCTTCGTCGCCCTTCGGGCTCCTCGCAATGACGGAAAGCGGTGTTATGGAAAAATCCCTTGAACCCATCGTAAAAGATTTGCAGGAAAAATTCGGCGCGACGGTCGAAGAGTTTCGCGGCGAGGCGCAATGCCTTATCGGGGCGGAGCGCGTCGTCGAAGCGCTGGCGTTCCTGCGCGACGAGCGCCATTTTGAACTGTTGTCGGCGCAGACGGCGATTGATTATCACCCGCAAACTTCGCCGAGATTTCATGTGATCTATCAACTCACGTCGGTGACGAAAAATCTATCGGCGCAGTTGAGAGTCCCTGTCAACGCCGGGCGGCCCAAGGTCCCGACTGCGACGGGATTGTATAAATCCGCCGTGTGGCGCGAGCGCGAGATCGCCGATATGTTTGGAATCGAATTTGAAGGGCATCCCGATCCGCGCCGTATTCTTATGCCCGAAGGCACGGAGGGGCATCCGTTACGAAAAGACTTTCCGCTCGGCTATGAAGAGCCGCAGTTCTCCTTCAACTATGAGGAGATTGACCTGCGCAAGCCGTACGCAAAGGAATGACCATGGCGCAAATCGAAGAAGTAAGCGTAGAACAATTCAAGCATCTCGTTTCGGAGCGCGCGTTGACGGGCGAGACCATGCTGTTGAACATGGGTCCGCAGCATCCGTCCACGCACGGCGTTTTGCGCCTGTTGCTGGAACTGGACGGCGAGATCGTGGTCAACGCCGTGCCGGATATCGGCTATTTGCATACCGGCGTGGAAAAGAACATGGAAGCCAAGACGTATCAAAAAGCCGAGGTGATGACAGACCGCCTCGATTACATGAATCCGCTTGGCAACAACCTCGCCTATGTGATGGCGGTGGAGAAACTGGTCGGGTTGGATGTGCCGCCGCGCGCGCAGGCTTTGCGCGTGATCCTGGCTGAGTTACAGCGCATCTCTTCGCATCTGATCTGGGTCGGCACGTTCGGGCTCGATCTTGCGGCGATGTCCATGTTCCTGTACGCCTTCCGCGAACGCGAACGCCTGCTCGATATTTTCGAGTTATGTTCCGGTCAGCGCATGATGACGACGTATTTCCGCCCGGGCGGTTTGTGGCGCGACGTGCCGGTGGAATTTGAAACGGCTGTGCGCGATTTCCTCAAGATGTTCCCGAAGCGCATTGATGAATATGAAAGACTGTTGACGAAGAACCCGCTCTTTCTTGACCGGTTGTTGGGGATCGGCAAACTGGACCCGGCTGTCGCCTTATCCTACGGCGTGACGGGACCCACGCTTCGCGCCTCGGGCGTGAACTGGGATTTGCGCAAAGCCCGCCCGTATTCCGGTTATGAACAATATGATTTCGATGTGCCGGTGTTGAGCGACGGCGACACCTATGCGCGTTATCTGGTGCGCATCGAGGAATTCCGCCAGTCGCTGAGGATCGTCGAGCAGGCGTTGAATAAACTGCCGATGGGTCCCGTCCGCTCGGATAATCGTAAATTCGTCCCGCCGCCGCGCTCGGAGATCGGCGTGAGCATGGAGGCGTTGATCCATCACTTCAAGTTGTGGACGGAAGGCTTCCCCGC
>CAADGT010000099.1 GCA_900696595.1 uncultured Chloroflexota bacterium
CTATTCTCTATTCTCCAAACTCCGCCTGTAAAAGTCCAGCAGGTTCGAGTTTTTGAAATCGTCCTTTGTGCCGGAGGCGGCGATCGCTCCGCGGGATAAGACATCGAAACGGGTGGCGAGGTCTTCGGCGCGGGCGAGGTCGTGAGAGGTCATGACTACGGTGCGTCCCTTTGCGGCGACGGAGCGCAGAACTTCATCCAACATTTCAGAAGCGTCCTGATCCAAACCGGTGTAAGGCTCGTCGAAGAGGACAACGTCCGGGTCGTGGAGAATCGCCCGGCCGATGGCGAGCCGTTGCTGCATCCCGCGCGAGAAGGTTCGGACGAGGTCGCGGCGGCGGGGTTCGAGCCCGACCATTTGAAGGACTTCGGTAATTCGTACATGGCGATTGTTAATTCCATACATGCGCGCGTAGAAGTCGAGATTTTCTTCGGCGGTTAAATCGGGATAAAGGAGCGGCAGATGCGAGACGACGCCCAACCTTGCGCGGACTTTGGCCGATTCGTTCGGGAGCGGGTATCCCGCCACTTTGACGCTCCCCAGGCTTGGGCGCGAGAGCGAGGCGAGAATCCGCAGGAAGGTGGTCTTGCCCGCGCCGTTCGGCCCAAGCAACGCCACAAACTCCCCCGGCTGGACGTTGAAATCCACGCCCTTGAGGACGGTCTTCAACCCAAAGCGTTTGACGAGTTTTTTGACTTCGATCATGGGTATCTTTCCGTCATTGCGAGGGCGTTCTTGCTCTTTGCCCGAAGCAATCTGCTGTTGCGGGGAGATTGCTTCGTCGTCGCTTCGCTCCTCCTCGCAATGACGTTAATTCCTCTTCAACGCGCCCATCAACTCTTCGCGGCGTTTTTTATACGCTTCGTCGCCGATCTTTCCGGCGCGGTGCAGATCGTCGAGGGCGATGATGGCGTCCAGATTCGATTCGGCGTCTTCAAAGGTGTCTTCGTCGTCCTCGTCTTCTTCATCGAGTTTCTTCCGGTCGCGCAGGTACATCCAGACACCGGCGGCGATGAGCGCAATGCCCAGCCCGCCGACGCCGATCAACACGGTCTGATTCTGGGTGATGTCCGGCGATTCGGTCACAGCGGCGGGCTTGCCGCTCAGGGTGAATTCGAGCGCGCCGCCTTTTTCAACCGGGGCGGCGGTGTAAACGTGGAAGTTCGCGCCCTGCAAGTCTTGAATGCCGCCGTCCGTCAACGTATCGCCTTCGGCGCTCACGCCTTCGGGCAGATAGAGCGAGACGGCGCCGATGGGGAGCATGGCGGGCTGGACGATTTTGATTTTCTCCGATTTTGGAATGGACGCAAAAGCAATTAAACCATACGCTTCTTCATTGGGCGGCAGGGCAAACCCGCTTTCAGTGGAGACGAACCCGGCGCTGCTGTCGGTGGTTTCGTAACCCAGCCCGGCCGCGCCTTCGGGGAACGAGATGAACGGGATCGTCTGCCCGTCGCGCATTTCAATCGTCAGCGTCTGGTCGCTGTCGTTGCGGATGAAATATACCGAGAAGATCTGCGCCTCTTCGCTTGCGAGATCGAAGTAGATTTGCAGTTCCTCCACTTTCAAAACGCCGATGTCGTCCGTGACCGGGTGAATGACAATCGGCTCGATGGTCAATTCGGTCGCCGCGGCCGGGACGACCGCCATCGCGGATTTATAGGCGATGCCGTTGACCGTTATTTCGACGATGTAAATTTGATTTTCGACAAGCGTGGTTTCAAAGATATAACTGCCGTCGGCGTTAACCGCGCCCTGTTCGTTCAGGAACTCGGTCGGGCCCGCGCCCGGGTCTGCGCCGTGATCGAATCCATGAAGCGTGACTTTTATATCGGATGGAAGCGTTTCGCCGGAACGATTCTCGATTTGACCTTTGATGACGCCCGCGCCCGCCTCCTGCGTCCCTTCAGGCTGGGACGCGTTTTCTGTTGCAGTCCCCGCTTCGGCGGCGACGGGAGTCTGGGTCGCTGATTCAACTGCGGGCGGGGGAGGAGGCGCAAACGTCAACGCGCGGATAAATGCCGCGGCGGCGTACGCTTCTTCTTCGCTGAATCCGCTCCCAAAGGCGGGCAGGTTGTCGTTCCCTTCGCGGATGATTTTTACAAGATCGTCTTCGGATAAGGCCGACATCGTTTCAAGATTGGCGAAGGTTTCCGCGCAATCGGCGCAATTTTGTTCGACCAGGGTTTTACCGAGTTCGATCTGTTCGTTCGTGACGTGCAGGGTGAGCGCGTAGGAGACGACGTCCCAGCGTTCCTGATCGCTCAGGCTGTTGAAGGGCGGCATGAAGCGTTCGAGGTTGCCCTGCGTGACGACGGCGTACCATTGCGCGGGCGTCGCGTCGCGCGAGAATTCGGGCAGGCCGATGGGGATGACCGAAACGGGCAGGTCTTTGCTTTGTTCGCCGTCGCCCAAACCGCTTTCGCCGTGACATGCCGCGCATTTTGCGGCGTAGATGGCTTTGCCGTTCTCGACATCCGGCGCTTGATGTGGGAATAGCGGGCCCAGGGTTGGAACCGGCGTGGGTGGGACGTATCCCGGCGGAGGCGTGACATCCGCCGCGAGAGTCATGTTACAGGCGGCGAGCAGGATTGCGCCAAGCGCGAATAAAATGATGTGGCGTAAGGTCATGATTCCTCAAAGGAGAGAATAGAGAATAGAGATTAGAGAATAGGGAATAGGGAATAGTGAATAGTGAGTAGTGAATAGAACTATACCAATCTCCAACTACCAATCACCAATCACCAATCACCAATCTCCAATCACCAATCACCAATTACCAATTACCAATTACCAATCACCAATCTCCAATTACCAATTACCAATTACTTCAAAGACTTCCCGCACGATGGGCAGAAATTATCGGCGGCGAGGACAGGCTTGCCGCACTTTGGACAGAACCCGGCGGGTTTGCTTTTGTGCTGTTTACGTCTTGCGGCGAGCATGGCTTCGATCTCGTCGTCGCTGAACCCTGCGC